>JBDTUA010000142.1:0-11833 GCA_040007995.1 Gemmatimonadota bacterium | reverse complement strand
CGTGTCTGGACGCGGAGTCAGGACTGACGAGCCGGGAGGGGCGGGCGACGCGGCGTGCGACGAGGCGTGCGTCGGAGTGGACCGCACCTTAGCGACGAGCGCCGCGCTGCAACCGGTCACCTAACGAGGGGCGGGCGCGATCCCGTAGCGTCCCGCCGGCCAACGCTCGCCATCGACGAGGACATCGATCCGTCCCCCACGGGCGACACCGACCCCTGACGGCGCGTCGGCCAGCTGCGCGCAAGCTCTTTCGCGTCAACGGGTTGCCCGGCAGCGGTCGCGACGCACCATCGGTGGCACTGATGCTGCCCATCCATGGAGGCGGACGTGTGATCGTCGGCGCGCGGTGCGCGCGGGGTGCACGTCACTACCACTCGCACGGGAGGAATCATGCGGACCGCCTTGTTTGCCCTGATTGGGGCTGCACTCGTCGCAACCACGCCGGTGGTCGCACGGGCGCAATCGCCTGTGGATATCCGCCCCGGGGGGGTGAGCAGGGACCGGGATGCGTCCGGTCGCACGCGCGATCGCGACGGGCGATGGGATTGGGAGCGCGGGCGCGACGACCGGAACGACCGGAACGACCGGAACGACCGCGATCGCCGCGACGCGCGGAACGACAGGCGCGGATACGGCCACGATGACTGGAAGGTGTATGAGCGCGAGCAGCGCGACTTCGATCGGCGCACGCACCGCTGGAGCAGCCGACAGTGGAACGCCTATCGCACGTGTGAGCGCGACCTGTGGCGTCGCTCTCGCTGGGACCGGAATGACAGTCGCCGGGAGGCGCTGTCCGAGCGCCGTCGCATTCGCGACTACTGCGAGCGTCGCGTCAGCCGCTGGTAGCAGTCGGCTGATGCCGGGGGGGCGGTAGCCCTCGCGCTGTCCCGTCGGCAAGATTGGAGGGTCTTCCGGCCATGGCGGCTGGAGGGCCCGTCTCATACCCCGTCATGACCGATGGACCGACGTCCTCTCCTCGCGGCGCTCGCGTGCGTCGCCGCCGTTGCCCCCGCGGGCGCGCAGACGCGCCTGCTGCGGCAACCAACGATTAGCGCAACACAGGTTGCGTTCGCCTACGGCAACAACCTCTGGGTGGCGCCCCGCGACGGTGGCGATGCTCGCCGCCTCACGAGCTTTCAGGGGGTCACCACCAACCCGCGCTTCTCCCCCGATGGGCGGTGGATCGCCTTCTCAGGGCAGTACGCGGGGAACACCGACGTGTACGTCGTCGCCGCCGAAGGGGGGGAGCCCAAGCGCCTCACCTACCACCCGGGAGCGGATATCGTCCAGGGCTGGACGCCGGATGGGGCGCGCGTTCTGTTCGCCTCCTCGCGGGAGTCAGGCACCAACCAGCCGAATTTCTGGACGGTCTCGACGCAGGGCGACGTCGCCGTCTCGCTCCCCATGCCGCGCGCATTCCAGGGCAAGATTGCCCCCGACGGCAAGCGTGTCGCCTACCGGATGAACGGGTCGTGGGACGACGAGCGGCGCAACTCTCGCGGAGGCCAGAACCGCGCCATTTGGATCTTCGACCTGGCGAGTCACGAGGTGCAGTCGCCGCCGTGGACCGACTCCAAGGACATCGATCCCGTCTGGATCGGCGACGTCGTGTACTTCGCCTCGGATCGCGACGGGGTCCACAACGTCTGGTCGTATGACTCCAGGACGAAGGCGCTCGAGGAGCTCACGCACTTCACCGACTTCGACGTCAAGGCGATCGACGCCGGCGGCGGCATGGTCGTGTTCGAGCAGGCGGGATACCTGCATACGCTCGATCCGCGCACCAAGGCCCACAAGCGTCTCGACATCACGGTGCGTGGTGACTTTCCGTGGCTGACGCCGGAGTGGAAGGACGTCTCGGCGCGCGTCGTCAACATGGCGCTCTCCCCCACCGGCAAGCGTGCGGCCCTCGAGGCGCGCGGCGAGATCTTCACGGTTCCGGCCGAAAAGGGGGACTGGCGCAACCTCACGCGCTCGTCGGGGAGCGCCGAACGCACGCCGACCTGGTCGCCGGACGGCAAGTCGGTGGCTTACTTCTCGGATGCGGGCGGGGCATACAAGCTCTTGATCGAGTCGCAGGACGGCATCACGCCGCCGCGCGCGATCACGCTCCCCGAGCCCTCGTACTACTACACCCCCGCCTGGTCGCCCGACGGGACGCGGATTCTCTACACGGACGCGCACTTGCGTGTTTGGGTGACGGAGGTCGTGTCGGGTCGCTCGACGAAGGTCGATACCGATCCGTTCATGCTTCCCGATCGGTCGCTCAATCCCGTCTGGAGCCCCGATTCGCGCTGGATCGCCTACTCCAAGCGCCTCCCGTCGTACTTCCGTGCGATCTTCGTGTACGATGTGCAGGGTGGGACGACGCGCCAACTGTCGGACGGCATGGCGGACGCCACCTGGCCCGCGTGGGACGCCAGTGGCAAGTACCTGTACTGGCTGGCGTCGACCGACTTCGGGCCGCGAACGGGGTGGCTCGACATGTCGTCGTACGATCACCCCGTCACGCGCGCGGTATACGCGGCGGTGCTGAAGAAGACCGAGCCGTCGCCGATGGCGCCGGAGTCGGACGAAGAAGGGCGGGGGGGCGCGGAGCGGCGCGACGGGGGAGCCGCGACGCCAGTGGCACCGCCGGAAGGTCAGCCGGGCAACCGGGACGCCACACCCGCCCCGGCACCGGTCAGCATCGATTTCGATGGAATCAACAACCGCGTCATCTCGTTAGGCGTGGTTCCGCGCGATTACAGCGCCCTCACGGGTGGGATCGCCGGCACCGTCTTCTTCCTGGAGAACGTGCCGGACGCCGGCACGGCGAGCGCGCCGGGGCAGGCGCCGGGTGGCGATGTGCTGCACCGCTTCACCTTCAAGGAGCGGAAGGCGACGGTCTTCGCCCAGAACGTGGCGCAGTTCACCATCTCGCAGGACGGTCGCAAGCTCCTGTGGCGCGCCGGCGGATCACAGCCCTCGCTGGCGATCGTGAACACCGAGGGGACCGTGCCCACCGCCGGACAGGGAAAGCTCAACGTGGCGCTGCGCATGCTCGTCGACCCACGGGCCGAGTACAAGCAGATGTTCGCCGAAGGTTGGCGCAACCAGCGTGAGTACCTGTATGTCAGCAACATGCAGGGTGCCGACTACGAGAAGGTGAAGGCGATGTACGAGCCGCTCGTGGCCTATGTCGCCCATCGCGAGGACTTCGGCTACCTGCTCGACATGACCGGCGCCGAGGTGGCGATCGGGCACTCGTTCGTGCGCGGCGGCGACATGCCGGAAGTCCCGCGGGCGAACGTCGGCATGCTCGGTGCGGACTTCTCCGTGCAGAACGGGCGCTATCGGATCGCCCGCATCTACGACGGCGAAAACTGGAATCCCGAACTGCGTGCACCGCTCAGCGGCCCGGGTCTCGACGTGAAGGTCGGGGAGTACATCCTCGCCATCGACGGCGTCGAGCTTCGGGCACCCGACAACATCTACCGGTTGCTGGACGGCACGGCGAATCGCCAGACCGTGCTCACGATCGGCGCATCACCAGAGATGGCCGGAACGCGGCGCGTAACCGTCGTCCCCGTCCCGAACGAGGGAGGTCTTCGCAACCGCGCGTGGGTGGAGGGGAACCGTCGGATGGTGGATTCGCTCTCGAAGGGGAAGCTCGCCTACGTCTACATTCCCAACACCAGCCAGCCCGGCTACACCTCGTTCAATCGCTACTACTTCGCCCAGCAGCAGAAGCAGGGGGCGGTGATTGATGAACGATTCAACGGGGGCGGATCGGCCGCGGACTACATTATCGACATCCTGCAGCGCGACTTCGACGGCTACTTCAACAACCGGGAAGGCGACCACGTCCCGTTCACATCACCCGCTGCCGGAATTTGGGGGCCGAAGGTGATGATCATCAACGAGATGGCGGGATCGGGCGGCGACCTGATGCCGTACATGTTCAAGCGGCGGAAGGTCGGGACCCTCGTCGGCAAGCGCACGTGGGGAGGGCTCGTGGGGACGTGGGATACGCCCACGCTCATTGACGGCGGAACGATGATCGCCCCCCGCGGCGGCTTCTTCAGCCGCGACGGCAAGTGGGCGGTGGAGAACGAGGGCGTAGCACCGGACATCGACGTGGAGAATACGCCGAAGGAGGTGATTGCCGGGCATGACCCGCAGCTCGAACGCGCCGTGCAGGAAGCGTTGCGCCTGCTGGAGGCGAACCCCGTCAAGCTGATGGCCGAACCGCCGCCCCCGCTCTGGGGAAAGCGCAAGCCCTGACATCGACCACGCCGGCGTTGAGCACGCGGGGGAGCAGCCAACGGCTGCTCCCCCGCAGTGCGTCCGGGAGCCGCCGCGGCATCTCAGGCCGCCGGCGCTCGCGCGACACCGGTGTCGGTCGTGCGATCAGCGCACAAGCAGGATGCGCTCGTTGACTGGATACAGCCATTCCACGCCGCGCGTCGTGACGATGGCGTCGTCCTCCAGCGGGATCCGGAGCTTCTTTCCTCCCCACTCCGGGATCGCCGTGTACGCGAAGAGCTCGATCGAGAAGAGGTTCGTCGGCCGGATCTCGTAGCGGAGTCGCCCAGGATTGAAGAAGGCCATCGAGGGGCCGATCCCGTGTCCCCAGTCGCCAACCGAGTGGCAGCCGATGATGAACTCGACGGAGGAATCCGCCCGCACCTGGTTGAAGCCGCGCATCGGGACAAATCCCGCCGTGCCGATCGCCGCGTTGACCTCGTCCATCATGGCCTGCGCCGTGGTGCCCGCTCGCGCGGTGCGATGGATGACGTCGCGTACGCGACGCGCATTGTCGAAGGCACGCTGGTAACTCGCGGGGAGTGCCACCTCACCCGGTTTCAGGACGTAGGCGATGCGCTTCTGGTCCGTGAACATGTTGAGGTAGCCGACGCCGAAGTCGATCATCAGCAGGTCCCCACGCTGAATGATGCGCTCGTTGGACGTGGCGGCGATCCCCTCGGGTCCCGTGATGTAGATCGACGGGACCTCGAACGACGATCCCAGGCCGCGTCGCAGCATCTCCTCCTGGATCCACCAGGCCACGTCGGCGAGCGTCGTCATCCCCGGAGTGATCACCTCGTTGGAGAGCGCACGCTCGGCGATCCGACGCCCGATCTCACCGGCCTCGCCGAAGGCGACGATTTCGGACGCCGTGCGACGCGAACTGAAGTCGGAGATCAGCTTCTCCGCCGAGACGAAACGCGCGACATACGGGGCGCCGAGGGTCTTCTCGATGTGGGCGTACAGCGTGTGTGAGAGGCCGTCGGCGAATCCCATCTCTTCCGACATGTCGAGCCCGATACGCCATGGACTGCGCGCGCGCACGAAGGCGGCGAGGTCGGCCGCGTCGTCGTCGATGTCATAGGCCCCGCAGGCGCCGCGGAAGTGATCGGTGATGCCTAACGCGGCCCGTTCGATGCGGTCACCGCCCCGGTCGCTGAAGATGTAATAGCCGATCGACCCCGTGTACCCGCGGCCGAGCTGGTCCCACATGGGATCCTGGTGCCCCTCCTTCATCGCCACGATCCACATGTCGATGCCGTTCTCGCGCATCGCCTCGGGGAGAATGCGGTCGAACTTGTCCTTGCGGATCTGGCAGAGGCGCTCCCACCGCGCCCGCGCGTCGTTGCCGCCCTGCGCGCGGGCGGCCGCGAGCGGAACGAGCCCCAGCAGGACGAACAGGGCGGCGATCCACGTCACGGTCGGTCGGATCGCGATCCCGCGTCCGCCGCCTGCAGGCGGAGTGCGTGTCGAGGGCGCCGGGCGAACGGATCCGGCGGATGCCGCGATTCGAGGACAGTGCTGGAAAGGCATGGCGTACGGGAGAAGAGTCGGTCGGTTGTCGCGGCGATCGCCGTGATCGCCGTGATCGCGTCAATCGTGCGGCACCGCCGCAAGGAGAGGTCGGGGCGCTGGAGGCGCAAGGGAGGGTCGGGCAGTGCCGGCTGCGCGAATCGGCGCGGTCGTCTCTCACCGACACCCTGCCGCCGTGGCAGATTGCAAGCGACGAGCAGCCGCGCCCGCGCCAACGTGCCGACGCGCCCGAACGTTGTACGAAGAGACAATCCCCACTCCGAGGCGCCTGATGCACGCACGTCGTCCGATCTCTCCCCTCCTCCGCCTCGCTGGCGCGGCTCTCGTCGCGTCCAGCCTGCTCGCGCCGGCCGGCGGAGCGCAGACGCGAACTGCGACGCGCCCCGCGACGGCTCGGCCCGCGCCGGTCGCCCCCCTGACCGAGGTCACTCAGGCGCTGTTCTCGAATCTCGAATATCGCAATGTCGGACCGGCGCGCGGCGGTCGCGTCACGACGGTAACGGGCGTCCCGCAGCAGCCGCACACCTTCTACATGGGGTCGACCGGCGGGGGCGTCTGGCGCACAACCGACGCGGGGCAGAGCTGGCAGAACCTGACCGACAAGTTCTTCTCGGTCGGCTCGATGGGCGACATCGACGTCGCCGATTCCGATCCGCGCATCATCTACGCCGGGACGGGGTCGGACGGCCTGCGCTCGAACGTGGCCATCGGACGCGGCGTCTACAAGTCTGCAGACGAGGGCGCCACATGGACGCAGGTCGGGCTGACGAACGTCGGGAACATCGGCGGCGTCGAGATCCACCCGAACAATCCGGACATCGTCTTCGTGGCGGCGATCGGGAACCCGTTCAAGCCGACCCCCGATCGCGGGCTCTACCGCACGACCGACGGCGGCGCGACGTGGACCAAGGTGCTGTTCATCTCCGACTCGACGGGGGCGGTCGACGTCGAGTTCATGCCCGGCAATCCCAATGTGGTCTACGCGTCGATGTGGCGCGCCGAGCGGAAGCCGTGGACGATCATCTCCGGCGCACGCGAGGGTGGCCTGTACAAGTCGGTCGATGGCGGGACGACGTGGAAGAAGCTCACGCGCGGACTCCCGGGCGAGCTGTTCGGCAAGAGCAACATCGCCGTCACCCCGGCCGCGCCTAACGTGGTCTGGGTGGTGATCGAGGCGAAACCGGGGAGCGGCTTGTATCGCTCCGATGACGCGGGGGAGTCGTTCACGCTGGCGAGCACCTACGCCCCCATGCTCACCCGGCCCTTCTACTATGGCAACATCGCAGCACACCCGAAGGACCCGAACACGGTCTGGGTGATGAGCGAGGGCTTCTACAAGACGACCGACGGCGGGAAGACCTTCCGTTCGCAGAACATCCCGCACGGCGACAACCACGACCTCTGGATCAACCCCAACGATCCGGAACTTATGGTGCAATCGAACGACGGCGGCGCCACCGTGTCGCTCAACGGCGGACGCACCTGGTCCACGCTCTATAACCAGCCGACCGCCGAGATCTACCAGGTCGTCTCCGACAACCAGTTTCCGTACCGTATCTATGGCGCGCAGCAGGACAACTCGACGCTGATCGTTCCCTCGCTGCCGTTGACCGGCGGGCGCCCCGACTCGCCGATGCAGGAGTGGATGACGGGGCCGGGATGCGAGACCGGTCCCATCATGCCGCACCGGACGAACCCGGACACGGTGTACGGGGCCTGCAAGGGACAGTTTTCACGCATGAGCATGCGCAGCGGCCAGGAGCAACCGTACTGGAATGAAGGGCAGTCGCTGTACGGCAATCCGGGGAAGGACCTGATCCTCCGCTTCCAGCGTGTGTCGCCGATGGAGGTTTCACCGCACGAGCGCAACACGGTCTACTACGGCTCGCAATACGTCCACCGCACGCGCGATGGCGGCATCACCTGGGAGAAGATCTCACCGGACCTTACGCTGAATCCGCCGGAGCGACAGAACTCGCCGAGCGGTGAACCGATCACGATCGACGTCACCGGGGAGGAATACTTCTCCGTGATCTACGCCATCCGCGAATCGGTCCTCGAACCGGGTGTCATCTGGACCGGAGCCAACGACGGGCCGTTCTACATCACGCGCGACGATGGCAAGACCTGGAAGGACATCACCCCCCGCGGGCTCGTGGCCACGACCGGAGACTTCGCCCGCAATCACTTCACGGGACCGCCGGACGGTTGTCGCACGGCACAGATCGAGCCCTCCCCCCATCGACGTGGCTCGGCGTACTACTCGGTGCTCTGCTACCTGCTCGGTGATTTTCGGCCGTTAGTCTACAAGACGGATGACTACGGTGCCTCGTGGACGATGCTGACCCCGGGGACCAACGGCATTCCCGCCGACTTTCCCACGCGCGTCGTGCGCGAGGACCCGGCGCGCGAAGGACTGCTGTACGCGGGCACCGAGTTCGGGATGTTCATCTCCTTCGATAACGGCGCGCACTGGGCACCGTTCCAGCTCAACCTCCCCGTCGTGCCCATCACCGACATGCGCGTCGAGCACGGCGACCTCCTTCTGTCCACGCAGGGGCGGGCGTTCTGGATCCTGAACAACCTGTCGTCGCTCCACCAGTTGTCCGATCAGGTGGCGCACGCCGACGCGCAGCTGCTGGCGCCCCGCCCGGCGGTCCTGCATCGCTACGCGGGCTCGTTCGGCGGCGTGGAATCGTCTCGCGTCGACCCGGCAGATCCGCAGTATCCGTCGGCCGGTGCCCAGATCGACTTCTGGATGGCGAAGGCGCCGACCGGGCCGGTGATGCTCGACATCCTCGACACGAGCGGGAAGGTGCTGCGCTCGTACAGCAGCGAAGGGGCCGGCGAGAGTACGCGCGTCGAACCATCGATGCGCCAGATGCTCACTGTGCGTGCCGGCACGCCGCGTCTCTCGGTCTCGGCCGGGATGAACCGCATGTACTGGGACTTCGCGGTCCCCGGACCGTGGGACGCGAATCCGGGGCGCAGCGGGCGGAACGGACCTCGTGTGGTTCCGGGACGCTACACCGTGCGCCTGTCGAGTGGCTCATGGTCGGCGAGCCAGCCGCTCGAGTTGCGGATCGATCCGCGCGTGGCGCGCGACGGCGTCACGTTGGCCGACCTGAAGGAGCAGTACGCGCACAACCTGCGCACGCGCGACCTGCTGAGCGAGGTGAACCAGCTCGCCGCGCAGATCGAGGACGGCCGCAAGCGACTCGGCGCTGCGTCGAGCGCGGCCGATACGCTCAAGGCGCTCGAGGCGCTGCGCGCCGAGATCGTGACGCCGGCGGTGCGCTACTCCAAGCCGGAGTTGCAGGCGCAGATCCAGTACCTGTACAGCATGACCACCCAGGCCGACCAGAAAATCGGGCGCGATGCGATCCGTCGGTACGGCGTGCTGCGCAAGGAACTTGACGAGAAGATCGCGGAGTTGCGAAAGGTGCTGGGTACGCCGGCCATCAGCGACGACGACGCGGCCGGCCCCTGACGACTGCGAGGACCCGAGACGGGGCGGGGGGGAGCGAAGCCGAGGGCGCCGGGATCAATCCGGCGCCCTTTGGCGTGACCGGGCCCGACCGCAACCGTCTTTACGAAGCAAAGCACTTGACGGCGGTGCCTCAACCCGTCATTCTCCCGTCATGACACGATTGGATCGACCCCTCAGGCTCGAGCCTCCCACGCCTCCCCCCGCGCTCTCCGATCGGGCGTTGGACAACCTTCGCTTCATCCGCGAAACGATGGAGCGGGCGGGGACCTTTACCGCGATCTCCGGCACAGGGATCTCGCTGACGGGGATCCTCGCGCTCGTTGCGACCCTGGTCGCGGGAAACAGCGTGGGGTCGCCGCGCTGGCTCTTCTCGTGGATGCTGGCGGCGCCGCTCGCCTTTTCCGCGTCGGTGTACCTCACCGTCCGCAAGACGCGTATCTCCAAGGCGCCGTTCACCTTCGCGCTCGCTCGGAAGTTGGCGCTCGCCTTCTTTCCATCGCTCGTGGCTGGAGCGGTCCTGACGGCCGTGGCGGTGCGCGCCGGTTGGTTCGCGGCGCTGCCGGGGATGTGGCTGATGATGTACGGCGCGGCGGTCATGGCGGGCGGCGCGATGTCGGTGCCGATCATTCCGGTGATGGGGGCGATGTTCATGGCCTTCGGCGCGCTCGCGCTTGGGGCGCCGCTCGTCTTCGCCGCCTGGCCGCCGGACCTGCGCGCGGTGCTCCTCAATGGCCTGATGGCCGCGGGGTTCGGTGGCCTGCACATCCTGTTCGGCTTCGCGATTTCACGGAGGTACGGTGGCTAAACGTAACGCGGCCGCATCGGCGCGCCCCGGTAGCGTCCGCGAGGGGGTCGCTCCCGCCAGGGGAGCGGCGGGACTCACGTCGGTCCCCGGGTACGCTACGGATGCGACCCCGATCGACTTTGATCGTCTGATTCACGAGCGCATCCGGCTCGGCATCGTCTCGGCGCTGGCCGTCAACGAGTCGCTGAGCTTCAACGAGCTCAAGTCGCTGATGGGGACAACGGATGGCAACCTCAGCGTGCACGCGCGCAAGCTGGAAGACGCGGGCTACATCAATTGCAACAAGTCGTTCGAAGGACGCATGCCGAAGACCGACTTCGCCCTCACGCCAGCCGGTCGTCAAGCGCTCGAGCGGTACCTGGGACATATGGAAGCGATCATCAAGTCAACACGCGAGCATGAGCGGTGAGTCAGATCGAGCATAAACGGGAGTCCGGAGACGGCCGACGCGCGACGATGGGGGCGGTCGCTTCGTACTATCCCCGCCACGTGGCTGTCATCATGGACGGCAATGGACGGTGGGCCCAGCAGCGTGGGCGGCCGCGGACGTTCGGGCACATCGCCGGGGCCAGGACCGTGCGACGCATCGTGGAGCACGCGCGCCGATCGGAGGTGCGCTACCTGACGCTCTACGCCTTCTCGTCGGACAACTGGAATCGTCCACCCGAGGAGGTCAACGCGCTGATGAAGCTCTTCCGGCGCCACCTCGCCTCGGAGACGCCGCGCCTGCTGGAGAACGAGATCCGATTGAGTGTCGTCGGG
Source organism: Gemmatimonadota bacterium (assembly GCA_040007995.1). Classification (GTDB taxonomy): domain Bacteria; phylum Gemmatimonadota; class Gemmatimonadetes; order Gemmatimonadales; family Gemmatimonadaceae; genus SCN-70-22. Next base: position 953 of record JBDTUA010000142.1, on the reverse strand, counting down.
CGACGGGACCGGCTGTCGCCGGAGCTGCGTCGCGCGATCGATGCCGCCGAGGCTGAGACCGCCGACTGCGACGGCATGACGTTGCGGCTGGCGGTGGACTATTCCTCCCGTGACACGCTGGTCCGTGCGGCGACGATCCTCCCGCACGACGCGTCGATGACCCGGGACGACTTCGAGCGCGCGATCGCCCTGGTCAACCACTGCCCGGGAGGGGTCCCCGACGTCGACTTGCTCGTGCGCACGGGTGGCGAACAGCGGCTGAGCGACTTTCTGCTCTGGGAGTGCGCCTACGCCGAGTTAGTCTTTTCGCGCCACATGTGGCCCGACTTCGCGGACGCCGACTTCGACGCCGCCGTCGATGAGTTCCGCTCCCGCGATCGCCGCTTCGGGGGACTTTCAAAGGCGATTTAGAGAAGACGAGAAGACGAGAAGACGAGAAGACGAGAGCACCCCTCGTCTTCTCGTCTTCTCGTCTTCTACCCACTCATTACGATTCGCGCTTCTCGTCCGTCGTCGCCCCTGGCCGCTGCCCACCGTCCGGCTCCGCTTGCCGCACCCACAGCCGCAACGTCTCCGCCGCACACCCCACCTTGCTCGCAAACGACGTGATCGCGTGAGCGTTCAACCCGCACGTGTTGACACGGCGTCTGTCAGGCGTTTGGACGAGCGGGAGTCGCGATTGAGGTTCTCGCCGGATGCCGTCGGTGAGGGCGCGCGGCCAGGCGGTGGGGAGCGAGTCGCCGAGTCGGCGGACCGAGTGGGTCGGCAGGCGCGTGAGGAGATCGAGCAGGTAAGCTTCGATGTCGAGCTCCGCTTGGCGCGCGTTCTCGACGAGCGTGAAGCGGTGGGCGAGGCGCGGGCCGGCGTCGGGGTGGCCGACGAATGCAGCAGCCGAAGACGGCGCCGCTCAGCGGCTCCTGCGCGAGCTGCGCGACGATGCGCGTGTAGAGGGC
>JBDTUA010000141.1:0-11868 GCA_040007995.1 Gemmatimonadota bacterium | reverse complement strand
TCGGCCTGCTGATCGACGATGCGATCGTGGTGCGCGAGAACATCGTGCGCCACCTCGAGATGGGGAAAGATCACTACACGGCAGCCAAGGAGGGGACCGACGAAATCGGACTTGCCGTCTTCTCCACGACCCTGGCGGTGGTCGCCGTCTTCGTCCCCGTGGCCTTCATGGGGGGACAGATCGGCAAGATCTTCTTCCAGTTTGGCGTCACTGTTGCCTTCGCGGTGCTGGTCTCACTCTTCGTCTCCTTCACGCTCGACCCGATGCTCTCGAGCGTCTGGCCTGATCCCGAAGTGGAGCACGGCGGACACGCCGAGACCCGGAAGAAGACGCGTAACCCGATTCGCAAGGCGGCGTTTGCCTTCGACGCGTGGTTCGAGCGCATGTCGGAGAAGTACCGGAATGGACTCGACTGGGCGCTCGATCACCGGGCGCTCATGGTGGGGCTCGCCGGTGCGTCGATCGTGGGTGCCTTCCTGCTCTTCCCGATCCTCGGCTTCACCTGGCTCCCCGACTACGACGCCGGCGAGTTCAACGTGTCGTACAAGACACCCACCGGCTCGCGCATCGAGTACACATCGGAGAAGGGGAAGGAGATCGCCGCCTTCCTGCGCAGCCAACCGGAGGTCACGTTCACCTCGCTCTCTGTCGGCGGTGGCGGCGGCTTCTCGCGCGGCTCCAACGGTGGACAGATTTTTGTGCGGCTGTTGCCGCGCGACAAGCGCAAGAAGTCGATGTTCGAGCTCCAGGACGAGCTGCGGAAGAAGCTCGCCGGCATTCCCGGCGTGCGCCCGCAGATCACCGGCTCGTCGTCGATCTTCGGCGGCTATCGGCAGCCGATCCAGATCTACGTGCAAGGACCGGAGCCGACGCGCCTGAAGCTTGCCGCCGAGCAGGTGCTGGCGACGATTCGCGCGGTGCCGGGCGTTGCCGAGCCATCGTCCAGCGACGACGGGGAGATTCCGCAGCTCGACGTGCGCGTCGACCGGCAGCAGGCCTGGGCGGCGGGGCTCGCGATGCAGACCATCGGCGGCACGCTGCAGCCGCTCTTTCAGGGGCAGCGCGCCACGCGCTGGGAGGATCCGAACGGCTACTCGCACGACGTGATGGTCGTGTACCCCGACTCGTCGCGTGTCTCGCCCGAGGACGTCGCACGCATTCCGGTGCTGAGCAACAACGTCGATCCCGTCACCGGGCAATTTGTCACGGTGCCGCTCTCCCAGGTAGCCGAGATTCTCCCGGGCGTCGGGCCGCAGCAGATCGATCGGGGCTACCTCGAGCGGCGCATCTCGATCTCGGCGGGTGTCCTTCCCGGCTACAGCATGGGCAATGTCGCCGACGCCGCGCGCGACGCGATCGCGACCATCGGGCTCCCGACCGGATATCGCACCATCTTTGGCGGCGACGTGCAGAACCTCACGGAGACCAAGGGATACGTCCTCGAGGCGTTGATGCTCGCGGTCGTCTTCATCTACCTGATCATCGCCTCCATCTTCGGCTCGTTCGTGCAGCCGCTCTCGATCATGCTCGCCCTCCCGCTTTCGTTCCTCGGCGTCGCGCTCGGGCTCCTCGTCACCAACGGATCGCTCAACGTGATGTCGATGATCGGCATCATCATGCTGATGGGACTCGTGACGAAGAACGGGATCCTGCTCATCGATTTCGTGAACAAGGAGCGCGAAGCCGGGCGTGATCGTCGTACAGCGATCCTGAATTCGGCGCGTATCAGGGTCAGGCCGATCATCATGACCACGGCCGCCATGATCTTCGGCATGCTGCCGCTGGCGCTGGCGATCGGTGAAGGGGCGGAGCAGCGCTCGCCAATGGCACACGCGGTCATCGGCGGGTTGATCACCTCGACCATGTTGACGCTCTTTGTCGTCCCCGTCGTGTACACGCTGCTGGATGACCTGACCGTGAAGATCCTGGGGAAGAAGGAGAAGCTGATCCCGCTCCCGTTAGGCGCCGAAGCCGGTCCGGCGGGAGATTGAGACCAACGGTACGTGGAGGGGTGGGGCTGAGGTGGTAGTACGCAGCGGGGCGTCCGGGGGGGCGTCCCGCTTTGCGTTCAGCGCGGACGTGATCCAACCTCCCCGCACGCGTCGATGTTCCGTGGTAGCACCACCCGAGCGACCGGATAACCGAGCTGAGCGCCAACGCGCTCGAGGAGCAACCTCAAGCGTTGATCGCGCACATACGCGTTGCACTTCTCGTCCGAGCCTGCAATGTTCCGAATGCTGGGGCCAGGCCCGATGAGAACTGCAAGGAGGACGAGAGACGATGGCAGATGACGATCAGACCCGCGAGGACGATCTTCGGCAGTTGCTGACCGACGCGATCGAGGTGCAGTTGGCCGCACTGTCGGCAGGCGTCGGCTTCTGGACGGATTGGATCACGCAAACCTCGGACTTCGTGCAGTCGGCGACCAAGACGCTCGCGTCGATCAACGCCACCGATCACGAGACGAAGGATTCGATCCTCGAGCTGGTTGACGCCGGCCGCGCCAGCCTGCGCGCGATGACCGAGATTCCGCGGAATACTGCGACTCGTTTCATCGAAGAGCTGGACAAGCTCCACGCCGAGGTGACGCCCGCACCCGCCTCGAAAGCGAAGGCCGCACCCGCCTCGAAGGCGAAAGCTGCTCCGGCCGCGGTCGCGAAGAAGACAACCGCCGCGCGACCGCGCCCCAAACGAGCGGGGCGCGCGAAAGCCTGATCTGATCGAGACCGGTGGCCACGACAGTCTCCGAAGACGAGGTCCCGGCCGGTCTCGTCATGGCCGAGGGCTTTGCGCACGAACTCGAGCAACTGAAGGAGTTCCTCGCCGCCTGGACGGCGGGGGCGAGCAACGAAGTGAAGCCGCTGCTGCATTGGCAGTTCCTCGGTCGCTCGAAGTACTTCCGCCCGGTCACGGTCTTCGCCTGCTACACCGCCATGACCGACGCCCCCATCGGCGAACCGCAGCTGCGCGTCGCCGCCGCGATCGAGCTGGTGCACAACGTGTCGCTGATTATCGACGACATCCTCGATCGCTCCCGCTTTCGCCGCGGCATCCTCACGATGCACTGCCGCTTCGGGCTGCTCCCGGCGCTGATGACCTCGGGCTACATCACGGCCGACTCGTTCGAGATCGTGAAGGGGAGTCCGTTCAACATCGACCGCATCGCCGAGCTGTACAAGCGGCTGGCGGCGGCCGAGAACCTGCAGTGGCGACTGCGACGCCACCCGTTAGGCGTGGAGGATTGGCGCGTCATCGCCGGCGAGGACACCGGGAGCATGTTCGAGGCAGCAGCGTGCCTCGGGACGGGCGACGAGTCGCTACGCCGCTACGGCGCGCTGCTCGGCATGCTCTACCACGGGTGTGACGATGTGGGCGACGTGAAGGGGGCCGTGGCGCTCGGCGGCGGCGGCGAGGAGGACCTGCGCGACGGCATCCTGACGCTTCCGACGGCGATCGCGATTCGTGATCCAGAGACGGCGTTGCTCTTTCGCAATCCGACGCCCGAAGGTCTTCTGACGTTGCTGAAGCGGCTGGAGGAAGCACTTCCCGCTGCCGAAGCGTATCTCGACTCGATCGCTGCGGAGGCGGAGGCAGAAGCGTTGCGCGTGGCACGCAACCCCGATGGCCTCATCAAGCTCGTACGCAACACGCGCCGACTTTCGGCGTAGGGCGCACTAGAAGCGGCGCCGTCCGTCGGCAGCGCGCGCACTAGACGCCCGCGCCGCCTCGTACGGTCGCCGCGGCGGAGGGAGCGACGCGAAGATGCACGAGCCCGCGCGCGCGGGGATCCTTGAGCCGCACGGTGCCCATGAGGCCGATCCACTTTCGCATCACCTCCGACATCCACGCGCCGTGCCACTTGGGATCCTCGGCGAGTGAGCTCCACCACGCGGTGTACCATCGCCCGACGTCCAGGATGCCGGAGACGGGGGTGAATCGGCCGACCGCCATTTCCGAGGCAATGCGGCTGCTCTCAGCCGTCATGTGGCCCAGCGATTTCGCCCACATGCGACTCACGATATCCAGCGGACGCACATCCAGTCCGCCGAAGGCCGCCCCACTTCGGCTGGCGAATGCGGGATCACGCATCGCCATGTCACACCCGCGCGCGACGACGCCGAGCCAGAAGTCGCCAAAATGCCGGTTGCGCATGATGCAGGCGACAAAATCGAGATACGTCATCGCCGGGTCGAAGTAGGCGCGCGTCGCACGGTCGTAGGCCGCGAGCGTGCTGGCGCTGGTACTCCCGCTTTCGAGCGCGCTCGCGATCGTCTCCGCACCGAGCAGCGCCGACTCCGCCGCAGGGGTGATCCCTTCCCCGGTCATCGGGTCGACGAACGAGCCGGCGTCACCGATCAGGATGCCACCGTCGAAATGGTTGCGACCGTGCCCACCGTACGTCTTCACGATCCCGCCGATCGGTTTCGAGGCCAGCCGCATCCTGGCACAGCCCGGATGCAGCCGCTGCAACTTCTGCAGGAACGCCGCGAACATGCGCGGGACGCTGATCTTGTAGCGATCGCACGTCTCGGCGAGCACACCGACGCCGACGTTGGCGCGGCCTCCCTTCATGGGAAACATCCAGCCGTAGCCAGGGAAGAGGTCGCGGTCGAAGACGAATGCCGCCTCGCCGTTCGTGAGCTCGACCCCCTCGACATACGCGCGCTGGGAGAGCGCCATGTAGCGGCGATCTTCCACGAGCAATCCGAACGAGCGCGCCACGACCGAATGGGTGCCATCGGCGCCGACGACGGTCCGCGCCGAGGCGGTGACGTCGCCCTCACCACCGTTGTCTCGATAGTGGACCGTCAGCACCTGCTCCTTCCGCTCCACCAACGTGACCTGGCATCCGGCGCGCAACTCGGCCCCGGCCTCCACGGCCGATCGCAGGATCTGCTCGTCGAGTTCCTCGCGCGGGATGATGTAGCCGTGCTGCGGAAGGTCGGTCTGGCCAGCGTAGAAGGGAATGTGCTCGCGATAGGCGCTGCGCGCGCCAAGGAAGAGGTTGACGTGCGTGATCGCGAGCGGCTGCGTTTCCTCGAGTCGCTTCAGGCACCCCATCGTCTGGAAGAGCCGCAGCCCGCGCGGTTCGACAAAGTCGCCGCACACCTTCTCGCGCGGAAAATGGGCGCGGTCGAGGATGAGGACCTGCAATCCGCGCTTGGCGAGCGACCAGGCCATGGTGGCGCCTGCAGGTCCGGCACCGACGACGATCGTATCGTAGAGCTTGGCGCGTGTGCGAGGCGTGGTGGCGCGCGCCGCCGTCACGTACGCTCGAGCAGAAAGTCGCACGTCACCCACGGCAACCCCGCGGGATTCTCGGCCAACCGGGCGAGGGTGAGGCGGTACGACGAACCTTCGACGTCGAAGCTCACCGCGTTACCCAGGTGCACTTCGCCGTGCCACTGATCGGCCATCAGCGGTGACGGCTTCGAGGCGAGCACGACACCGGCCGTCCGCAGCGGCGGTGCGCCGAGCTGCGACATCCGAGCGACTTCAACCGTGACAAAGTCCTGCGAGCGCGGCGTCCTCACCGCGAGCACGAGATCTCCCATCACGGCGAACGGCTCGGACTCGGGTGAGTCGGCGATCGTCGCGTTCCAATGACTCGGGGACATTTGCACCCTCGTGGTGGCGTCGAGATTCGGTGCCTACGGTGCGATACGGAGTGGGAGCGCGCAAGGGGGACGCGCACGTAGCGAATGCGCCTGAATCATCGGCTGTACTCCGAAAAGCGGGGAGATAACCGAGCTCTTGTAAAGACGACCCGTGCAGCATTTCTCTTGACTCGTCAATCCGACGACGCGTATATCAGGAGACCCGAACCACGGAGTGACGCATGGCATACAACGTGAACGTCAACCACATGCCGAGCGTGTACGTGGCCGACCTTCCCACGGTCGACGTCAACGTGCTCGACATTCCGCCGGTGGATGTGAATTCGTTGCCGGCGGTGGATGTGAATTCGTTGCCGGACATGCGCATCACCGATATCGGACCGGTCGGCCCGGTGACGCTTGCGGGAATTCCGAGCAACTACACGGTCGGCATTTCCAGCCTCCCCGACGTGAACCTCCGCATTCGGGAGATCCCGTCGTTCCGTGCGCACATCCCGGCCAACTTTCACCTCGGCTTCTCCGTGCTCGGCGTGGAGCTTGCTGCCCTCAACCTCTGCGGTGAAGCGCAGATCATCACCGAGCCGTACGTCCCGAACCCGTGCGAACGGTGTGGTGGGAGTGCGCGCCAGACACCAACTGTCGACAACACCGTCGGCTCGATCCTGCGCCTGACGAACAAATGAGCGCGCGAGGCGGAGACGAGATCGTGCTCCTCGGCCCGCCCCGCAGCCTCTCCGGGCGTGTCGCGCTCTCCGTGGCGAAGAGCCAGGTCGTGCCGGTGTCGATCACGGTGGGGGAGCAATCGACCGTGTATCGAGGCACGCTGCGACCCGCGGGGACCAACGCCAGCGAGGTGCGCCTGCGCCTTCCTGGAGACACCGCGCCGGGAACCTACACAGGCGAAACGACACTGGCCGGCAAGCCGCAACGCGTGCGCGTCCAGGTCGAGCCGTTGCTGCGCCTCACGCTCGAGCCGCGGCAGTCGAACCTCACCGCGGTCGCTGGGAGCCAAGTGGAATTCGCCTTCGTCGTGAACAACGACGGCAACATTCCGTTCGAGATTCCCAAGGCCGATTCCTTTGACCTCGACGACGGGATCGCCCAGGAGCGGGCGCTCGGGCGCACCCTTCGAGCGAAGCTGTCAGAAGGCGAGCATCCGATCGACCACCTCTTCGACGAGTTGCGCGACGCACACGGCGGCGAGGCCTCCGTCGCCGTCCGCGTCGGTGCAGGAACGATCGTACCGGGAGAAACCCGCCAGCTCACCTGCGTGCTCACCGTCCCCGCTGCCGCCAAGGCGGGGCGGACGTACGTGGGTCCCTGGCAGCTGGGCAATACTGCGCACGTCATCGTCGCCGATATCACGGCTGTCGCGCGCCCCGCTATTTCCACCATCGGACGATGACCACTCCACTCAACACCACTGCGACGCCGGCCGGCAATGCGCTCGGAAGCATGATGGCCAGCATGATCACCGCTCCTGCGCAGGTAGCCGCCGCACTGGCCGGCGCCTTGACCCAGCGTGCGGTCGCGGCCGGCGCGTCGACCAGCGGTTGCAGTTCCTCGTCCGGGTTCTCCACGTCGGACTGCGAGATTCCGCCGCCCTGCTGGGAACCGCAGCCCGTGGGCAACTGCGCATTGCAGGTGACACCGGGTGGATCGGCGACCATTCGCGTCCATGTCTCGAACTGTGGCTGGACTCGTCAGGTGGTCGCGATCACCGCACTCGGCCGCATCTCCGGGTTGATGACCCTGTCGCCGACCGCGATGGTCGTCGGTCCGCAGGAACGTGGCGACTTCCTGGTGACGGTCCACGTCCCCGCGACCGCACGACCGGGGGCGTCGGTGTCCGGCCCCCTGATCATTCGCGGCTGCCGAGATCACTTTGCCCGCGTCGAGATCACGGTCGTCGACTGCGTATCCGGCAGCTGCAACTGCTGCGACGTGCGGGTGAACGACTGCGCCGATCAGGTGCACCATTGGTACGATCACTTCTACTGCCCGCGTCCCTGTAACCCGGTGCGCGATCCGGGCAAGGTCGACCCGCAGGGCGTCCGGGTGGCGATCAATGGCTGATGACTCGGGGCTGACCGACATCGTGCGTCGCGCAGCGCAGGCGAACGCGAAATTCTACAAGGGGTGGATGGACCTGACGCTCGAGTACATGCGCGGCGTGTCGGAGATCTTCGGCGGCGCCGCTGCCGCCGTCCAGTCGATGCCGGCGACGCAGGAAATGGACTCGGGGCCGTCCACGCTCGTGCTCGAAGGCGAGGCCGGGACCTCCGCGACCGGTTCGTTCCTGATCTCGAACGATCTCGACCGGCCGCTGTCGTGTACGCTGACGAGTTCCGATTTCGCGGATCCGACGGGAGCGCCGGCGAAGGTACGAACCACCTTCGAACCGGCAGCCGTCGAACTGGCGCCGGGAGAACAGCAGGTCGTGCGGGTCACGGTCGAGATCGGGGACGCGCTCGTGCCGGGCGTGGGCTACGCGAGCGAGATCGCAATCGCCGGCATGGAAGGCTTTGCGGTGCCGGTCGTCCTGCGTCGTCAGCATACACTCGAAGACGCCGACACCGGTAGCTTCGATGACGTCGGGCCCATCGACTCCCGGCCGACGGCGCCGACCACGCCCAAGGCGACCAACGCATCCTCAGCGGCGCGCGCTGCCGCGTCGTCGGTGAAGGCCGAGAAGAAGCCGGCCAGTCGGAAGTCGTCGACGAAAACGCCGCCAAAGAAGGCTGCGCGACGTCGGTAGGCACACCGTGGCGTGTCGCACGGTAACGAACTACCGCCTCAGACTCCCCCATTCGTGCAGTTGCCTACGCGGCCGCTGCGGAGCGAGCTTCCGCTGAATCTCTCGGGGCGTCGTCTCGTCCTGCCCCTCGCAGCGTCTCTCCCCCCCGCCGCACGTGACCGACGGCCCCATCACGAACGACCCCGTTGCGACCGGCAAGGTCGCCGTCGATCCCGTCGAGCGCGAAGACCTGGGCTTCGGTCGCGTCGTCACGGAACAGATGCGTGCGCGATTCCTCTCGCGCGACGGTTCTCCAAACAGCCACAAGTTCGGCATGGGGACGCAGCGTGTGGAGCGCTTCTACCAGCGCTCGCTCGCGGCGCCCTGGCAGTCGTTCATCGCCTGGTCGCTCGGCGCGATGCTGCTCGCCAACGGATGTTATGCGCTTGCCTACTCCGCGCTTGGGTCGGGCGCTATTCGCGGCCAGGAGCTGCTCGGGCTCGACGACCCCTTCCTGCGCGCCTTCACCTTCAGCGTCGGGATCTTCACCACCACCGGCACGGGGCCGATGTACGCATATGGCGCGACGGCGCATTGGCTCGTGGTCTTCGAGTCGCTCACCGGGCCGTTCATCATGGTCGTCATGGCCGGGCTGCTGATCGCCCGCCTGATGCGGCCACGCATGAAGCTGCGCTTTAGCGAATCCGCGGTGATTGCGCCGTATCGCGACGGGCGGGGGCTGATGTTCCGGGTCGTGAACGTGCAACCAGGTGAGGTGAGCGACGTCCAGATGCGCGTGAGCATCGCGCTCTACGAGGATCGGAACGGGCGCAGGGAGCGGCACTTCCACCAGCTCGAGCTCGAGCGCAAGTCGGTGGAGTTCTTCCCCCTGCATTGGACCGTCGTGCATCCCATCGACGCCGCCAGTCCGCTGCGGGGATTAACGCCAGATGGCATGCTGGCGGCCGAGGCGGAACTGCTCGTGCAGGTCAATGCTCACGAGGAGACCTTCTCCACACGGGTCGCGGCCCGGACGTCCTACCGTTGGGACGAGATGCGCTGGGACGTGAAATTCGCCGACATCTTCGTCCAGACGACCGACGGCGTGGTCGCGATCGACGTCGAGCGCCTCGACCGGACCGATCGACTCTCCGAGGGAACCACGAGCAAGCCGTCCGCACTCGAGCTCAAGGCCGCGAGGGGATGAGCGAATCCGCCTGCCTCGCAGCAGGTGTCCGTTAGGTCGGGGACGCGGTCGGTCGGTGCTGTCGCCAGTAGAGCACGCCGCCCGACGAGCGATTTCGCAGGGCTGACGTCACCGCTCCTCCCCGGCTCCCACCCGGATGGCCTCAAGGTCGAGTTCCTGCTCCAGCTCGCGCAGGACCTCGTCGGAGATCTGACCCTCGTTGCGCAGCCGGATCAGCATGCGTCGCTCGGCCCCCATCACCCCCAGTCGCAGCCTGCGTCGACCGCTCGATCCACCGCCGTGATGGTCGTGCAGGCGCATGCGGTCGCGCAGCTCGTTGCGGAGCCACTCGACGTCGCGTGCATCCGCCCATATCTCGCGCGAAAGGTCCTCGAGCGCCTCGGCCCCGCGCCGTAGCGATTCGTGGCGCGCGAGGCGCTCTTCCTCGTGGTGCGTGTGCTCCGGCTCGAACCGGAAGGCGCGGATGATCGGCGTCAGCGACAACCCCTGGAAAACGAGCGTGATCACGATGACGGTCATCGTCATCAGGATGATCTCGACCCGATAGGGGAACGGCGACCCATTGGCGAGGACGCGCGGGAGGGCGAGCGCGGAGGCCAGCGAGACGATGCCGCGCATGCTCGTCCAGGAGACGAGAAAGACGCCCTTCCATGTCGGTGCCGGTTCCCGGCGGCGTGCCTCCGCACTGAGGGCGCGAGGGAGATACGTGGCGACGGGGACCCACACCAGGCGCACGAGCATGGCGACGACGCTGAGTCCCACGCCGATCGCCAGCACCCTGCCTAACGACCCCGGCGGGACGGCCTCCACCAGCCCGCCGAACTGGAAGCCGAGGATCAGAAAGATGAGGGCGTTGAGAAGGAAGATGAACAGCTCCCACACGGCGCTTGCCTGTACGCGCGACACCGGCGACACCGCGGTCGACAGGTGCTGGCGCACATAGAGCCCGCCTGCGACGCAGGCCAGGACGGCGGAGACATGCAGTGTCTCCGCGGTCATCCACGCCACGTACGGGCCCGCCAGCGTGAGGAGCGTCTCGGCGAGTGCGTCCTTGGTCCAGCGCGCCGCACGGATGATGAGCCAGCCAACCAACAATCCGATCCCGATCCCGATCCCGGCGTCGATAAAGAAGCGCACCACCGACTCGCCAAGGCTGAAGACCCCGGTAACGGACGCGATGACCGCCGTACGGTAGAGCACGAGCGCCGAGGCGTCGTTCACCAGGCTCTCGCCCTCGAGGATCACGACGACGCGTCGCGGCACCGGAAGGCGTGAGACGATCGCCGCCGCGGCCACCGCATCCGGAGGTGAGACGATCGCGCCGATCGCCACCGCCACCGCCCACGGAAGCGCCGGCAGGAGGGCGTGCGCAGCTATTGCAACGGCGGCGGTCGTCGCCAGCACCAGTCCGACCGCCAGCAGCCCGATCGGCCTGAGGTTGGCCTTGAAGTCCCGCAGCGAGGTGAAAAAGGCGGCCGCCCACAGGATCGGCGGCAGAAAAACAAAGAAGACGACGTCGGGTTCGAGCTCAGGGAGGTGCATTCCCGGCAGGACGCCGATCGCAGCGCCCGCCAGCACCTGGAGAATCGGCGTCGGGACAGGAAGTCGTCGCGCCAGCGCCGTGAGCGCCACGACCAGCGCGGCGAAGGCGATCGCGAAGAGAATCGGCGGAAAGTGCGGCATCGAGGAGGGGCGATCCAGGGGCGATCGAGGGGCGATCCAGGTACGTTCCAGCGCGAGTCCTAGGAATTTGGCGTCGAGACAGCTGGTAGCTACGGGGCGAAGCTCGGAGCAGCAAGACGCACTCGACGCTCGCGCCCATCGGACAATTGCTTGCGGACTCCAGAACGGGCCGGCCCGAAGCACATACGGTAGCGCCGACGCCACCCATGTGCGGCGGCGACGCCACGGCCCCCTAAGCGCCCGCGCAACGCGCGGCGCAAATGATCGTCCTCTAACCAAGTACGTTTGTTGCGCTTGCGTCGACTCGCCGGAGGCACCGCGAGGACCTAACTGCGGAGCGCGAGTCCCAGCCGGCTGCCGGTATTACCACCCGCGCGTTTCCACCTTGAATCCGCACGCAGTGTCCTCGTCGTCAGCACCACGTGGGTCGACAGCTCTACACAGGGCGGTGGCGGCTCGTCCCGCTACCGTGCATGTCGACCTGGACGGCGCTCAGGAAATTTTCGAGGGACACGGGTGGGGGTATACGCAGGCGGACGACAGCATCTTCGAAACGGGGATGCGGCACTTTCTCGATTTTCTCGCTGAGAATGGCGTTCGTGCGACCCTGTTCGTCATCGCCC
>JBDTUA010000140.1:0-11897 GCA_040007995.1 Gemmatimonadota bacterium | reverse complement strand
CGCTGCAGCAGGAAGCGGCGAAGAAGCTCGGCTTCGGCTCCAAGCGGACGATGCGTCTCGCGCAGGACCTGTATGAAGGGATCGAGCTCGGGAAGGAAGAAGGCGCGGTCGGCCTGATCTCCTACATGCGCACCGACAGCACGCGCGTCGCAGAGAGCGCCGCCGTGCAGGCGCGAGAGCTGCTGGAACGCGAATACGGCAAGGAGTATCTCGCCCCCGGGCCGCAGCTGTATGGCTCCACCAGCGCGAAGGCGCAGGCGGCGCAGGCGGCGAACACGCAGGACGCCCACGAAAGCGTGCGTCCGACCGACCCTGCGCGCCACCCGGAGCAGGTCCGCAAGTACCTGAAAGAGGACCAGTTCAAGCTCTACCAGCTTATCTGGCAGCGCTTCATGGCATCGCAAATGGCGCCGGCAGTGTTCGACACGACGACGATCGACTTCAACGTCGAAGGCGACACGCCGAAGAGTGGAGCCTCGCGGTATTTCCTGTTCCGGGCGACGGGGAGCGTGATCAAGTTCCCGGGCTTCCTGGCGCTCTACCGCGAGGCGCGCGAAGAAGGCGACGGCAAGGCGCTCGAGGACGAGCAGGCGCTCCCGTCGGCAGAAGTCGGCGAGCGTATACCGCTCAACGTCATCACGCCGAACCAGCATTTCACCGAACCGCCCCCGCGCTTCTCGGAGGCGTCGCTGGTGAAGGAGCTCGAGCGACTGGGCATCGGGCGCCCCTCGACCTACGCATCGATCATCTCGACGCTGGCCGACCGGCGCTACGTGCTGCTCGAGCAGCGCCGCTTCACGCCCACCTCGCTAGGCGAGAGCGTGGAGAAGGTGATGGTGAAGCAGTTCCCCAACGTCTTCAACGTGGGTTTCACGTCTTCGATGGAGGAGGAACTCGACAAGATCGAGACCGGCTCCCTGGAATGGCGCGGGGTGCTGAAGGAGTTCTGGCGTCCGTTCGAGGTGTCGCTGGAGGATGTCGACCTTCCTGCGCTGATTGGCGAAGCGCACGATCTCTCGTCGCTCGCGACCGAAAAGTGCCCGAAGTGCGGGGGAAAGCTGCTCCCGAAGGGCGGATTCTTCGGGCCGTTTGTCGCCTGCGAGAATCATCCCAAGAATTGCGACTATACGCGCCCAGTCACCGGCGAACGCAAGCCGGCGGAGCTGACGGAGCACATGTGCCAGGAGTGCGGCGCGCCGATGGTGATTCGCCACGGGCGCGCGGGCGACTTTCTCGGCTGCTCGCGTTTCCCGAAGTGTCGCGGCACGCGCTCGATGCCGACGGGGGTTCTGTGTCCCAAGGACGGGGGAGCGATCGCCCAGCGTCGTTCCAAGGTGCGAGGGAAGACGTTTTACGGGTGCGAGAACTATCCCAACTGCGACTTTGTGGTGTGGGACAAGCCCGTTCCTGAGACCTGTCCGGAATGCGGCTACGTAGGCGCAGAGGCGAAGTCGAGCAAGGCTCGCGGTGCGTACCGTCGCTGTGTGAAGTGCCAGAACGAGTGGGATGTTGTGTCCGCGCTAGAGGAGCCGGCCGTCGTCGGCTGAGGACGCCGTTGCCCCGTACTGAGCGACCGAGAGGCCCGTGCATCCATGCGCGGGCCTTTCTCGTCTTCTCGTCTTCTCGTCTTCTCCCTCCCTATGTTTAAGTATGTCGCAGACTGGACGTCCGGTACACATCGTCGGCGGAGGATTGGCGGGGAGCGAAGCTGCGTGGCAGCTCGCCGAGCGCGGCCACGCGGTAGTCCTCCACGAGATGCGTCCCGTGCGAGGGACCGCGGCGCACAAAACGGATCGCCTCGCCGAGCTGGTCTGCTCCAATACGTTCAAGAGTACCGAGCTCGCCAACGCCCACGGCCTGCTCAAGGCCGAGATGCGGGAGCTGGGGTCGCTCATCCTCACCGCCGCCGATGAGGCGCGCGTCGCGGCGGGATCGGCATTGGCCGTGGATCGGGACGTCTTTTCCGCTGGGGTGCACGACCGAGTGCACGCGCACTCGCGCATCGTCGTGGAGCGTGGAGAGGTTACCGCGCTTCCGTCGCCCGGCATCGTCGCAACCGGGCCACTGACCTCGGACGCGCTGGCCGAGGCGATTCGCGCGCGCCTGGGAGTGGACGGCCTCGCTTTTTACGACGCCATCGCCCCAATCGTCGCCGTCGACTCCATCGATCAGTCGGTCGCCTTTCGCGCGTCGCGCTACGACAAGGAGACAATGGCCGGCGCCTCCGAGGACGGGGCGTACCTCAATTGTCCCTTCTCGCGCGACGAATACGAAGCGTTCATCGATGCGTTAGGCGCGGCCGACCAGTTCCACGGGCACGAGTTCGACCAGGTGCCGTACTTCGAGGCGTGCATGCCCGCCGAGGAGATGGTCACGCGGGGGCGGGAAACGTTGCGCTTCGGGCCGATGAAGCCAGTCGGACTCACCGACCCGCGCACCGGGCGGCGCCCATGGGCGGTGTTGCAGCTCCGCCAGGAGGACCGGGCCGGGCAGATGTGGAACATGGTCGGATTCCAGACGCGGCTCCGTATTCCCGAGCAGCAGCGTGTTTTTCGGATGGTACCGGGGCTGGGCGAGGCGGAGTTCCTTCGCTACGGGTCGATCCATCGCAATTCGTACCTCAACACGCCGGCGGCGCTGAGCGCGCACCTCTCGCTCCGCGATGACCCGCAGCTCCTCTTCGCCGGACAGTTGACCGGTGTGGAAGGCTACACCGAGAGTGCGGCGACGGGTCTGTTGGCAGGGATCAACCTGTCGCGCCTGCTCAGCGGTGAGGCTCCCGTGATCCCTCCCGCTTTCACGATGCTTGGGGCGCTCTATCGCTACCTGCGTGAGGCCGATCCGCGCTATTTCCAGCCGATGAACGCGAACTTCGGGCTGGTGGAGGAGCTGCTGGATCCTCCGCGCGACAAGCGGCTGAAGAAGGAGCGGATCGCCGCGCGCGCGTTAGGCGCGCTGGCGGTGTGGCAGGCGGAGAACGGGGTGACGACGGTAGGGGTGGAGGTTTGAGTCCGCGGTCAAAGGACGGGGAGGGGGGCGGGGGCGCCGCGAAGGGGGAGCGCGGGGGAGCGACTCGCGGGGGAGCGACTCGCGGGGGAGGCGTTGGCGTGGGGGCCGCTCGCGCACCATCCGTTCGCGGGGGGCCCCCCCCCGAACACCAAGATACCACGGCCTCCGCACCTGAAAGCGACCATTCCAACGCGGACGAGCACACTTCCACCGCACGACCGACCGAGCTGACCGACTTCCTCCTCCACCTCCAGAAGGAACGCGACGTCTCGCCGCACACGCTGGTGGCGTATACACGGGACCTCGACCGTTTCGTGGCGTATCTCGGCGCGCAGCGCGGAGCCGACGCCTTCTCATGGGACGGCGTCGACCGCCTCGTCATGCGCGGCTACCTCGGCTTCCTCACCCGCGAAGGACTCGCCAAGCGCTCGATTGCGCGCGCGCTCTCGGCGCTCCGCACCTTCTACCGGTTCCTGCAGCGCGAGGAGCTGGTGGAGGTCAACCCGGCGCGTGCTGTCGGCACGCCAAAGTTGGAGAAGTACCTGCCCGGATACCTCGATCGCGCCCAGGTCGACCTGCTCTTCCAGGCGGCGGAGGCCCGAGCCTGGGAGGGCGCGTTCCCGGACGTGCGCAATTTCGCGATCCTCGAGCTCTTCTATTCGACCGGATTGCGGCTGTCGGAGCTGCGCGGGATCAACATCGCGGACCTCGACCTGGTGTCACAACAGGTCAAGGTGCGAGGCAAGGGACGCAAGGAGCGCATCGTCCCCATCGGGGACCACGCCGTGCGGGCGATGCGCAACTACGAATCGAAGCGCGACGAGTTGTTGCGGCAGTTTCGTTCCGCCACGCCCGGGAGCATCGACCGGGCGGCCTTCTTCCTTTCCCGGAGCGGCAAGCGGCTCGGCACGCGGGCCATCCAGCTCCTCGTCACCAAGCTGCTCGACCAGGTCGACGAGGACGCGGGCCTCTCGACGCACTCGCTGCGTCACACCTTTGCCACCCACCTGCTCGACGCCGGCGCAGACTTGCGCGCCGTCCAGGAACTCCTCGGTCACGCCAGCATTTCCACCACGCAGATCTATACGCACACCAGCGTCGAGCGACTCAAACAGGTCTATCGTTCGGCGCATCCGCGCGCCTGAGCGCGCGGGCACCTGCCGCCGGCGCCGTCCCTCGCCGCTGGGCGCGCAGGCGCCGGGACTTTCCGGCGCTACGCGCCGACACTTTCCGGCGCTACACGCCGACACTTTCCGGCGCTACACGCCGACATTTTCCGGCGCTACACGCCGACACCACCAACAGAATGCCTAACGCCATGTCCTCCTCCTTCCCAGGCTTTCACGCCACGACCATTGTCGCCGTCCGACGCGACGGCGCCGTTGCCATCGGCGGCGACGGGCAGGTCACGCAGGGCGACACCGTCATGAAGTCGCGAGCCCAGAAGGTGCGCGCGCTGTCAGGAGGGCGCGTCGTCGCCGGCTTCGCGGGCGCCACCGCCGACGCCTTCACCCTCTTCGACAAGTTCGAGGAGAAGCTCAAGGCCTACAGCGGCAACCTGCCCCGCGCGGCCGTCGAACTCGCGAAGGAGTGGCGCAGCGACCGCATGCTGCGGCGCCTCGAGGCGTTGCTGATCGTCACCGACGTCACGCACGGCTTCCTGCTGTCGGGGACGGGCGACGTCATCGAACCGGACGATGGCGTGCTGGCGATCGGATCCGGCGGGTCCTACGCGCTGGCCGCCGCGCGTGCGCTCATCGCCAACACATCGCTCACTCCGGCCGAGGTGGTACGCAAGAGCCTCGAAATCGCCGGCGACATCTGCGTGTATACGAACCAGAACATCACGATCCTCGAACCAACCGCGTGACGAAGGCGCGGCCACGCGTCCCCCCGTCTCCCGTCTCCCGTCTCCCGTCTCCCCTCCATGTCCTCCCGCATCGAACAAGCCCTTGCCCGCCTCGCCGACCTGACGCCGCGCCAGATCGTCGCGGAACTGGATCGCTACATCGTCGGGCAGCGTGATGCCAAGAAGGCGGTGGCGATTGCGTTGCGGAATCGGTGGCGTCGCCAGCGGGCGCCCGAGCCGATCCGCAACGAGATCTCGCCGAACAACATCATCCTGATCGGTCCGACCGGTGTGGGAAAGACCGAGATCGCCCGACGACTCGCGCGGCTCTCCGGCGCGCCGTTCGTGAAGGTGGAGGCGTCGAAGTTCACCGAGGTCGGCTACGTCGGGCGCGACGTCGAGTCCATGGTGCGCGACCTGGTGGAGAGTGCGATCGACATGGTGCGCACCGAGCGCGAGGGCGAGGTCGAGGATCTCGCGCACGAGCGCGTCGCCGAGCGGCTGCTCGACCTGCTGTTGCCCGTTCCAAACGAGGCAAAGCCTTCGGCCGCCCCAACGACCACGCAGGCGAAGGAAGGGAGCACGGCGAACAGCGTCTTCGTCGTCTCCGCGACCGGTGCGGTGCAGGAGGAGAAGGAAGTCGACGGGGCGCACGATCGGTACCAGCGCACCCGCGACAAGCTGCGCCACCTGCTGAAGGACGGACAGCTCGAGTCGCGTGAGGTGGAGGTGGAGGTCGCCCAGGCGGCGTCGCCGGTGCTCGACGTGATGACCCCCCAGGGCGCGCCGGAGGGGATGGAGTCGTTCAGCGAGATGCTGAAGGACATGCTCCCCAAGCGCACCAAGAAGCGCCACCTCAAGGTGTCGGAGGCGCGCCGCGTCCTGATGGAACAGGAACTGGACAAGCTGATCGACAAGGACGACCTGATCACGGACGCGCTGGATCGCGTCGAGAAGATGGGGATCATCTTCCTTGATGAGATCGACAAGATCGCCGGTGCCCGTGGCGAGACGATGGGACCTGACGTCTCGCGGGAGGGGGTGCAGCGCGACCTGCTGCCGATCGTTGAAGGCTCCAACGTGCAGACCAAGTACGGGATGGTGAAGACCGACCACGTGCTCTTCATCGCCGCCGGCGCATTTCACGTCTCCAAGCCGTCGGACCTCATCCCCGAACTGCAGGGTCGCTTCCCGATCCGGGTGGAGCTCCAGCCGCTCACCGAGGCGGACTTCGTCCGCATCATGACCGAACCGGAGAACGCGCTGACCAAGCAGTACGCCGCCCTCGTGGAGGCCGACGGGGCCTCGCTGGCCTTCACCACCGACGGCATCGCCGAGATCGCACGCATTGCCGCGTTAGCCAACGTGCGCATGGAGAACATCGGCGCCCGTCGGCTGCACACAGTGATGACGACACTGCTCGAGGAGGTCCTTTTCTCCCTGCCCGACCCCGCGACGACGGCCGTGCAGGTGGATCGTGCGATGGTGCAGGAGCGCGTGAAGGGGGTGCTGGAGGACGAGGACCTGCGCAAGTACATCCTGTAATTCTGCGCGCCGGCGGGGATGGCAGGGGGTCCTCCACCGCCGACCATCCCTTACCTTTCCTCCCCTTCCGGGCGGACGGTGTCATCCCCCGTCCCTCGTCCCCCGTCCCCCGTCTCGAACATGTCGCATCGCGATCTCCTCGCCATCCCTGACTTTTCCACCGACGAGCTGCACGCCTTGTTCGCGCTGGCCGAGTCGATGCGGGTGGGCCGCTATGATAAGCGCCCGCTGGCCGGTCGCTCGCTGGCGATGATCTTCATGAAGTCCTCGACGCGCACGCGCGTCTCGTTCGAGGTCGGGACCTTCCAGCTCGGGGGCGCCGCCTTCTTCCTCTCGTCTCGCGACGTGCAGATTGGACGTGGGGAGCCGATCGGCGACACGGCCCGGGTGTTGTCACGCTACGTCGACGGGATCATGATCCGGACGTTCGCGCATGCGGATGTCGAGGCGCTCGCGCACGACGCCGAGGTCCCGGTTATCAATGGTCTCACGGACCTGCTGCATCCCTGTCAGGTCCTCGCCGACCTGCTCACGGTCCGTCAACACCTGGGAACGCTCGAGGGACAGGTGGTGGCCTGGATCGGCGACGGCAACAACATGGCGAACTCGTGGCTGAATGCCGCGTGGCGCCTCGGCTTCGACTTGCGGCTGGCGTGTCCCGAAGGATACGAGCCCGATGCAGCGATTCTGGCGCGCGCGCGCGCGGGCGGGAACGTCGTGCTCGTCCGCGATCCCGGCGAGGCGGTCCGTGGGGCGCATGTCGTCACGACGGACGTCTGGGCGTCGATGGGGCAGGAGGAGGAACAGGCGGCCCGTGCGCGGGCCTTCGCCGGGTTTACGGTCGACGAGGCGCTGATGGCGCGCGCCGAGCCTAACGCGATCTTCCTCCACTGCCTGCCGGCACATCGCGGCGAGGAAGTGACCGCATCCGTCATCGACGGCCCACAGAACCGCGTCTGGGACGAGGCCGAGAACCGCCTGCACATCCAGAAGGCGATCATGGCCGTGCTGATGGGCGGCGAGCCGTTGTAGCTCGCCTCACCCCGGCACGCCGGGCATATTTCCCTCGTCACCTACCCTTACCTCACCCCGTCCATGTCAGAACCAACCACGACCGCGCTCAAGCATACGCCGTTTCACGCGATTCACGCGGCGCTCGGTGCCAAGCTGGTGCCGTTCGCCGGCTTCGACATGCCCGTGCAGTATCCCGCTGGCATTACCGCCGAGCACCGGGCGGTGCGCGAATGCTGCGGGCTGTTTGACGTCTCCCATATGGGGGAGTTCATGGTGCGCGGGCCGGGCGCCGTCGACTTCGTCAACCATGTGACCACCAACGACGTGACCGCGCTTGCCGTCGGCCAGGTGCAATATTCGGGCATCCTGAACGCGCGCGGCACCTTCGAGGACGACTGCCTCGTCTATCGCCAGGCGGACGGTCTCATGATGGTCGTCAACGCGTCGAATGTCGCGAAGGACTTCGCCCACATCGCGGCGCAGCTCGCCCGCTTCGACTGCACGCTGACCGACGTGAGCGAGGAGATCGCGCTGCTGGCGCTGCAGGGACCGATGGCGCGCGAGATTTTGCAGGTGCTGACCGACGTCGACCTCGAGGCGATGAAGTACTATCACTTCGTCATGGGCCGCGTGGCAGGGATCGACGACGTCTGCGTCTCGCGCACGGGCTACACGGGGGAGGATGGCTTCGAGTTGTACTTCGCCCCGGCCCATGCCGTCGCGATGTGGGAGGCGCTGACCGCCGACGCGCGTGTCAGCCCCGCGGGACTCGGCTGCCGCGACTCGTTGCGGCTGGAGATGGGGATGGCGCTCTACGGCAACGACATCGACGACTCGGTGACACCGCTCGAGGCGAACCTCGGTTGGATCACCAAGCTGAAAAAGGGTGACTTCGTCGGGCGCGAGGCGCTCGTGAAGCAGAAGGAAGACGGGATTCCGCGCAAGCTCGTCGGCTTCACGTTCACCGACCGGGCCATTCCACGCCACGGCTATGCGGTCTTCTGCGACGGGAAACCGAGCGGTGTGGTATGCAGCGGCACCATGAGCCCGATGCTCGGCGTGGCGATCGGGACCTGCTACCTTCCGACCGCATCGGCGAAGGAAGGGACGGAGTTCGAGGTGGACATCCGCGGCAAGCGCGTGACGGCGACCGTTGCCAAGCTGCCGTTCTACAAGCTCGCGTCGCACCTCTAGTTGGCGGCAGCGGCCGACGTGAACGACCGGAGGTGGCAATGCGCATCGCGATCCTGACCGTCTCGGACGCGGGGGCACGCGGGCTGCGCGCCGACCGCTCGGGCGACGCGATCGCTGCGTGGGCCGCCGGGCGCGGCGACACGGTGGTGGCACGCACCATCGTGGCTGACGAAACCGGGGCCATCGTGCGCACGCTGCTCGAGTGGTGCGATGGCGACCTGGCGGATGTCGTGCTCACGACCGGAGGGACCGGGCTGTCGCCGCGCGACATTACGCCGGAAGCGACGCAGGCCGTGCTCGAGCGCGCGGCACCGGGCATCACCGAGCGCCTGCGCAGCGTAGAACTGGAACGCTTCCCGCGGGCCGCCCTGTCCAGGGGGATCGCCGGGACTCGCTCGCGAACGCTGGTGGTCAATCTTCCCGGATCGACGGGCGGGGTGCGCGACGGTCTCGCCGCGCTCGAGGCGATTCTTGCACACGCCGTCTCCATTGTGCGCGACGACGCCACCGATCATTCCCCTGGCGCGCCCGCTCCGGCATGAGCGTCCTCATCACCCTGACCGACGTCGAGCCCGCCGTCCGGTTGAATGCCGTCCTCGAGCGGGACGGCTTCGACACTGCCGTCGTCTCGCCGCTGGACGATATGCGGGCGGCGATCCGGCGCGAGAAGCCTGAAGTCGTCGTGCTGACGGGTGCGCTCCTCGATCCGCAGAACGTGCAGGTCGTTCGCGAGCTGCAATGGGACGACGTTGCGGTAGTGGGATTCGCCGACGTGCGCGACGCATCGATCGACCAGCGACTGCGACTGCTGGGCTACGCGGAGGTCCACGGCAAGCCGGTCTCGGTGGACGAAGCGGCCGCTGGGGTGCGGCGGCTGCTGGAGCGCAAGCGCCTCTCGCGCGTGACCGGGCTGATCGGGGAGTCCGAGGCGATCCGCGAAGTCCTCGTGACCATCGAGCAGGTCGCGCCCGTCAGCAGCACGGTGCTTGTTGAGGGTGAAAGCGGCACCGGGAAGGAGCTCGTCGCGCGCGCGATCCATCAGCTCGGGCCGCGGCGGAACAAGCCGTTCATCGCCGTGAATGTGGGAGCGCTCCCCGAGACGCTGCTCGAGAGCGAGCTGTTCGGCCACGAGAAGGGGGCATTCACGGGGGCGGCGGAACGGCGGCTTGGACGATTCGAGCTCGCCAACGGCGGGACGATCTTCCTCGACGAGATCGGGGATATCCCGTCCAACGTGCAGGTGAAGCTGTTGCGCGTCCTTGAGCAGCGCGAAGTCACGCGGGTGGGGGGGACGACCACCATCCCGGTGGACGTGCGCGTGGTGGCGGCGACAAACAATCCGTTGCGCCTCGCGGTGGAGCATGGCGCGTTCCGTCCTGACCTGTTCTATCGCCTCAATGTGCTGCGGGTGTACCTGCCACCCCTCCGCGAACGCAAGGGCGACATCCCGATCCTGGTGCGACGCTTCGTGCGCGAACTGTCGCGCGAGCACGATCGCCCGTTCCTCGGGATCAACGCGGAGGCCATGCAGCTGCTGGTGGACTACCAGTGGCCGGGCAACGTGCGCGAGCTGCGCAACCTGGTGGAAAGCATGGTGGTCCTGGCGCCGGGACGCGAACTCGGGCCGGCAGACATTCCGCCGCAGATCCGTGAGGGGGGCTCACGCCTGCTGCCGGTGCCGATCGGTCCGGTGATGCGTGGCCACGCCGGTGCGGAGGGGCGCGAGCTCGAGTTCATTCTGCGCAGCCTGGTCGAGCTCAAGCTGCAGGTGGAAGAGTTACGCCGGCGGCAGGACGAAACCTCGCTGCAGCTGCCGCCGCAGTGGATCGGCGAGCTCCGACAGGGTGGGGGCTATCCGGGACTGGTGGGAGGACTGGAGCCGATGGTGGAGGAGCCCGTCGAGCACCGGGTGACGTTGCGGTCCGGAATGACGATGGCGGACATCGAGCGCGCCGCGATCGAGGCGGCGTTGCGCGAGTCACGGGGCAATCGTCGGAAGGCCGCAGAGGTGCTGCAAATCGGGGAACGGACGTTGTATCGGAAGTTGCGCGAGTACCATCTGGTCCCCGACGAACCGGACGTGCTCGACGCCGAATAGGGATGCCGTCACGCGCGGGCTATGCAGCGACACGGTGCGGGCGGGTGCCCGGGTGGACCTGACGTTCGGCAGATGAGTCCTTGCAAATGTATTTCTGGCGGCACACAATATCTTCCGCACGCACCCTGCCGGGAGTGCGGGGATGTCGGGTGAAGTTCCATCATTCGGCGCGTGGGCGCCGGAGCAGCAGACGAGACGTGGTGGCTCGTCGTGGAGGATGATGAATCCGCAGCCCCAGACGTCCCCGCTAATTGCTGGAAGCGTGCTCCCGATACGGCGGGCGGAGGAGCTTCTGGCGACACTACCTGGCGTGATCGCGGCGCGGATCATCGCCAGCGATTCCGGCGCGGTCGACGAGATCCACGTGTTGACGAGCACCGAGGTGACGGCAAAGCAGACCGTGCGCAACATCGAGAGTGCGCTGATCGCGCACCTTGGGATGCGGGTCGATCACCGGAAGATTTCGGTGGCCACGAGCCTGGATCCGCGGCGACCGCGCGACGGCATGGGAGATGGGTTGGCGGGGGGCGCGGTGGCTGGCTCGGCGGGAGCGAGCGAGGGCGCGAGTGGTCCGACGATCGTGAGTGTGCCGGCGGCGGCGCCCACGGAGAGTCGGCCGTTCTATTTCGAGGATGTCGAGGTTCGCCGGTCGCGCGCGACGGGTATTACGTGTCGCGTTACCCTGAGCAAGGGTGACAAGTCCTTCATCGGCGAAGCCGAAGGCATGGAGAGCGAGCGGTCGCGAATGGAGCTGGCAGCGAAGGCAGCGTTACGCGCGATCGCGGAGGGGGAACCCGGGATTCGACCGTTCGACCTGAGCGGGGCGAAGGTTATCGAGGCGTTCGACCGTGAATTCGTCTTTGTGGGGGTAACTGCTCAGCAGGCGCGCACGAGCGTGCTGCTGACGGGGAGCTGCGAGGTCAAGGAGAGCCCCGAGACTGCCAGCGTGCTGGCGGTACTGGATGCCACCAATCGTTGGCTTTCGCGCAAGTAGTTTGCGCGCGGGCCGACACTCACAAGCAGACCGGTCTTTCGAGCGAGCCTATCGGCGGCACCGAACACACAATTGAGGCCCCCGTTCCCGTGCGAGCGAAGTAGAGCGGGAACACCAGCAGTACGAGCGGAGCCAACCTAATTAAGGATCGCATGTCCGGAGGATCGGGCATGACGTTCGAGGGGAGGTGACGC
>JBDTUA010000139.1:0-11994 GCA_040007995.1 Gemmatimonadota bacterium | reverse complement strand
CGCTTCGATCGGGTCGAGCCCTGCCGCCCGCGAGGCGGGAAAGAGCCCGAACAGGATCCCGGTCAGCGAACTGGCGACGAACGAGACGATGATCGCGACGGGCTGCACGGTCGCCTGGAGCGGCGTGGTGCTGCGGATGGCCGCCGCCACGAGCCAGCCGAAGAGCAGCCCGACGACGGCGCCGATCGCGGTGAGCGTGGCGGCCTCGATCAGGAATTGCCAGAGGATCACGCCCTTCGTCGCGCCTAACGCCTTGCGCACACCGATCTCTCGCGTGCGTTCGGTGACCGAGATCATCATGATCGCGACCACGCCGACGCCGCCGACGAGCAGCCCGATGCCCGAGAGCACGATCATCACGAGGAAGAAGATCCCGGTGAGCTTGCCCCAGGTTTCGAACAGCTTGTCCTGCGTGATCACGGCGAAGTTGTCCACGGCGCCTGGGCGCAGCCCGCGTCCGCCGCGGATGGTCGCGACGACGTCGTCGATCGCCTCGTCGCGCGAGATGCCCGGGCGCGGCTTTACCGTGAAGTCGATCCAGTCAATCCACAGGTTGAGGTAGCGCCGTCCGGACGAGAACGGAACGTAGGCCTCCGGGCTCGGTTCGCTGAGGAAGTCGCCGCCGCCCTTGTAGATCCCGATGACCATGAAGGGCGACTTGCTGAGCAGGATCACCTTGCCGATCGGGTCGAGTCCGTTGAAGAGTCGCGTGGCGACCTGCTCGTTGATCACGACGACGCGGGCACCGTTCGTTTCCTCGCCCTGCGTGAAGTTGCGTCCCTGCACGATGTCGCCGCCCTTGACGTCGATCCAGTTGGCGGAGAAGGCGGAGATGCGCATGCTCGACAACATGCGGTCGAGATACTTGGCCGACGCCGAGGTGCCGGAGGAGATCGTGATATCCTGGATGGTGGGGAGGCGCTTGATCGCCGCCGCCTCTGTCAGGCGCAACGGCGGGTTGCTGCGCCACTTGCAGCTCTCGTCGTCGGCATCGCTGCATCCCTCGAGCGAGATCGGGAAGCGGTTGACAAAGAATGTCGTCGGTCCCGCCTTCTCGAACTCCTGCGCCACGCTGTTGTTGATCCCCTGGATGGCCGCCGACATCACGACCACCACGAAGACGCCGATCGCGATCCCGAGGATCGTCAGCGCGGCGCGCACGCGATTAGCCCGCAGGGCATCGAGGGCGATCAGGACTCCCTCGACCAGCGAGGTCACGCGGTCACGAATGCCCATGCGCTACTCCTGCCGCAGCGCGGCCACCGGATCGAGACGCGAGGCGCGGCTGGCCGGATAGACCCCGGAAATGATCCCCACCCCCGCCCCCACGGTTACCCCGAGTACGACAGACCATGGCGCCACGGTCGCCGGCAGCGGCGACAGCGCCGAGATCAACTTGGCCAGTCCGAAGCCGGCGGCGATGCCGAAGGCGGCGCCGATGATCGCGAGCGTCGTCGACTCGGCGATGAACTGCGACATGATGTCGCGCCGCTTCGCCCCCAACGCCTTTCGGACGCCGATCTCGCGCGTCCGCTCGGCCACTGCCACCAGCATGATGTTCATGATCACGATAGACCCCACCAGCAATCCGATCGAGGGGAGTGCGATCCCCGCCAGCACGAGGAATCCCTGGATCTTCTTCCAGAACGCCAGCGCGGCATCGGCCGTCTGCAGCGAGAAGTCGTCGGGGGTGCCAGGCCGCAGCTTGTGCCGGATGCGCATCACCTGCCGCACCTGTTCCAGCGTCGACACCATCTGCTGCTCCGAGTTCGACTGGATCGTGATCCCGTCGAGGACCTTGAAGCGATTCACCAGGCGATGCGCCGGCGTGCCATATGGAACGACGGCGAACTTGTCCATCGAGATGCCGAAGGCGCTCCCCTGCGTCTCGGCCACGCCGATCACCGTGTAGGGAAGGTTGCCGATGCGCAATTCCCGCCCGATCGGCGAGATCCCGGGGAAGAAGTGCTTCTGCGTCTCCTCGCCGATGACCACCACCGGCGTGCCTAACGCGTACTCCTGCAGCGACGGCAGCCGTCCCTCCTGCACCCCCATGTTCTTGATCTCGAACCACTGCCCTTCCACGCATTGGACCTGGACCTTGCGCGGGTTGGCGTAGCGCGACTCGAGCGTGAGCGCTTCGGCCCCCATATAGGCCCAGCGCACGTCGGGAGGGAGCGCCGCCACCACCGGCGCGACGTCGTCCTCGGTGATGCGGGGGCGCGTGCGCCAGGCCCGCCACTCCGACTCGTCGACGTCGCCGATGTTGATGCTGGGCTGCCGGCGGACGTCAAAGGAATTCTTGGTGATCAGCTTTCCGACCAGGTCGTCTTCGAGGTAACGCCCCATCCCGTCAATGATCGATACCACGGCGATGAGGAACGTGACCCCGATGGCGACCCCGAGCAGAGTGAAGAAGCTCTTGAGCTTCTGGGCTCGAATCTGGGCGAGCGCGAGCCGGATGGCTTCGTAGACAGACATGAGCGGTCGTACGAGCTGGCGCCTCGCGGGGTTTCGCGCGCCCCCACGTCGAGTCGCGGCACTCCCGGCTCGGTTCGTCACGTTTCCTCTTGACGGTCGAGAGGAGCGAGTCCAGTCTTCTCTCGGCTATCGAGAGGAGCCGAATCGTGAACGAGGAACGCGGGTCCATGCTGCAAGGGACGCTGGAGCTCCTCATCCTGAAGATCGTGTCGCTGGAACCGATCCACGGATGGGGGATCACCCTGCGGATGGAACAGATGTCGTCGAACGTCTTCCTGGTCAACCAGGGTTCCCTCTATCCGGCGCTCGAGCGCCTCACCCGCCGCGGGTGGCTTCGCTCGGAGTGGCGCACGACGGAGAGCAACCGCCGCGCGCGCTACTACGAGGTGACGGCTCCAGGACGGCGACGCCTGGCCACCGAACTGGAAGGGTGGCAGCGATCCTCCTCGGCTGTGAATGCGATTCTCTCCTGGAGCGGAGCGCTGCCATGACGCGCCCCGGCGATCCGTCGCGCGGGCTCGCCGCCCGGGTGATCGTCTGGCTTCGGGCTGCCTTCGGCGGGGCGCAAGCCGACCGTGAGCATCAGGAAGAGATCCGCTTTCATCTCGACATGGCGGCCGCGCGGCTCGAGGGACAGGGCGTGCCCTCGCCGGAAGCCCGGCGGCGAGCCGCGATTGCCCTGGGGGGCGCGGCGCAGCTGCGCGAGGCGGCCGCCGACGCGCGCGGTGGACGCTGGCTGGCCGACCTGGGCCGCGATGCGCGCTACGCCGTGCGACAGCTACGCCATGCGCGAGGCTTCACGGCCGTCTCAGTCCTGACACTGGCGCTCGGGATCGGGGCGAACACGGCACTCTTCAGCGTCATCGACGGCGTCCTCCTGCGACCCATCCCCTTTCGCGCCCCGGATCGGCTGGCGGTGCTGTGGGAGACCGATCGCACCAGCGGCACCACGCGAGAACCGGCGTCGTGGCCCGACTATGTCGATTTTTCGCGCGAGACGCGCACCTTCGGGACGCTCGCGGCGGTGACCGGGCTCGAGTCGAGCTACACGCCGCCGAGCGGTGAGCCGCAGCGTCTCTCGACCATGGCGGTAACCCACACTTTTTTCCCCCTCGTGGGCGTCAACGCGATGCGAGGGCGCACTTTCACGCCCGAGGAAGACGTTCCGGGCGGGGCACAGGTCGTCCTGCTCGGGGAGCGCTTCTGGCGCGCGCGCTTCAATGCTGATCCCTCCGTCATCGGGCAGACAATCCGCCTCGATGAGGTGCCACGACAGGTCGTGGGGATCGTTCCAGCGGGAAGCGACTTCGGTCTCGACCAGCTGCACGCGCGTGCCGACTATCACGGCCCATATTCGGGCGTGGGCGACGTCGCGGTCTGGCTCCCGCTGCAAGGGAGCGAACGGGAATATCCGCGCGACACTCACCCATTCTTCGTCATTGGGCGCCTGACGGACGCTACCACGCGCGCCCTCGCCTCGGATGAGATGGTCGGGATTGCCGACCGCCTCGAGCGGGAGTATCGCTCCAACACGGCGCGCGGTGTGCACGTCGAGTCGTTGCGCGACGTGGTCTTCGCCCCGGTCCGGCCGGTGCTGTACCTCCTGCTCGGTGCCGTCGCGCTGGTCCTCCTGGTGGCCTGCGTCAACGTCGCCAATCTCTTCCTCGCCCGTGGCGCAGCGCGCATGCGCGAGGTGGCGGTACGCTCGGCGCTGGGCGCCAGCTTTGCACGGTTGGGGCGCCAGTTCGTGGTGGAGGCGCTCTTGCTTTCCGTCGCTGGTGGTGCAGCCGGCGTGGCGCTCGCCTGGCTCGGCCTGCGGACGCTCCTCGTGTTCGCCCCGGCGGAACTTCCGCGCGTGGACGAGATCGGGATCAATACCTCCGTCCTCCTCGCGACGCTCGGCGTCTCACTGCTGGTGGGGCTGGTGTTCGGCCTGGTACCGACGATGCAGGCGCTGCGCGTCGACGTGAATGAGACGCTCAAGGGGGAGACGCGCGGCGGGTCGCCGGGGATCCGGCGCCGCCGCCTTCGCGAGTGGCTGGTCGTGTCGGAGCTGGCCCTGTCGGTCACCCTGGTCCTCTGTGCTGGGCTGCTCGTGCGCAGCGTGTCGTTGGTCCTGCACGTGGATCCGGGCTTCAAGGCCGCCGGCGTCCTCAAGGCCGAGTTCACGCTCCCCCAGGGGCGGTACCCGCGCGACTACCGACGCTATCCCGTCTGGCCGGCGACGCAGGCATTCACGACCACACTACTGCAACGAGTCAGTAGCCTGCCCGGGGTGCAGTCCGCGGCGCTCGCCGCGGCGCATCCGCTCGATGCCGGATTCACCAACTCCTTCGTGGTGGTGGGTCGCGAGTCGGAAGCCCGTGACTGGCCGGAGATCTCGGTGCGGCAGGTGAGCCCGGGCTACTTCCCCACGATGGAAACCCGATTGCGGCGCGGGCGCCTCCTGCAGGATGGCGACGACGCCGCGTCGCCGCTGGTCGTGGTGATCAACGATGCCGCCGTCGCACGGTACTTCGGCGATCGTGACCCGCTGGGCCAGGAGATCCGATTTTGGGGCATGTCGCGGCGAATCGTCGGTGTGATCGGCGACGAGCACTTCCGCGGCCCCGCGTCGCCCGCCCCGCCGGCCGTCTACGCCGCGCTCGCGCAGGCCCCGCCGACGTCGGGGGCGCTGCTGGTACGCTCCAGTCGCGAGCCGGAAGATCTCTCCTCGGAGATCCGTCGTGTGATCGGCAGTCTGGACCCGCAGCTGGCGGTGTATGGCATCGAACCCTTGAGCACCACGCTGCTCGATTCGCTGGGCACGCGACGCTTCGCCACGTTTGTCCTCGGGGCGTTTGCCGTGCTCACCCTGTTGCTGGCGTTGGTCGGTATCCACGGGGTGTTGAGCTATGCCACGTCGCAGCGCACCCGCGAGATCGGGATCCGGATGGCGCTCGGCGCCACGCGGCGCGAGGCCGCGGGGTCGGTCGTGCGAGGGGGCGTGTTCCTCGCCCTGCTGGGGACGATGATCGGGCTCGCGGGGGCAGCCGGCGCGTCGCGTTTCGTCTCCGGGCTCCTGTTCGGGGTGACCCGCAGCGACCCGGTGACCTACCTCGCAGTTGCCGCGCTCGTGCTGCTCGCGGCGGTTACGGCCACTGCGGTGCCGGCACTGCGAGCGGCGCGAGTGCTGCCGACGGAGGCGCTGCGCCTGGAATAGCGACCGTCAGGCGCAAATCCCGCGCCGGTGACCGACAAACGCCGGGACCGAGTACCCGGCCA
Organism: Gemmatimonadota bacterium; assembly: GCA_040007995.1. Classification (GTDB taxonomy): domain Bacteria; phylum Gemmatimonadota; class Gemmatimonadetes; order Gemmatimonadales; family Gemmatimonadaceae; genus SCN-70-22. Next base: position 6,249 of record JBDTUA010000139.1, on the reverse strand, counting down.
CGAGGAAGTCGGCGAGGTCACCGGTCGGACGGGATGGAAGACCGCATGGTGTCGCTCCGGAAGCTGTCTACTTGTAGAGCCAGTAGGGAGTCGTCGAGGCCTGGAAGGCGGCCGACTCTCGCGCGAGGATCGGGAGCAGCGCCTCGATCCCCCCGTCCTTCTCCACCGCGGCACGCAGTCGCGCCGAGCCGGCGAGGCGATCGATGTGCTGCTCGCGCCACTCGAATTCCTTCGGGTGACGCTTGTAGATGGCGCGAAGCATCTCGAGTCCGACCTGGATCGGCAGTACCTGATCGCGGTCGCTGACGACCACCAGCAGCACGGGCACTTTTTGGCCTCCGTACTTGTAGCCGGCCTCGATGTCCTGCGAGGTCGAGTCGAAGACGACCCCTGGGAGCTTCTTCGCGTTGAGTTCGGCGGCGATCGCACCAGCGTCGGTCAGGTATGGCGCCCCGACCATCTGGAACGGCATCTGCATGCCGCGCCCTTCGTTGATATTTGTCCCCTCGAACATCACGGTTCCCGGGTACAGGAGGGCGGCGTCGGGCGAGCGGATGTTGGGCGACGGATTGATCCATCCGAGACCCGTGTCGCTCCACCACATGTCGCGCCGGTAGCCCTGCATCGGGATGACGGTGATGTCGGCCTTGATCTGACCCGTCCCGACGAGGTAGCGGGCGAGTTCCCCGACCGTGAGGCCGTAACGAAGGGCCACCGGAAACCAGCCGACGAACGAGCGGAACTTGGGGTCGAGTACCCCGCCGTCGACGCGATCAGCCCGAATGGGATCGGGGCGATCGAGGACGATGAACTTCTTCCCCTTGGCCGCCTCGGCGCTCTGTGCCATGGTCCACTCGTAGGTATAGACGCGCGCCCCGACGTCCTGAATGTCGTAGAGCAGGACGTCGACATCCTTGAGCATCTCCGCTGTCGGCACGCGGGTTTCGCCATACAGCGAGTACACGGTCACGCCCGTGGCCGAGTCGACGAAGGTGGAGACGTGATCGCCCGCGCGCGCGGCGCCGCGAATGCCGTGCTCGGGCCCGTACAGCGCCGTCAGCTGCACGCCCGGGGTGTCGTGCAGGATGTCGGCCGTCGCCTTCCCCATCGGCCCGATGCCGGTGTGGTTGGTGATCAGCCCGACGCGCTTCCCCTTGATGAGATGGAGCGAGTCGCTCATCAGCACCTCGATCCCGGTGCGCACGCGCGACTGCGCCGTCGCCGTGGCGACCGGCAGCGTTCCGGACGTCAGCACGGCGGTCAGGGTGATCAGCGAACGGAAACGGCGCGGCAGGCGCGAACGTGGCATGGCGAGATGCGGCTGGTGAGGTGAGCGGATGATACCCCGCACTCCGCGGAGAGTCACGTGCCTTACGCGCCGGAATGGCGAGCCGCTGCCGCCGCGCGGAGGCACGCCCCCCTTGCCCTCTCCCTCGCGGCCTCGATCTTTCCGCGATGGCTACCGGACCGACGCGCACTGCACCCAAGCGCACTTCCTGGCAGCGAGTGCGTCGCTATGCCGTCATCGCCGCACTCGTACTGCTCGTCGGTCCGTTCGTGCTGATCCTTCCGCTCAACCTTGTGCAGCCCTTCACCACGACGGTGATGCTGCGCCGCTTCGCGCAGCGCATGGTCGAGGGGAAGAAGCCCTACTATCCGAAGCGAGACGTCGTGGCCCACGACGACATCTCGCCCAACCTGCGTCGTGCCGTCCTGGCGTCGGAGGACGATCGCTTCTATCTCCACAACGGCTTCGACTTCGAGGAGATCGGCAACGCGATCGAGCGCGCCAAGCGCGGCCGGCGCCTGCGCGGGGCATCGACGATCTCGCAGCAGGTCGCGAAGAACCTCTTCCTGTGGGAAGGGCGAAGCTTCGTGCGCAAGGGACTCGAGGCGTGGCTCACGGTCGTCCTGGAAGTCTGCCTGTCGAAGGATCGCATCCTCGACCTCTACCTCAACCTTGCGGAGTGGGGCGACGGCGTCTTCGGCGCCGAGATGGCGGCCCGGACACACTACCGGAAGAGCGCGAAGAGCCTGTCGCGGGACGAGGCGGCTCGACTCGCAGCGGTGCTACCGTCGCCGCTGCGGTGGTCCCCGAACGGTTCGGTCGCGCGCGCGCGCGCCGTCGGAATCGTCGCCCGTATGAGCTATGCGGCCCCCCGTGAGGTGCCGAAGAGACCGTGAGGTCCCGAGAACGGCAACGCGCAACGCGCGCCGACGGCGGATTACCCCTTTGGGCGGTGTGACGGTCGCCGACGACGCATTAGCATCCCCAAAACTGCCCGGACCTCCATGTCTCCTCTGCGCTTTCTTGTGATCGGACTGACCGCCGGTGTCCTCTCGGGGCTCTTCGGCATTGGCGGGGGGGTCGTCATCGTCCCCGCACTCGTCTTGCTGGCCGGGCTGTCGCCCGAGGCCGCAACCGGGACGTCGCTCGCCTCGTTGCTTCTCCCGGTCGGCGCCCTGGGTGCGATGCGCTACTGGCAGAGCGGTCACGTACGGGTCGACGTGGCGCTCTGGATCGCCGCCGGCCTCGCCGTCGGCGCGTGGGGCGGCGCCTCGCTTGCGCTCTCCCTCGATCCTCGCCAGATGCAACGTGCCTTCGCCGTCTTCCTCGTGGCGGTGGCTGTTCACCTGTGGATGTCGGCGTGAACCGGCGGGGCGCCGACCCGCGTCTCGATCGCGGCGACGAAGCCGGCGGGAGCCGTCAGGTGCAAACCGAGGGTCGAGACTGAGCGGCGCATCCCGAACGGAAGGACGGCGACCGCGGGAGGATCGAGGACGAGGAGGACGTTGGGATCATCGCTACCCGCAATCTTGAGGTAGCCCTTGCTCCCCGCAGCTGGAAGGTCGCGCCATTCCGGTTGCCGCACGCTCGTCACGCTGGCCACCGGGATCCGCAGCCGGATCGATCGCCCCGACCTCACGTCGAGCGCGTCGCGGGTGACGATGACCGGGACGCTGGTGGCGAGTTCTCGGACGAGGTACCAGACCGTCGCCACGTTGCTCACCAGGAAGAGCAGCGAGAGCACTGGATGTCGCGGATAGAGGAGCGCATGCACGGCCACCGACTCCACCACGATGACGCCGACGAGCCCGTACAGCAGCGACCGGGGGCGTGGCGTGGTGGCAAAGGTCGTGACCTCCTCGCGCGTCTCTGCCGACACCGGCGCGTCAGTCACCGGCAGCGAGCGTCTTGTCGGGTGGGAGCGGTCCCGCCGTTGGCGCGGCAAGCGCGCGCGGCGGTGGCGGTAGGCGACGCACGGCGATCGGGACGGCGTCCGGCTGCGCGCGCGAGCGCTCAACGACCGGCGCCGGCGCCAGAAGCTGTCCCAGCCACTCACGCCCCGCCTTCACGGCCAGCCCGGCCACGTGGCCTAACGCGGCGCCGACGACCGTCGCCATGTCGACCGGACTCCGACCGCCCTCGTTCGACAACGACGCCATGATGCGCGTCCGCATGCGCACGGCGATCGGGGAGGCGAACAGGATGGCGTTGAAGCGCGGATCATAGCGCGTCCCGAGCCCCTCGATGAGCGCCGCGGTACGCGCGAAGTACACCATCTCGCTCGGTAGCCGGATCGGGAAATCGTAGATCGTCGCCATCACCTGGTCGGCGAGGAGCGAGATGCGCTCAAGCGTCGTCGTCTTCTCGTAGGCCAACGCCATCAGCGTGTCCGCCAGCTCGCGGATCTTTCCCATGTCGGCCCCCGGCTCCACGAAACCCATCGACTCGAAGCCGGCGATCACGCCATCGGTATCGCGACGAATGGCCGCGAAGACCGTCGTCACCAGGTGCCAGCGCATCTCACGTGGCACGTCGACCACCATCCCGAAGTCCAGCAGGACGACCTTCCCCTCGGGCGACACGAGGAGGTTGCCGGGGTGCGGATCGGCGTGAAACAGCCCGTCGACGAGCATCATCTGGAGGTAGAGCTCCATCACGGTGCTGACCACGCCGCGTGGATCGTACGCCGCATCGCCCGCGCGCGCACTCACCTGGTCGATGCGCCCCCCTTCCATGTACTCCAGCCCCAGCACGCGCCGCGTCACCAGCGACTCCACGACCGCCGGAATGGCCACCCGCGGATGTCCGCTGAAGTTGTCGCGGATGCGACGTGCATACGAGGCCTCGAGGACGAAGTCCATCTCCTCGGCGATCTTGGCCGAGTATTCCTCGATGACCGTGCGCGCGTTCCGCACGTGCGGGTTAGGGTACCGGCGCGCCAGCCAGCGGGTGATCGGCACGGCGACCGCCATGTCCTTGGCCACCAGCGACTCGACCCCGGGGCGCAGGACCTTGACCACGATCTCCTCGCCACGATAGCGCGCCCGGTGCACCTGCCCTAACGAGGCCGCGGCGATCGGCGTGTCGTCGAACCGCTCGAAGAGCACCGCGATCGGCGTTCCGAACGCCCGCTCGATCTCGGCGCGAATGGCAGGCGTGGGCACCGCCTTCACCCGGTCCTGCAGGGTGCTCAGACGTGAGATGTACGGCTCGGGAATCAGGTCGGCGCGCGAGGCGAAGATCTGGGCGATCTTGACGAAGGTCGGGCCGAGCGCCGTGATCGCCTCGAGCAGGTACTGGGCACGCCGCTCGTGGAAGTGCGCATCGCGCACGGCCGGCGCCCCCCACCAGATCCAGCGACGAACGTCACGCAGGGCGGAGACGAAAAGCGGAAAGAGCCGGAAGACGATGACGAGCGCACGCATGGGGGGAAGATAGGTGGCGGCGCAAAGCCGAGAGGCGCGCGGAGAAGACGAGAAGACGAGAAGACGAGAGGTGTCGGCGAAGGGGATGGCACTTCGCCCGCGCGCCGCCGACCTCGTCTTCTCGTCTTCTACCCCTCTCTAAGTACCGTCGCAGGATCGAGTTTCGACGCCCGTCTCGCCGGAATGAAACTCGCCACCACGGCCACCAGGAGGAGCACAGCGACGACCGATCCGTAGATTACCGGGTCGCGAGGCGAGGTCTCGAAGAGCAGGTCGGCGACGCTCGTGCTGACCACCCACGCGAGGGCCAGACCGAGCGTCACCCCCACGAGCGCCTGACGCACCCCGCTCCCCACCACCAGGCGAGCGACGTCCTCGCGACGGGCGCCGAGCGCCATCCGGACCCCGATCTCTCGGCGTCGCTGGGAGACGTCGTGGGCGATCACGCTGTATAGCCCCAACGCCGCCACGATCAGGCCGAGCACCCCGAACAGGGTGAACATCGTCGCCCCGAGCTTCCACGTCTGGAGCTGTTGGTCGACGATGTCGGTGACCGGTCGCACGTCGACGTATGGAAGCGATGCCTCGACTCCGAGGATCGCCCCGCGCACGGCGGCCTCTCCGCTGCTCTTCGGTGCGGCGAGCCGCACCATCAGGCTCCGCATGTCGGGGTGCCACTGCGCGATCGGCCGGAAGTACTGTGGTGGAGCCTGGTCGGCGAGCTCGGTCATGCGCGCGCTCGGCACGATCCCGATCACGGTGACGCAACCCTCGGTCTTCTCGACGCCGAAGCATTGTCCGAGCGCATCGCGCCCCGGCCACACCTGCGCCGCCATCGCCTCGTTGATCACGGCCACGAGCGCCGAGCCGTCGCGGTCGGTCGGTGCGAAGTCGCGTCCGCGCCGGATCGGCGTCTCCATCGTCCGGAAGTAGTCGACTGAGACGCCATTCACGTACGGCCCTCCCCCCTTGAGCGGCGGCAACGTGTCGCCATCAATCAGGAGGGAGTACTCCCACTGCGACTCGAACGGAATGGTCACGCTCTGGGCGACCAACGCCACGCCGGGAAGTGCACGCACTTCGTCCTGCAGTCGAAGCCAGCGCTGCTCCAGATCCTCCGGCGTACGGGCGACTGTGTTGAGATCGGGGCTCGCGACCAGCAGGTTGGTGGCGACGAAGCCGAGGTCGACCGACGTGGCGCGCGAAAACGATCGCACGAACAGCCCGGCGCCGATCAGCAGTATCACCGACAGCGTCCCCTGCACCACAACCAGCGCCGTGCGCAGCGAATGTCGGCGCCCACCCCCCTCGCGCGCCCCCGACTTGAGCGCCTCCATGACCGGCGTCCCCGAGGCCACAAGGGCCGGCACCACCCCGGCGATGAGCGCGGCGAACACCACAAGAATCGCCACGAACGCTCCCTGCCTCGCATCGAGCGCGCTCCCCTCGAGCGGGATTCCGGCCAACAGCGTGCGGCGCAGGAGCGCATCCCCCCAGATCGAGAGCACGAGTGCGAGCACCCCTCCCGCCGCACCA
>JBDTUA010000138.1:0-12211 GCA_040007995.1 Gemmatimonadota bacterium | reverse complement strand
TGCGGCAGCGCGCCTGCGGCAGCGCGCTTCCAGCAACTCCTACTGGTGCGCGCCGTCCGTGATCCAGTTGAACAGCGTGTTGTAGATCACCGGAACGATGCCTAACGTCGGCATCGGATTGGACGTCGAGGCGGAGCGCGTATACATCAGGCTCGCGAGCGGCGATCCGGCGAGGATGAGGTTCACGTTCCCGGTCCCCTGGAGCGCCAGCAGGCGTGCGTATACGGTATTCGCGCCGGCGTTCGTAAGCAGGTCGATGTTCTTGGCGTGCGTGATGGCGTTGTGACATCCCGACGCTGCGCACTGCTGGTTCGCCGCGATGCCGGGGGCGGCGGTCCACAGCGAAGCCACGTGCGTGTTGTACGTGAGCAGTGCACGGAGCGTCACGTTGACGTACACGGTCGGGGCTCCGGTGCCGCTCACGGCAACCGTCGCCGTGTAGGTACCGCGCGCGAGCGACGCCGCGCCCGCCTGGTTGACGGCCAAGGTGAGCACAGCAGGCGCGGACGGCGATGAGATCGTGGCCGTCAGCCAGCCGCTTCCCTGGTTGTGCGTGACCGACGCGGTGACGCCCGTGAGGCGCCCGCCACCCGCGTTGTTCACGGAAATAGTACTGGGAGAGAAGTTCGCGACGACCGATCCCACCGACTGATTCACGCTTCCACTCGTTGACGTCGCCGAGAGGGAGATCAGCGGCGAGGGAACGGTGAGCGTCACGTCGACCGTGCGCGGGCTGTTGAGTGCGACGGGAGACGAGATGGAAACGCTGGCCGTGTAGCTTCCCGATGCCAGCGTGGCGACGTTGGCCGACAACGTGAGCGTGGCCGGCGCGTTGGTGGATGACAGCGTCGTCGTGAGCCAGTTCGTCGGGGCAGCGCCCGTGTAGCTGACCGACGCCACCAGCCCGGACAGCGGATTGCTCCCCGAGTTGCTGATCGCGACGCTGGCGTCTGCTGGGTTACCGCCACCATTCGGCGCGTTCATCGTCACATTCGAGGACGACAGCGCCATCGTCGTCGCGGGACTGATGCGCAGGATGACGGTGATCGCCTTGGTGGCGACACCCGACAGGGCGCTTTGCACGGGGACGATCGCCGAATACGTACCGGGGGCGAGTCCGGCGATGGCGGCCGTCATCGTGAGTGTGGTGGGAGCTGAGGTCGTGGAAAGCGACGCCGAGAGCCACCCGACCGGCTGCGTCGAGCCGTAGGATGTATTGCCGAGTGAGAGTCCGTTCAGCGCACCGACCCCGCTGTTGTTCACAGTCAGGAGCTGTGCGGCCGGATCGGTCGAACCGCTCAGTCCCTGGAAGTTCACGGGCGATGGCGTCACCGCGATCACCGCACCGGACTGCACCGTCAGCGACACGGTGAGGACCGCAGGGAAGACGCCAGGAAGCGATGAGCGCACGGTCACGCTGGCACCGTAGCTCCCGACGGCGAGCGCCGTGGTGTTGAACGTGAGCGAGATCCCCGTGGGGACGCTACTGCCGAGCAGCGATGCGCTCATCCAGCCGCCTGCTCCTCCGGTGTAGGTCACAGGATCGATCGTGAGCCCGGACAGTGCACCACTTCCGCTGTTGCTGATCGTAATCGTCGCAGGCGCCGGGCTGGCGCCCCCCTGGCTGACGGTACGGCTCAACGTGGGCGTCGCAATCGCAATGACCTGCGCCGCACTCACGACCAGCGTCACGCCGAGTGTCGCCGGCGCCACGAAGGGGTTGCTGGTCGTGATGGGGACCACAGCGGTGTACGTGCCGATCGCGAGGGAACTCGTTGTCGCCGACAGCTGCACACTGGACGTTCCGTCGCCGGCGGTTGAGAGCGACCGGTTGAGCCACCCCGATGCACCCGCGCCGTACGACGTCGCGCCGAGCGTAGGTCCTTCCAGCGTCCCTCCTCCGGAGTTGCCGATCGTGACCGACTGGCTGGCTGGCGCGCTCCCCCCAACGGCCGCCGCGAACGAGACGCTCGATGGCGAGAGCGAAAGGATCGGGCCCGGGCCGACGGTGAGCGTAGCGACGAGAAGCTGCGGTACGACCCCCGGTAGCGCCGAGGTGACAGGAATGCGAGCAGTGTAGGTTCCGACGTTGAGCGTCGAGACGCCGTTGCTCGGAGTGATGGTCAGCGACACCGGGGCTGTCGTCCCGGAAAGGGCGACGGTCGCCCACGTCGTGCCACCCCAATCGATGCTCCCGATCGCCAGGTCAGTCAGCGTGGCACCGCCCGCGTTCGATACGGTCACCGACTGCGCGCTCGGTGCACTCGCTCCCGCGAACGAGCTGACGCCGAGCGCTGTGCTCGACAGCGCGATCGCAGGCCCGGGGCCGATCGTCAGCTGCACCGCGATGCCCTGCGACACGATGCCGGGGCGGGACGACGCGATGGAGACCGTCGCCGTGTACACGCCGTTGTTGAGCGTTCCCGCGGTCGCGCGAATGGAAACGGTCGACGGTTGTGAGGTGGACGAGAGCGAGGCGACCAACCATCCGGTCGGTGCGCCGCCGGGATAGGCGATCGATGCGGTGAGCCCCGAGAGCGTTCCACCAGCGCTATTGGAGATCTGCACCGTGCGCTCCACCGAGTCTTGCGACAGACGAGCCAGCGCAAGGCTGACCGACGTCGCGGTCAGTGCAATCACCGGATCGGGTCCCACTACGACCGTGGTTTGGGCCGAGACACCTTCGCTCGTCGCTCTGATCACCGCGGAGCCGGGCGCCGTGGCGGTGACCACCGCCCCCTGCCCGTTACCGGCCACGCTCGCCACCGCTGGATCGAGCGACAGCCAGCTCACCGCTCGGTCGGTGACCACCGCGCCCGTGGAGGTGACGACGCGCGCGATCAGCGTGCCCGTCGCTCCGCGCGACAGCGAAAGCGTCCCCGGCTCGATGGTGAGCTGGCCAACTGGGGGACGATTCACGGTGATACTCGCCGAACCGGTGAGCGAACCGGCCAAGGCCTCCATCGTCGCCGCTCCCGTCGCAATCGCCGTCACAACACCGTCCTGCGCCACCGATGCAATGCCGGGCGCAAGCGAGCGCCACTCGATGGTCGGGTTCGTGTTCACCACCACATTCCCTTGCGCATCCACGGCAGACGCGACGAGACGAACCGTCGCGCCGATGTCGATCGTGGCAGTCCCCGGGTCAACCCGGAGCTTTGTGGCTTTTGGAGCGCCTGCGTGCTCGCCGCATCCCGCCTGTACAAGGATGAGCGCCAGGAGAACTGGAAGCCGCGAGTAAAGTCTGCAACAGACGCCTGGCATGAGCCGCACCCAAAGTTGAAGCCGCGTGCGCAACCTGGCCCACGATCCCTCGATAGGATGGCGAATATACGGGCGGGCCGAATCGTGACAACTAGCGTAGTCGAGAGGTTCGCTCGCAGGCCGCTCGCCCGAGCTCGCGCGAATTCCCGATGTGCGGGGTGCCTGAAGTCGCGTTACTGGATCTGCGTGATGTGCCAGCTACCGCCGCTGCGCACCATCGTGACCCGATCGGAGCCCGACGTCGGGCCCATCACCTGTTGCGTGCGGGCGAGCGTGAATCCGAGTGACCAACGGCGCGTCAGCGTCAACTTCGCGCTTTCACCGACGTCGACTGGGCGGTGCAGCTCGACGTCGACAAGACGGTAGGCGACGTCGGTCCCGTCCCTGAAGAACTGGCGCCACGTCGCCTTGTCTTTGTCCGCCATCGTTGGGAAGACTCGGAGCATGGCATTGAGGTCGCGCGCGCTGACAGCAGTCGCGTATTCCTTGAGCGCGCCCTCGATCTCGCGCGAGACGTCGCTCGCACCGCGCGCCGCGACGGGCGCAGGCTGCGTTGCCGGAGATTCGGCCCGTGGCGCGCTGGCCCCAGAACTCGCGACGGCGCTGGCGCCCGACACCACCACACTCCCAGTCGCCGCGAGCGTTCCCGCCTCCACGCGAATCGTCGTGGTGCCGGGCGAGAGCGCACGAAGCTGCCCGGTACGTGCGTCGATCCGCGCCACCTCAGGAGACGACGAGGACCAACGCCCCGTGATGCCGATGGCATTCAGCGCAGTATCGTCCAGCGCCCCCCCTTCTGCCCGGGCGGAGAGGGCTACGGTGAATGTCTCTCCGACGGTGAGCGCCCGGAGGTTGACGATCGCGATCGACGTCAGGGTGGGTGCGCTGATCTGGAGCGACAGCTGCTGCTCAATGCCGCGTGCACTCGCGGTCAGCTCCACCGCCCCCGGTCGCAGCGCCCGAACCGTCCCCCTGGAGGCGACGACGCTGGCGATGCGCGCGTTCGAACTCCGCCAGCTGACCGGCTCGTTCGCCAGCCGCTCGCCGGCCGGCCCACGCGCGAAGGCCTGCAGCTGCAATCGGTCGCCCACTGTGATGGTGGCGGGGGGATCGACGATTTGCAGCGAGACCACGGCGACGCGGGCTCCCGCGCCGAGCGGCGCCTCTCTCGCGGGCCTGGCTTCGGTCGCGGGCGTCGCTTCGGTCGCCGCCACGATCGAGTCGGTCAGCGTCGACGGCACTCGGGTGCGTGTCCGGGAAGGGGCGGCAGGAGGCGCCGTCACCGCGGCCGAGCGCTTCGTCGATGTCGACGGCATGCCCGTTGTAGGGGGATCACGCAGCTTGAGCGCCACGATCACCATCAGCCCCGCCAGCACGATAGCGCTGACGGCGGCACTCACCGACAGCAGGCGCCGAACATCGGGGCGCTGGAGCGCGGGAGCATCGGATATGCCGTCCGATGCGTGAGGCGATGCGGTCAGCGATGCGGCGGACCGCTGAGCATCGACGGGATTGGTCGCCGGCGCACACCCGATTTCGGTCGCGACGAAGCCCGCCCGGCGATTGACCGGTAGCGGCGTGACTTCGGCCCGCGCCAGCGAGTGTTTGCCGTCGCAGGATGCCGTGACGGTGATGTCGCCCGGAGTGCGGACGGTGAGCGTCCCGTTCGCACTGATCTGCCCGGCGTCGGTGGGCCAGATCTCCCATGCCAGCTCCTTCCCGGGGATCGGTGTGTTGCTCGCGTCGTATGCGCTCCCTCGGAGCGGGATGATCTCGCCCGCCGTGAACGTTGAGGGGATCGGGTCGATGCGAACGTAGGCCACCGAGGCTACCGGGGTCACCGGGGTCACCGGGGTCGTCGGCGCCTCTGGCGTGGACGACGCGACTGCCTCGCCGTCATCGGTCGGCATCGACCGGGATGCGGCGGACGCTCGCATCGCCGGCGCCGAGCGCAGGGGAGTCGACGCAAGCCCGAACGGCGCCGTCATCGAGGCGAGAAATCCCAGTTCCACCAGCTTACCTCTGGCGGCCTCCTCGTCGAGCGGGATCTCGCGCAGCGCCGCCTCGGCTTCGTGCAACGTGGCGAAGCGCTCGGTCGGCTCCTTGGCGAGCATTCGCGTGACGATGGCCGCCAACGGGGGCGGCGTGTCGCGGCGCACCTCGTCGATCGGCGTCGGGATCTTCTGGAGGTGCGCCAGCTGCAACTCCAGCATCGACCCCTGGAAGGGGAGTTCGCCGGCCAGCATCTCGTACGCCATGATGCCCAGCGCATACTGATCGGATGCGGGGAGGGCGGGTCGCCCCATGAACTGCTCGGGGCTCATGTAGGGCGGCGTCCCGATGATCGAACCCGTCACAGTCAGCGACGGCGACTCCGCGGCCTTTGCGATACCGAAGTCGGTGACGATCGGCGTCCCTCGGCGATCGAGCAGGACGTTGCCAGGCTTCACGTCGCGGTGCACGACGCCCTCGTCGTGCGCATAGCCCAGGGCCATCGTCACGCGCAGCAGGAGGAAGTGCGTGACGTCGATCGGCAGCGGTCCCACGTCGCGCGTGACCATGTCCAGCGACCGTCCCTCCACGTACTTCATCACGAAGCAGAAGAGGTCGTCCAACTCCTCCACGCCGAAAATTGTGACGATGTTGGGATGATCCAGGTTCGCGGCGGTGCGCGCCTCCTGCTCGAATCGCTCCGACATGCCGTCGGTGAAGGCGAGGCCGGGGAGCATCACTTTGAGCGCGACGCGACGATTCAGCCGCAAGTCCTGCGCGACGAAGACCGCCGCCATCCCTCCACGTCCGATCTCCCCGCGGACATCGTATCGCGAGGCGCAGACTTCCTTCACGTGCTCCAGGAGCGACGTCTTACCGCTCATCCGACTTCCGACATCGCACGGAGGCGCGCACGACTCGCCGGCGCCTCGAGGCGCCCGCATTCCACCACCCCATGTCGCTCACTCCGACCGCTCGCCACGTGCGTTCGCCCTCCGTCAGGTGCGTCCGCGCCAATTTCCCGGACGCATCTCGTCGTGTCTGTCCCGCGCGCCACGCGTCGCCAACCATCGTGCTCTGCCCACGCAACGGCGGCGTTCGCTTCGACACGAAACATTGGTTCCGCGCACTCGTGTGTACAGGTCCCGGAGGCAAACGTCTCTCTCCGACGACTCGCCGGTACGCGGTGACCACTGCCGCGACGCGCCCATTGCGCGCCCATTGCGCGCCCATTGCGCGCCCATTGCGCGCCCATTGCGGGGGTACGATCCTGCCGCGAACCGGCCTCGCGTCGCCGCCGGTACCGCGACTATCGTAACGCGGGACGAGACGCCGCGCGTCCATCGCGATGCCGAAACGTCCCCCTCATCCATTTCCTCTTGGCTTCCGTGCTTCCTGCTTCCACGGTACTTGTCGGCCAGTCCGACGCACATCTCTGCACCGCTGCCGCTGCGCAGGAGGCAGGGTGCCGCATGCATGCCGAGGTGGTCGACGATTTTCTTGCGTTACGGGAGGCCGCCCGTGTGGAGGGTTTCGACCTTCGGGTGCATAGTTCGTTCCGCGACTTCGAGCGACAACGCTCCATCTGGAACCGAAAGGCCTTGGGGCGCCTCGCGGTACTCGATTCGGCGGCTCGTCCGATCGACATCGCGCAGCTCTCCGGGCGCGATCTCGTCGTCGCCATCATGCGATGGTCTGCGCTGCCGGGAGCCTCTCGTCATCACTGGGGAACGGACCTGGACGTCTACGATGCCGCCTCGACACCAGCTGGCTACGAACTGCAGCTCATTCCCGCCGAAGTCGATTCAGGTGGGATGCACGGCGCGCTTCACGAGTGGCTCGACGGACGAATCGCCTCTGGCAACGCGTGGGGATTCTATCGACCTTACGACCACGACCGCGGCGGTGTTGCCCCGGAGCGGTGGCATTTGAGCCACGCGCCAATCGCGTCGGCCTACCTTGCAGCGCTGACGCCCGAACTATTGCGCGGTGCGATTGGCGCGGGCGACGTGCAGCTCGCGGACGTGGTGCTCGGCGAACTCGACGACCTCTACCAACGCTTCGTGACCAACATCGATCCGCCGCTTCGCACGCCACCCGACACACAGCATCGGGTCGTCGCGTGACGGTGCGACCACGCTCGGCATGGGGGACGATCCCTTGGTCGCCAGCGACGTATGGTCGGTCTGTCCTCGGAATTCCGCTCGAGGTCTGGTCGCCGCCGGGGCCGTGTGAGCTCTTGATCTTTGCCGGCATTCATGGCGAGGAACCGGAAACGACGTACGCACTGTCCCGCGCGCTGCGGCAACTCGACGCGCCTCCTGAGCGCGCCGCCGTGGTGCTGGCCGCGAATCCCGACGGCCTGATTCGCGGAACGCGTGGCAACGCACGCGGCGTCGACCTCAACCGAAACTTTCCGTCGCGGAACTGGCAGCCGCACCCGGTCACCTGCCGCTCCACGATCGAGGATCCGAGCGATGTGATCCTCGGCACGGGAGCGCGCGCGGGTTCGGAGCCCGAAACGGCGTCGCTGCTGGAGCTCATCGCCCGGCTGGAACCCCGGATCGTCGTGGCGTTGCACGCGCCGTTGGCGTGCATCGACGACGCCAATCATAGTTCGTTAGGCGGCTGGCTCGCCACGCGTACGGGGATGCCACTCGTGCGCGATGTCGGCTATCCGACCCCGGGATCGTTCGGGTCATGGGGCCAGGAGCATGGAGTCGCCGTCGTCACGTACGAGTTTCCGCTCGCTGCTACCGAGGTGTTGATGCGAGATCACGTCCCCGTACTCGTCGAGCTCCTGACACGTCCCCTTCCAGGAGCAGGACGATGACCCTCAACTATATATGGATTGCCTTCTTCCTGATCGCCCTCGCGGTCGGCTTGGTGAAGCTGGTGGTGCTGGGCGACGCGACCGTCTTCACGAGCATGGTAACCGCCACCTTCGACTCCGCGAAGACGGGCTTCGAGATCTCGATCGGCCTGACAGGCGTCCTCACCCTGTGGCTCGGTCTCATGAAGGTCGGCGAGAAGGGAGGGGCGATCGGGGCGATGGCGTACGTCGTGCGACCCTTCTTCCGCCGCCTCTTCCCCGAGGTCCCGCCGGATCACCCCGCCATCGGGTCGTTGATCATGAATTTCGCGGCCAACATGCTGGGATTGGACAATGCCGCCACGCCGCTGGGGCTCAAGGCCATGCAGGAGTTGCAGTCGCTGAACCCCGATAAGGAAACGGCGACGAACGCGCAGATCATGTTCCTGGTCCTCAACACGTCGGGGCTGACGGTGATCCCGATCAGCATCATGGTGTATCGCGCCCAACTCGGAGCAGCGAATCCGTCCGACGTATTTCTGCCCATCCTCATCACGACGTATTTCGCCACGCTGGTGTCGTTGATCCTGGTCAGCGTCATTCAACGCATCAACCTGCTCGACCCGATCCTGCTCGCGTATCTCGTGGGGGTCACCGGACTGGTCGCTGCGGCCGTCTGGTACTTCATCGGGCTGCCGCAGGAGCAGGTGCAATCGATTTCCAACGTCGTCGCCAATGTCATCCTCTACGGGGTGATCTCGACCTTCCTGTTGATGGCGCTCGTGCGCAAGGTCAACGCCTACGAGGCCTTCATCGAAGGGGCCAAGGAGGGCTTTCAGGTCGCCGTGCGCATCATTCCGTACCTGGTGGCGATCCTGGTGGCCATCGGCGTGTTTCGCGCCTCGGGAACACTCGACCTGATGGTCAACGGTCTCGGGCGCGTATTCTCCGCGCTCGGCCTTCGCACCGAACTCATCCCCGCGCTCCCGACCGCCCTCATGAAGCCGCTCAGCGGCAGCGGCGCGCGCGGCATGATGGTCGATGCCATGACGACGTACGGGGCGGATTCGTTCGTCGGTCGCCTTGCGTCTACCTTCCAGGGAGCGACCGACACGACGTTCTACATCCTGGCGCTGTACTTCGGATCGGTAGGCGTACGCAAGACGCGCTACGCGGTCGCCTGCGGCCTGATCGCCGACCTGGTAGGCGTCGTGACGGCGATCTTCGTCGCGTACATCTTCTGGGGTTGAATCCCCACTGCCCTTTGTGACTATAAATTCAACTGACGACCTGGGCCACGTGCTCGAGCATCTCGATCCGACGTCCGTGCGTCGTGTCCATCTCGTCGGCGTGGCCGGCACCGGGATGGGGGCCTTCGCCGGCATGCTCAAGGCGGCCGGGTACCGCGTGACGGGGAGCGACGAAAACGTCTATCCGCCGATGAGCGACATGCTGCGCAAGTGGGAGATCGAGGTCTACACACCGTATACGCCCGCGAACCTCGACCGTGCACACCCCGATCTCGTGATCATCGGGAACGTGATCCGTCGCGTCAACGTGGAGGCGACCGCGGCGCGCGAGCGCGGACTGCCGCTGATGTCCTTCCCTGCGGCCTTCGGAGCCCTCGTCGCGGCGGGGCGCCACAGCGTCGTGATCGCCGGAACGCACGGCAAGACCACCACGTCGGCGCTCATGGGGCACGTGCTTGCCGCGGCCGGACGCGATCCGACCTTTCTCATCGGCGGGGTGACACTCAACTACGGTGGCAACTTCCGGCTGGGCGCCGGGGCGCACGTGGTGGTGGAGGGGGACGAATACGACACAGCCTACTGGGACAAGGGACCGAAGTTCCTGCACTATCGCGCGCGGACGGCGCTCCTGACCAGCATCGAGTTCGATCACGCCGACATCTATCGCGACATGGCGCACTACGAATCGTCGTATGCGCGCTTCGCCGCCTCGCTTCCCGAGAACGGGTGGCTCGGGGTCGCCGCCTCGTACCCGGGTGCTGTCGCGCTGGCGCGCGCCCACGCGCGCGCGCCGGTCATGACGTATGCCTGGGAGCATGCGGCCGACTATCGCGGACACGACGCACGATTCAGCGAGGAGGGCGCGCAGTTCTCCATCGACGGACCGGCCGGCGAGTCGCTTGAGTTGATCCTCCCGATGTCGGGATTTCACAACCTTGAGAATGCCACCGGCGTTTACGCGGCGGCGCGCTCCCTCGGCCTCGCCCCTGACGAGATCGCGACCGGCTTCGCCTCGTTCCTCGGGGTGAAGCGACGGCAGGAGGCGCGTGGTGAGATCGGCGGAATCCTTGTGATCGACGATTTCGCTCATCACCCGACTGCGGTCCGGGAGACCATTCTCGCCCTCCGGCAGCGCTACCCGTCGCGGCGCCTATGGGCGGTCTTCGAGCCGCGGTCGAACACCTCTCGTCGTAATATCCATCAAGGCGAGTACGAGACGGCGTTCGATGCGGCGCAGTGTGTCGTACTCCGATTGCCCGAAGCGCACGATCAGGTCCCGGCCGACGAGCAACTCAATGTCCCGGCCATTGTGCGGGCGCTCGGCGCGAAGGGGATCGACGCCCGCGCGTCCGCCGATGTTGGAGAACTCGTCGCCGACGTTGCGAGGGCGGCACGACCGAACGATCTCATCCTCGTGATGAGCAACGGCGCCTTCGGCGGCTTCGTTCCGTCGCTGCTCGCTGCCCTGGAGGCGCGGGAGCGCACATAGCATCGCGCACCGGAAGCTCGAGTGCCGCGCCGCCATCGTGACGATGAGGACGCCGAGTCGCAGCGCGCTCGTCCCCGTCGTGCGGCCCCCCCCAATGGATCCGCGCCGGCAGCGACTCGCTCTGGCTCGAACCCGTCCACCTATCCGACTTTCCGGAAACGCGGATGGTCGACTCTCTGACCCATCGCTGGCGGTACAGCGCGGCGGCGATCGGTCGCCCGGCGACGCAGTTGGAACAGGACGCGATGATCGAACGGCTGCGCGCCCGTGGACGGCGCTTCGAGCGGTTCGGCAATGCCCGAACCATCTGAACCGCGCGACGTCGTCGCAGGAGCCGACGCTTCGGGCGTCCCCAGCGGTCTAGGAGACGGTGCCGCAAATACGCTGAGCGGCAGAGACCGAGATCGTGCCCGACGCACCACTCAGCAACGAACGCACGCTCGACGCCCTGGTCGCGGAATCACTTGCATCGCGCCGGGTAGCTGCGCTCCTGCTCGGTTGCGTCGGCACGTATGGACTCGCGGCCTACGGGGTTGTGTCGCGACGGCGAGAGTTTGCGGTGCGCATCGCCATCGGGGCGCGGCGTGCCAGCGTCATGCGACTGGTCATCGGGGAGGGGGCGCGGCTGGTGGCTGTGGGGATCGTGGTCGGGGTCGCGGGGGCGCTGGCGCTTTCGCGAGCCATCCGCGGACTGCTTTTCGAGGAAGCAGAGACGGATCCGCTGGCGCTCATCGGCGCGCCGTTTCTGCTGGCGGTCAAGGCCCTGGCGGTAGGTGCGATTCCGGCATGGCCTGTGACCCGAATCGACCCGAACGCCTAGCTCCGGCGGGAGTGGCGATTGCCTCGATGGCGAGTCAACGCATGGCGACGTAGCCCAAGTCGCGCCGACTCTCCTCGTGAGCTGTCGGCCAGTCCCGAATAGGGGAACGCCGCCGATCCGGAGGGATGGGCGGCGTTCCGAGGGGGCGCAGGTCGCCGCCTACCCGGCGCTTACCAGCAGGGTGGCCAGGATGAGTGCCCCGGCGATGGCCGACAGGATCATTCGCCCGCGCGGCGAGATGGCGCCCTTCGGGCCGGCGATCTGCCGCTCGTGGTGCACTTCGCGCTTCCAGATGGGGTGGCGCCGCACTTCGCTGTGGGAAATCTGCATCGACCGCTCCGAGGAATACTCCGGCATTCTGCCGCGTGGACATCTCGGGAAAACACTTCCCGCGTCGCGACTTAGAAACAACTAACCTGCCGGGCGGCTGTACACTCGGGGAAACCCGGGATCACCGCTTCTTTGACGTTGTGCAACTCGCGGGCCGCGGGAGCGTAGCGACCGCAGGACTATCTATTCGAGGACGAGGATCGTGAAATAGGTGTCTGCCGGGGCGCCGTTACCGCGATTCCAGCACCGGACGG
>JBDTUA010000137.1:0-12215 GCA_040007995.1 Gemmatimonadota bacterium | reverse complement strand
GAAAGCCGGCGCAGGATCGCGCCGGCTTTCTTGTTTTTTCAGGACCGGAAGACCTAGCGCTTCTTGGTCTTCTTGGCAGCCTTCTTCGCCACCTTCTTCGCGGTCTTCTTTACAGCCTTTTTCTTCGCAGCCATGAGAGTATCTCCTGGTCTGGTGTGGATCACCGGTCCGATCCCCCGGTGGATCGGTCGGCAGCAACCGGACACATTCGCGTCCGGTTGGCCCGTCGCGCCTAACTGCGGCGCTATGTCAAAACCTGCGCGGTTCGTACTGACGTTCTGAAAGTTCGTGATCGATCCGAGCTATGACGACTTGACATTCGCAATCGTTTCAACTCGACAACAATCTATAACACACGACATACACCGGTAAAGTTCAAGTTGCGACTTTTCGGTGCGGACGATATCGGGTTAACGCGCGCCTGCTCGTCGCGACCAACCCGAGGACTGCACTTCGCGCGAACCGCATGCCCCGGCACACCTGTGCCCGCGTGTCTGCACGCGTCTGTGCACGCGCGATGGTGCGAACGCGTTCCTGCTCGGGCGATCCTTCCGAAAAATGAAATCCTGCAAGCGCGCTACTCCAAAAGCGCTCCGGCGTTCGCGCCTCCGTCTGTGGCTCGTGCAACGCCGCGCCGCTGCCCCAGGCGAGGCGTCGCCTCGACGATGGACGCACGTCGGAGTGCAGGAGCAGTTGTGGTGGGCGCGACGTCGGCGCGGCGACGCCAAGTCCAAGCGTCATCGACGCGCGAGCATCGCAAGCGACGATGCCGGTGCACAAAGAACGCGGCCCGAGCGGCGCAATGCGACTCGTGCGCGTGCGGTCCGCGCGAGTGGGCGGAGCGTCGGAATTGTGCGGCTTTGGTCGGTCGAGGAGGGAGACGATGCTCCCTCGCGTGCGGGCTCGGTCGAAGTGCGGACCGGAGCGACACCGCGAAGTGTCCAGGAACGACGCGATTGTGAGGAGCTCGTTCGGTGTTGACGCCACGCAGTGTCCTCGCGCGCACGCGATAGGTGCTCGACGCGAATATATGAGTCCCCCGTCACCGGCGCAATACGGCACTGCGACGGGGAAGCCCACCAGGCCGTCGGCGACATGCCTAACGAGGCCGGGCGGCGGGTCAACCTTCGCCGATCATTAGCTCGATCTCACGGGCGCGGTCGACGAGCGGGTGCACACCGCATGAACTTCCGGCGGCGGCGTACACGTGCGTCCGGCGGGTGCCGACGCGTGCGCACCGCGCGTGCGTCCCGCGGATACTGACGCGTGCACCTCGCCCGAGGCGCCTCCGACGCGCGCGCCCGGCACCTGCATCTCGCCCGCGGAGCATCCAGCGGATTCGGTCGACACGAGTTCGCGGCCGCCTCACACCACGGTGACCGGCCCGCGAGCGGCGAGCCTCCGCTCCCGTTGCAGGCCGCAGGCGCGGAACCCGGCGACCGGACGAGGGGAGGTGAATATCCATCGTTAGGCGCTCGCACGAGGGCTTCGATCCCGCCTGACGCGCGGTCGACACAGCCACGCGCGGCCGCCCCGCCCCTCGCGCGCGTTCCTCGGCGACCCGCGGATCGCGCGTGCCTTCCGCTGGACTCCGTGCGTCCCGTCGGGCATTTTCCCCCTTGTAGGGCGATCGCTCCCCTGTCCCTCCGTCCGAATGCCGACGCTCACCATCGACGGCCAGACCTGCACGGTCGACGCCGGCGCTACCATCCTCGACGCTGCTCGCGGTGCCGGCATCGACGTGCCGACGCTGTGCTGGTATCCCACGCTCGCGACTGTCGGCAATTGCCGGATCTGCCTGGTCTCGGTCGACGACAACGCCAAGCTCGTCCCCGCGTGTGCGGCGATGGCGGAAGATGGGATGCGGGTCTCCACCGAGTCGCGAGCTGCCGTGAAGAGTCGCCAGGGAGTCCTCGGGCTCCTGCTCGAGCGCTATCCGGTGGAAGACATTCCGCCGGGGGGCGCGCGCAACGAGTTCGAGACGCTCGTCAGGCGATACGACGTGCCAACGCCGCATCGGTCGGGATTGCCCTTGCGACAGGGCGACGCGCGCGACGGCGACCCGATCATCCGTCACGACATGTCGACCTGCATTCTCTGCACGCGCTGCGTGCGCGCCTGCGACGAGATCCAGGTGGTGGGCGTGCTCGACGTCGCGCACCGGGGTGATCGCGCCCAGATCATTGTGGGAGGCGATGGCAACCCGGAGCACGCCGGCTGCACTTGGTGCGGCGAGTGCGTCCGTGTCTGTCCGACCGGGGCGATTCATGACATCATCCCAATGGCGGTGCGCGCCGCCGACGGCACGCGCATGGAGCGTCCGCGCTCCAACGCGATGCCGCCCGTCGATCGCACGGTGCGCAGTGTCTGTCCGTATTGCGCCGTCGGCTGCCAGCTTGACCTCGAGGTGCGCGACGAGACCGTCATTCACGTTCGCTCTCCGTGGATCGAGGAGAAGACGCCGAATCAGGGCTCGACGTGCGTGAAAGGACGGTTCGGCATCGACTTCGTGCAGCATCGCGATCGGCTCCGCACGCCGCTGGTGCGGCGCGGCTGGATCAAGCGCGATGGGCGATGGATCTTCGACCCGACGCACGACAATGCCGGAATGTGGGCGCGGCGCGGCGGACCGTGGGACCTGATCGAAGAGGAAGCACGAACGCACAAGCGGGGGCCGCGCACGAACCCCCTGCAACGCACTCTCTCCGGCGTCGGACCACTCGGCGATCCGCGCGACCGCGTGGCAACGCCGCCCTCATGGTACGAGCCGTTTCGCGAGGCCTCGTGGGAAGAGGCCCTTGAGATCACCGCGCAGGAACTCACGCGCCTGCGGGATGTCCACGGCTCGCCATCGCTCGCGGTGCTGCAGTCCGCGAAGTGCAGCAACGAAGAGAACTACCTGCTGCAGCGCATGTTTCGCGGGGGACTTGGGACCAACAACGTCGACCACTGCACCCGCCTTTGCCACTCGTCGTCGGTGAGCGCCATGCAGCTGGCGATGAATACCAGCGCAGCGTCGGGCGCGATGCGGGAGGTCGAGCACGACGCCGACGTCATCTTCCTGCTCGGCGCCAACACGACCGAGTCTCATCCCGTCTTCGGGGCGGCGATCAAGCGCGCGGTCAGGCGCGGTGCCACGTTGATCGTCTGCGATCCCCGCCGGATCGAACTGGCCACGCGCGCGCACATCCACCTCAGGGCGATGCCCGGGACCGACGTCGCCCTGATGAATGGGATGCTCCATCACATCCTCGCGACCGGGCTCGAGGATCGCGACTTCATCGCGCGGCGCACCCATGATTTTGATCGTGTGCGTGCGGCCGTCGCGCCGTATACCCCTGAGCGCGCCTCCCAGATCACCGGCGTCCCCGTCGCCCTGATACGCGAGGCAGCCGAGCGTTATGCGCGCGGCCCGCGTTCATCGACGCTCTGGGCGATGGGGCTGACCCAGCACGCGACCGGGACCGACATCGTCTCGTCGCTCCTCAACCTGATCCTCGCCACCGGGATGATCGGGAGACCGGGAGCGGCGATGCTGCCGATTCGTGGACAGAACAACGTGCAGGGGGCGAGCGACGTCGGTGCGATCCCGATGGTCTATACCGACTATCAACCGGTGTCCGATCCCGCGATTCGTCGACAGTTCGCGCAGGAGTGGGGCGTGCCCGAGGAGCGGATACCGCTCGCGCCCGGACTCAAGGTGACGCAGATGGTGGTCGAAGGCTCACCAGTGCGCGGCATGTACATCATGGGGGAGAATCCCATCCTGTCGGACGCGCAGATCTCGCACGCGGAGCATTGGTTCCGCGAGTTGGAGTTCCTGACGGTCCAGGACATCTTCCTGACGGAGACGGCGCGATACGCAGACGTGGTCCTGCCCGGATCGTCATTCGCCGAGAAGGACGGGACGTTCGTCAACACCGAGCGGCGGATCCAGCTGTCTCACGCGGCGATCGCACCGCCCGGCAAGGCGCGACGGGATCTCGACATCCTGATCGAGTTGTCACAACGCGTCGGACTCCCTTCGCCCTTTCGCGATGCCTCCGACGTGATGGATGAAATTGCCCGGGTCACTCCGTCGTGGCGCGGCGTCTCCTTCGCCCGGCTCGATACGCACGCGGGACTTCAGTATCCGGTGCACGACGCCGACCATGGCGGCACTCCGTTCCTCTTTGCCGACGCGTTCCCGACGGCCGACGGCAAGGCGACGTTCCATCCGGTCGAATACCTTCCGCCGGCGGAACTCCCGAACGATGAGTATCCGTTCCTGCTCAACACCGGTCGCCAGATGTATCACTGGCACACCGGAACGATGACGCGGCGGTCGTTCGCGCTCGACGCGCGTGAATCGACTCCGATCGTCGAGCTCAACGCAGCGGATGCCGAGCGACTCGGCGTGCGCGACGGCGAAGAAGTTGTGGTCGCGTCGCGCCGCGCAGAGATCAGCATCGCGGTCCGCCTCTCGGAGCGAGTCTCGCCGGGGCAGGTCTTCATCCCGATGCATTATCGAGAAGCCGCCGTGAACCTCCTGACGAACCCCGCGCTCGACCCGGTCGCCCACATCCCCGAGTACAAGGTGTGCGCGGTCAACGTGCGTCGCTCGGACCGCCCCGATGGACTATCGGTCGAGAGCGCCGACGGCACCATCACGCATTCGCCCGCGGCGCGCTGACCGAGTGCCAGGCCGGCGCAGCGCCGGCCGACGCGCGCGGGACTACAGCATCCACTTCCTCTTTCGGATCGTTCTCATGGATCTCGGACTGACACACAGGGTCGCGCTCGTCACGGGAGCTTCGAGCGGGCTCGGGCTCGCCATCGCGAACGAACTGAGCCAGGAAGGAGCGGCGGTGGCGCTCGTGGCGCGGCGCAAGGACGAGTTGGACCGTCAGGTCGCCGACATCGTCGGACGTACGGGAGCGCGGTTGCTGGCGATCGCCGCCGACGTGGGCGAGGTGGGCGCCGCGGCCCGGATCGCGCGGGAGGTGGAGGAGTCGCTGGGTCCGGTCGACATCCTCATCGCGAACGCAGGGGGCCCCCCCTCGACGCTCTTCGAATCGACGACAGAGGCGCAGTATCAAGCGGCGATCAACCTGAACCTGATGGCTTCGATCCGACTCGCGCATGCGGTGGTGCCCGGGATGCGCACGCGTCGCTGGGGCCGCGTGCTCTTTCTCACGTCGATGGCCGCCAAGATGCCGATCCAGGGGCTGCTCCTGTCGAACACCGCTCGCGCCGGACTGTTAGGGTTTGCCAAGACGCTGGCCAACGAAGTCGCGAGGGATAACGTGCTGGTGAACACGGTGATGCCCGGCCACTTCGACACTGCTCGGGCACTCGAACTGGCCACGATGCGGGCGACGCGCGAGCAGCGCCCGGTCGACGAAGTTCTGGCGTCGCGACAGGCGGGGATTCCGATCGGGCGCTCGGGCGACCCGCGCGAATTCGCCGCGGTGGTCACCTTCCTCGCCAGCGAACGCGCTTCGTTCGTGACGGGCGCGGCGATTCAGGTGGACGGCGGACAAATCACATCGTTGGTCTAGGTGGGAGTATGGAGAAGACGAGAAGACGAGGGGGGGCAGGTGGGCGCTTGATTTGGGGGGGGAGGGGGGGGTTGAGTCAAGCGCGGGGAGTGGCGTCGTGGGTCTCCTTCGCGCCTCCACTCACGAGCGCTCGTCTTCTCGTCTTCCCGTCTTCTCGTCTTCTCGTCCTCTCGTCTACTCCATAAAATGCGCGCACTCGTCAAAGCCTCCTCCGCCCCTGGCTTCACGCTGGCGGACGTCCCGATTCCCGTCATCCGCGACGACGAAGTCCTGATTCAGGTGAAGCGCGCTGGCGTGTGCGGCACCGACGTGCACATCTACGAATGGGACGACTGGGCGAGCCATCGCTGTCGCCCACCGTTCATCGTCGGCCACGAGTTTGCGGGAGATGTCGTCGAGGTGGGATCGCTCGTGCGCGACGTCGCCGTGGGCGACCTGGTCACCGCCGAGGGGCACATCGTCTGCGGGCGCTGCCACCTCTGTCGCACGGGTAACTCACACGTCTGTCCCAACACGAAGATCATCGGCGTCGACCGGGATGGCTGCTTCGCTGAGTACATCGCAATGCCGGCGACCAACGTGTGGCATCTCGACGCGAACATCTCCTACGAGATCGGGGGGATCCATGATCCGATGGGGAACGCCTTTCACACGGCGTTGCACGGGACGGAGATTCCCGGGGCAACGGTCCTGGTCACGGGATGCGGGCCGATCGGGATCTTCGCGGTAGGGATCTGCGCCGCGGCCGGCGCCTCGCGGGTCATCGCCAGCGACGTGAATCCTCGCAGGCTGGAGCTCGCGCGCGGCATGGGCGCGCACGACGCCGTGCATCCGAGCGAGGTCGAGGAGACCGTCCGACGGGCGACCGATGGCCTCGGAGTTGACGTCGTGCTCGAGATGAGCGGAGTCCCCGCCGCGATTCATCAGGCCTTCAAGGAAGTGCGACTCGGCGGACGCGTGCAGATGCTCGGCATTCCGGCACGGCCGATCGAGGTGAACTTCGCGACGGAGATCATCTTCAAGGGGATCACCGTGTACGGCGTCATCGGTCGGCGGATGTACGACACATGGATCCAGATGTCGCAGTTCCTGCGGTCGGGGAAGTTCGATCCGACGCCGGTCATCACGCACCGCTTTCCGCTCGAGGGATTCGAGGAAGCGATTCACGCCATCAAGAGCGGCGACGCGGGGAAAGTGGTGTTTGAGATAGGGGCGTAGTCGGGAGAAGACAAGAAGACGAGGCGCTTCGGGTTGAATCGACTCGTCGCTGGCGGTTGATTGAGGGCGTCGGGACGGGCAAGTGCTCCCTCCCGGCGCCCTTCCTCGTCTTCTCGTCTTCTCGTCTTCTGCCCTCTCATGCCCAACGCCGCGTTCAAGTCCAACCTGCAGTCGCGCATCGACGATCTCAAGCGCGATGGTGTGTACAAGCGACTCAACTATCTCGAGTCGCCGCAGTCCGCGTGGGTCGAGATGGAGGGACGAGGACGCACGTTGATCCTGTCGTCCAACAACTACCTCGGCCTATGCGACGAGCCGACCGTCGTAAAGGCGGGGATCGACGGCCTCAAGAAGTATGGTGCGGGAACGGGGAGCGTGCGATTCATCTGTGGGACGTTCACGGTGCACCGCGAGCTGGAGCAGGCGCTTGCGCGCTTCGTGGGGACGGAGGCGTCGATGAGTTTCGTCTCGGCATGGAACGCCAATGAGGGACTCACAGCGACGGTCGTGGAGGCGGGCGACTTCGTTATCTCGGACGAACTCAACCACGCGTCGATCATCGATTCCATCCGGCTGGCCAAGTCGATCACCAAGTGTACGACCGCGGTCTACAAGCACTCAGACCTCGACGACCTGGTGACGAAGCTGGAGGCGCACCGGGGAGCGCGTCGCCGTCTCATCTGGACCGACGGTGTGTTCTCGATGGAAGGAAGCATCGCGCGACTGCCGGAGTTGCTGCAGGTGGCGCGCGACCATGACGCCATCCTCATCATGGACGATTCGCACGCGACCGGCGTGCTCGGCGCGACCGGGCGCGGCACGGCCGAACATTTCGGTGTATTGGGCGAGGTCGACGTCATCACCTCGACGTTAGGCAAGGCGGTGGGAGGCGCCGCTGGCGGCTTTGTCGCCGGATCGGCGGCGTTGTGTGACGTGCTGACCCAGCGCTCGCGCCCGCAGCTCTTCTCCAATGGGCTCCCGCCGACGGTCGCGGCAAGCGCCCTGCAGGCGATTCGGGTGATCGAGCTTGAGCCCGAGCGCGTGCAGCGCCTGCGCGACAATGCGCAGTACTTCCGCGGGCAGCTCATGGAAGCCGGATTCAAGCCGCTCGCTGGCGAAACGCCGATCGTCCCCATCATCATCGGCGAGACGGCGGCAGCGATCGAGATGAGCGAACAGATGCTCGCGGAGGGAGTCTTCGTCACCGGCTTCGGCTTTCCCGTGGTCCCTCAGGGGACGGCGCGCGTGCGATGCCAGGTCTCGGCGGCGCACACACGCGATGATCTCGATTTCGCAATCGCGGCGTTTCGGCGAGTCGGGGGACGATTGGGGGTGGTGTAAGGGAGAAGACGAGAAGACGAGAAGAGCTGTCGGGCGCGGAGCGTAGCGCCCATTGTGGGCGAATAGGGGTCGCGGAACGGGATGCGCGGCCTCGAATGGGCGTTTCCTACCGAGATTGAGTGCGGTGCGTCACCGGCGCTCAGGCGTTTGGGGAATGACGGGGACGGCGTGACCACTGTGCCGTCGTCCTCGTCCCTCACATGAGTCGGCGGAAGGTGCGAGGCGATGTGTCTGCCGGCGCGCGTCCCGACGCTCGCGTCCTCCGACGAGGGCGCACGAGTCAGCCGGGTTCGCGCGGCGCGTGACTAGCGGGAGGATCATCTTCAACCTAGCGCGGGCCGCCGGGGTCGGGACTTCATCAGTCGAGCGTTCGTCCGCATCGGTGCGGACGCTCGGCACGAAGGGATTCATCGCTGCAGTTCCATGCGCTGTCCGCCGGAGGGACCGTCGGAGAGCGCTGACATCCACTCCGCGCGATTTCCGAGGCTTTGCGTATGCGCATCGTTCGCACGTTCCGTCTGGCCGTGACCGCCGCCGCCATCATTCCTGCGTTGGTCGGCGCTCAGGCCCCCACGAAGGCCGCACGGCTCTTCGATGACTCGTGGTTCTGGGGGGTGAAAGGCGGTACGACCATGTTCACCTCCGGCGTCGACGGCAGCTCGAAGGTCAACGCACCAACTGTGGGCGGCGAGTGGCTGATCACCCGCACCCATGCGGCGCTCTACGTCTCCGTGGAGCAGGCGTTCTTCGACAACACGGCGGGAGTCTTCGACGCGACGGCCCCTGGGTCGGTACGGTCGGTCTACATCAGCGACCTGCGTCGATACAGCGCCAGCATCTTCTTCTTCCCACTGCAGTACGGCAACATCCGTCCGTACGGCGGATTTGGGCTGGCGATCAACGTGATCCAGAATGCCGACCCGCAGGGGACCTACACGAGCACCGATTCGCAGCAGGCGGTCCTCACGGCGGTGGACGACCAGAGCAGCCGCGCGGCAGCCATCTTCACGCTCGGGGCGCAGGCGCAGGTGCAGCCGCGCATCGCGGTCTTCGCCCAGGCGGCGACGATGCCGACACGGAAGAACTTCCTGATCAACGGCGCGGCCAACACCTTCGTGTTTGAGGCAGGTCTCCGCTTCAACGTGGCCAGCGCGATCGAGACGCTGAAGTAGCAGGTCGCAGTTGTGTGCGGCGAGAGCCGGCTCCCAGTCGGGAACCGGCTCTCGCGTGTTTGGTGGACCCACGCCGACTGCAGGGACTCAGCGCAGCCGACGCTCTCTCAGCCACGCGTTCGCCTGATCGAGCGGGAGTCGCGCGAAGTCTCGAGGCGTTCGGGAGACGTTGGGCTCGTCCTTCACGAGGTACCGCAGGGGCCAATCCGCGGCCTGCGTGATCCCGATCCTCGGCGTGACGACGATCGCCGCGTCCGGAATCGAGCTCCCTCGCAGCAGCCGCAATGCCTCGCCGTCGAGCCGCGCGCCGTCGAGTGCACCGGTGATTCCTAACGCCTGGCACAGCTTCCCGGGACCGTTGGTCAGCTCCCGCATCGGCACCCCGCCCCGGCGCTGTTCCATGGCGTCCAGCCCTTCCAGCGGGGCGAGCGCCCGGATGAGCACGGCGCTTCCGTGGCCGGTCTCGCGGGTGACCGCATTGACGCACCAGTGTACGCCGTAGATGCGATAGACGTACGCGGTCCCAGGCGCGCCGTGCAGGTGGCGGTTGCGATTCGTGAGACCGACCGCCGAGTGACTAGCGGCGTCGTGCGAGCCGAGGTAGGCCTCTACCTCGACGATGCGTCCGCGCGCTCGCACCCCGTCGATCCGACATTCGAGTTCACATCCGAGCAGCGCCCGGGCGACGCGCGCGGTGGGACGGTCGAAGAACCGGGGTAACAACACTGCCCCACGCGCCCGGATGTTCGGACGCCGCGCTGGGAGCGCGGCGTTCGGGTGTTGTCTCATTTGGTCTCTGCCTTCTTCGCCTTGGATGTTCGCCCTCCTCCGGTCTTCTGCTCCGCTGACGCGGCGGCAGCGCCGGTCTTCTTCGCCGACTTGGCGGGGGCACGCCGGGCGCTGGTCTTCTTGGCAGCTGGCGGAGTGGCTGCAGCGTCGGGCTTGGGCGTGGCCGCCTTCGCCGCCACTCCCTTCGCCTTCGCGCCCCGTCCGCGCGGGGCGCGTCGCTTGGTCGTGGCCGTCGTGGCCGTCGTGGCAGCGGCGTCTGCCGGCGCGCTCACGGCGTCCTTGGCCGAGGTCGCGCCGCTCATGGCGACGGATCCGCCCGCGGTGCTCGCAGTGGGTGTCGTCGCCGGCGCAGTCTTCGCTGGTGCCGACGAAGTCGGTGCGTCTTCCACGACGCCAACGAGGAGGAGTTCCGGCGGCGGGCCTGAGGGGGCGCGTCTTCCGCCACGTCCCGGGGCGCTGCGTGGCACCATGCCACGCGGAACGGGGGGCGCGGCCGGCGTCGACGCCGCAACGGATGCAGCGTGGGCGGCAGCCGCGCGGTTGAGTTGCTCCGACACGGGTGCGACCGCCGCTGGCATCGACACCTCGTAGTCATTACCGCGCCGCCGGAGATCGATCACTTCCTGATCATGCGCATCTTTGAGGATTCGCTCGAAGTTGCGTTCGCTCAGGCTCTCGCTGTCGCGGCCAAGCAATTCGAACGCCTTGACTCGAACACCGCGTGCCGGGGAGGCGCTGTCGCCGGTTACGAGAGCAACGGTGGCCCTCTTCACGAGATCGAACGCTTCCTGGCGCGTGAGACGCTCGCCGCTCAGCCCGACGTCGTCGCGCGATTCCACGCGTGCATCGGGACGGGGCTCGCCCCGCGTCTCCGATCGCGCGTCGCGCGCTTCGGGCCGTGGCGAAGGGGTCCGCTCCGGGCGTGCATCACGACGCGGTTCGCGCGCGGGTTCGGCGCGCGCTTCCGAACGCGCTTCTGGCCGTGACTCTGGACGTGACTCTGGACGCGCCTCCGTGCGAACCTCGGGTCGGGACTCCACGCGCACCCCTTCACTGGACGCGGGCAGCTCCGCCGCATCGCCAAGCTCGGGTTCGCGCTCATCGGCGTCGGACGCGGCAGCGGCGTCTGCCGGCACGGCACCCGGGCGATCGCCACGCTCTTCGCGGTCGCGTCCTCGGCGCCCCCCTCGACGTCCGCGACGCCCGCGCTCCTCACGCGCCGCCGGGCCCTCCTCCTCGCCCGCCGGGCGCCTCCCCTTGTCGGCAGTTGCGGCTGCCGGAGCGCTCGCGGAAGGTCCGACCTCTAGCTGCCCGTTCTCGAGCTTGGTGATCGTCACCAATCCCTTCTCCGAGGCATCCGACACGAACTTCGAGAACTTTGAGTAGCCGTAGTTCTTCTCGTCGAACGTGGCGTCGATGTCCTGCATCACCTGCTTCAGACGATCAGAGCGCATCACGTCGCCGTTCTTCTTCATGCGACCGATCGCTTCGACGACCAGCTCCCATGGATCCCACTTCTGCACGTCCTCCTCGGTGTTCTTCACGAGGCCAGCAAGGGCATTGTAGGAGTAGTACTCGTCGCAGTTCATCACCAGCAGGTCGCTTGACGACTCGCGAATGCCGACGCCAATGACGTATTTCCCGTACTCCTTGAGCTTGGTCACCATCGATGCAAAGTCGGAGTCACCGGAGAGCAGGATGTAGGTCCCGATCTCCGGGCGGGTGAAGACCAGCTCGATCGCGTCGACGGCCAGGCGGATGTCGGTGGCGTTCTTCTTGGACGATCCGTAGGCGGGCGCCATGATCATGTCGATCGACGACTCGGCCAGCGGCACGATGTACTGCGGGTAGCGGCGCCAGTCGGCGTAGGCGCGCTGGACGGCGACCTTTCCCTTGATGATGTCCGACGACAGCAACGACCGAAGTTCGGCCGCGAGGTCGGAGCGGATCCCCATCGTGACATTGTCGAAGTCGATGAGCAGCGCGGCGTTAGGCGCATGCTGGAAGGGATTGCCGTACGTGGTGGTCGCCGACGAGGGCGGGAGCGCCTGCGGCCCCCGGTGCAACGGGGCGACGGGCGCGCGCGGTACCGCGTGCCGGGGAGAGCGTGCATTCATGTTGGTCAGGCGGGCTGCGGGCGCATGGGCGCCCCATG
>JBDTUA010000136.1:0-12338 GCA_040007995.1 Gemmatimonadota bacterium | reverse complement strand
CTTTTGGCGCTCGTCTCCTGCTCCCGACTGGGCCGTTCGGCCCGTCCCGGACCATTCCGACTTTCAGTGCGATCGCGACCCGCACATTCTCAGCGGGACGACTGCATCTCAACGCGTCGACGACGCCCGGTGCATTCGTCCCGGTCGATCGGGTGGGAGACGCCTCGCGATGGGATGTCGGTGTCTGAGCCGATCATGCGTTCGTCCTTCGCTCGCTGCTGGTTGGTGCAGACCTGGTGGCGCGACGTCCGCTCGCGGTCGACGATGAGGTGGAGTGGAGCGCGTCGACGGGAGTGCGCTATCAGGTCGGCCCCCGCACGGGGATCGACGTGGGCGTCGGGCGCACGCTCCGCAACCGGGATGAGTGGTTCGTCACGGCCGGGTCGGCGGTCTCGCTTGGGTTGCTGCATCGCTTTGGAGGTGTGCGATGAACGTGCGAACGCTGGCTGCTGCAGCCATCCTCGCGCTCGCGCCGGCAACCGCCGCCGCCCAGTGGGTGACGACCTACGATCGGTTCTACTATCCGGCGCGTGACAACTCGGTTTTCTGCACCGAATATCCCGCCGCTGATCGGTTGTTCAACGCTTTCGACTACGGGCACGCCATTCTCTACGAGCTGCTGTACACCGAGCCGACGGCGAGCGCCGCGGTGCTGGAGGAGGGTCAATAAAACTTTCTCACCCGCCATCAGCTGATCTCTCCGCCGCGACTCCCACTCGAGGAGATGGCGATCATGCCGCACTACGCCCGTCTCGCACCCGAGGCGAAGCAGATGTTCGAGTGGGCGTACTTGCTCCATCGCCAGGTCTACGACGTGCTCGCCGACGAGCGGCTCTATCCTGCAGCGCGCGATCGCCGTAACGAGGAGCTCACGAGATCCTATCGCTCGCGGCCAGACGTTGCCTTCAGCACGCATCCGAAGACCATGGCGCTGATGCAGGAGCAGTACGACTCGCTCGCATTCCGGGAGCGCTACCCCGAGTTCAACGGGCTGATCTGGGGCTACCACTGGTTGCAGGTCGGGCTCTACGAACCGCTCGTTGTAGGGCGGACGCGCGAGGAGCGACAGGCCGGTGTGAGCGCGGCCGTAGCGCGCTTTCGTCAGATGCTGACGGACCCGCCGCGCACGCTGCCGTACCAGATGCCGATGACCACGGTGATCGCACCGGTGTTTGCCGGGCGCTATCCGCAGCTAGCTATCATCTTCGACACTCTGCACTCCATGCACGATGTGATCTCCGACATCCTTGCCTCGGACAAGGTGCCGCGGGCATCGAAGCGCGGCGAGATCCTGCGCGCCGCCGCACGCTTCCGACACGATACATCGGAAGTGATGTCGGTCGACGGCTGGCGTCGCATGGCGGCGATGATGGGGCGCAACAACATGGGGGGCGGCGGCCGGCTTCCTCGAGGCTTCCCACCCCGACAGTCGCACGCCGACTCGTGATGCGTCACGACCGCGACGGGAACATGCTCGGTGAGACCCATGCGGGTCATGCGATGCCGCCGGACAGCGCCCCATCGAACGCGCACGCCGGTCACGAGATGCCAGTACCGAAGCTCACCGAGCACGCGCCGCATGAAATGGGTACCGCTCCCGACACTGCCGGTGCACTCGCCGCGGTGCGCGCGTTGCATGCTGCGCTCGTTGCCGGTGACGCCGAACTCGTCCTGTCGCTGCTCGACGAAGACGCCACGATACAAGCGGGAGGGCGGCGCGACGGAAAGGCGAGCTACGCGCGCGATCACCTGGCGGCCGACATCGCCTACGCGCGTGCCGTACGAGTGGAGCGCACGGGGTGGCGCGTGCACGTGGTCGGCGATGCCGCATGGGTGACCTCGACGTCTCGTGCCGCTGGCGACTGCCAGGGTCGGACGGTCAACGCGAGTGGTGAGGAACTCATCGTCGTGCAGCGACGTGACGCGGTGTGGCGGCTCGTCGGTATCCACTGGTCGTCGCGGCCGGTATCGGCGCCCATCGGTCGTTAGGCGAGTCGGGCCGATACGCCCCGCACGAAAGTGATGTGACGATCGGAGGCGGGGCCAGACTTCGGGGACCGCCGCCTCTGATCGCGGTTATGCAGCGCGTCAGAACGTCAGGCGTCCACTGCGAACCATG
This sequence comes from Gemmatimonadota bacterium, assembly GCA_040007995.1. GTDB lineage: Bacteria > Gemmatimonadota > Gemmatimonadetes > Gemmatimonadales > Gemmatimonadaceae > SCN-70-22. The sequence continues at coordinate 10,219 of JBDTUA010000136.1, read as the reverse complement.
ACGGTCTGGGCCCCCACTGATGGAAGAGGCATCGTCGCGGTCGGATCCTTCATGTCCGGGGTCATGCGATGCGATTGCTCCATGGCAGCCGGTGACTGCTGCGTCCACGCGAGGGTAAGGCCGTCCCGTCGTAACGCAAGCACCGGGAAGGTCGCGGCCATCGAACTGTCACTGGCCACGACGTCCGGACCGAACGTCTCACCGCCATCGCGCGACACGCGCACCGTGACGCGCGGGAGCGGCATGCGGGCATCGTCCCATGCGACGACGACGGTCCCGGTGCCGTCGAGCTTCAACTGCGTGTGGGCGGGACGCGCGAAGACGGCGACGCCGATCGGGATCGCCGGGCCGAAGCTACGCGCCCCGTCGTCGGAGCGCGCGTAGTACACGCCCGCCCCGCCGTCCTTCCCAGTCCACCACGCGATGTGCACGCGCCCCTGCACGTCGACCGCGAGCGACGGTCCCGCATGGGGGCAGCCATCGAAGACGAAATTGTCGACGTGGGAACGCACAGGCACATTCCATGTCGCACCATGGTCGTGTGACGAGGCGACGACGATGTCGCGCACGTTGCCGGTCAAGACCGAGCGCCACTCGAGATAGAGCGTGCCGTCCTCCGCCGTCGCTATCGCCGTGCGGCAACATGGACACGACTCGGCGGCATCGACCCGGACGGACTGGCTCCAGCTAGTTCCGCCGTCAGTCGAGCGCGTGAGATAGGTCGCCGACTTGCGTCCGTCTCGCGCCTCGAGCCATGCGACGTATAGCGAACCGTCGGCTGCCGCATGCAGCGCGTGGAAGTTGCGCGAGGCCGAAATCGGGTCACCGCCGACGGTTTGTGGCGGGTCCCACGTGCGTCCTCTATCACGTGAGGCGGCGAGGCGGAGCGTGGTGAACGGGAATCGACGTCCAGCATTCTCGCGCCCGACAGCGTACAGCGCGAAGAGTGTCCCGTCGGGCGCATACTCCAGCTTGGGTGGCGACTCACCGTGCGGTTCGATGCCACCAAGTGGATCACGCAATTCAGTGGTCGGAGCACTCTCCGTCGAGACGTACAATCGACCGTCGGTCCCTCCGTCTGGTGCGGAAATCCAGGCGAGCGTACGCGCGCCCGAGGGCGCGACGGCGAACATCGGCGCCGCGCCGACTGACGTACTGGCTCCGATATCCTCGGTGTCCGAGAAGGTCACTGTCGGCTGCTCTCCGCAGGCCAATCCCGCCAGCAGCACTGCGAGGATTGAGGCGCGGGGGACAGTCAGATCGAGACCCCGCCGGTCAGGGTTGATGAGGCGTCTCATGCCGGTGCTCATGTCGGTGCTCATGACTGCCATGCCCAGCGCAGCCCGGCGTAGACCATGCGGGGATTGCCGGGCGTGAACTGCTCCTTGTTGAAGGCTGTGTACGACACCAGTTCGGCGTAGCGACGGTTCGTGAGATTCGTAACGCGGGCAAAGACCTCGCCGAGTCCGCGCACGACGTAATTGCCATGCAGCGTCCAGAGCTCGAAGCCGCCGTATGCGTGGGTATTCTCGGCATCCATGAAGTAGCGACCAGTCGACGACCATTCGGCGGCGAGCCGCCCGCCGTGGAACGAGCGGGGGTGCCACGTCAGGAGGAGGTTGGCCAGCGTGTGTGGAGCCTGCTCGAGGGTATTGCCGGCATAGCTCTTGTTGCTCGAGCCGACGGGGATCACCCAGGTGACATAGCGCTGCGAAGAGCTGCTGTACGCCGCATCTAGGCGCAACGACGAGGCCAGCGCAATCCCTGTCCCGAGCTCGAGCCCGCGGTGCCGCGTTTCGCCGGCGTTGGAGCTGGTCGTGATTCCCTGCGTGTCGAGCACGCTCAGGATGTCGTTCTTCACCCGCATGTCGTACAGCGCCAGCTGGAAGGACACGCGGCGCGTGAGGGAGCCACGCAGCCCAACCTCAGCGCTGCTGGCAGTCACCGGCTTGAGTCCGACCGTGTTGAGGTTCGAGCCCTGCTGAAAGAGCTGACCCTGAGCAGGGGCGCGGAAGCCTTGGCGGAACGAGGCATACACGTTGAGATCGTGCGTGACGTCCACCGTCATCCCGATCTTCGGACTCCAGCGGGAGAACGAGATCGAGGTGTCACCTGGCACGCGAAAGCGCCCGGTCTGCACTTCGGGGAGTCGACTGTCGTACGAGTAGCCGCTATGGTCGTAGCGCAGCCCTGCATCGATCCTGGCGCGCTTGACGGGGGAGAATTCCGCGTGGATGTAGGGCGACGCCTGGCGGTAGGTCACGTCGTAGTCGTAGTGCGTTGCCCCGACGGTGTAGGACGTCCACGCACTGTCCGCGCCTGACTTGGCGGTCGCAATGCCGTTGTAGACTACGCTCCCCGGCGAGAGGTCGAAGTCCGCTCCGGCGATCACGCGTGTTCGAAGCGGTGCAAAGTCGCGCCGGTACTTCACGAGCATGCCATACGAATCATTGCGCGTGTCCCACACCTCGGGATTGAACGTCAGCTGCCAGTTGGGGAGGAGCTTGAGGACGTTGTGTCGGGCATACGGCGTCACGCTGAGCAGCGAGGACCCGACCTCGAGTTCGGCGGCAGTGGACCATCGCAGCGCCGAGACGTCGCGGAAGGCGATCGGCGAGCGATTCAGCGCGGGGCGATCGACGAACTGCGCGCCGGAGAGCGCGAACACGTCGCGCTGCTCTACCGACGTACCAGTGACGACGGTGCGAAAGGCCCATCCCTGTGTGGTCGTCAGGTCGTGGCGAATCGTGCCGCTGTAGCGCTTGTAGGGTGCATCATCCTTGAAGCCGTCGGCGCTCGTGCGGTTGACGTCCAGGCGCAGGCCATGCAAGCCGGAAGTGAAGCCTCCCGTCGCAAGGAGACGACGGTAGCCGTAGTCTCCGCCCTCGAGCGATAGCTCGGCCGATGGAGTGGCTGGCGCCGGTCGCGTGAGCACGTTGATCACCCCGCCGATCGCGTCGCTCCCGTAGAGCGCGGTTCCTGGTCCCTTCAACACTTCCATACCTCCGCTCTGCGGGAGGTTCACCTCATAGAGCGCGTTGTGATTGAAGAAACCCGTTGAGCGAGTGGGCACGCCATCCTCGAGATACAGGTAGAGCGGCTTGGTGGAGATCGGCTGACGGATTGCGGTGGAATGTCCCTCGCCGGAGAGCTGCGAGACATGCACGCCGGGGATGCGCTGAGCGATTCCGGCCGGGTGCGACGCGCGCGCTTCACGTAACGATACGCCGTCGAGGACATCGATCGTCGCCGACGCGTCGTTGCGGCGCTGCGCCTCGCGGGTCGCCGACACGATGAGTGGTGCGATGACTTGGGCGGCGCTGTGCAGGGATACGTCGAGCCTGGCCACTCGGCCCGCGTCGATCTGCACCGTGTCGGTACGTGACGCGTAGCCGAGGCGCTGAACGACCACGATCGATGAGCCATGCGGAACTCCGGCGATCACGTAGTGTCCCGACTCGTCGCTCTGGGTGCCCCGGGCGCTCGCGCGCACAAGGATCACCGCGTCGGCAATCGGAAGTTGGGTGGCCGCGTTGCGCACGACGCCGCTGAGTGAGCCGGATTGCTGGGCGTCCGCAAGTGAGGGGAGGAGCAGGATTGCAAAGGCAGCGCGTACGCGCGCACCCAGAACGCGCGTCCGCCGGACGCGCCAGGAGACGGAGGGGTTCACTGGAGTAGCCGCGTTGAGGGGAGTCAGTCCCCGTCGGCATGCGTGCCGACGGGGACAATGTTCTCGTCGGCCTCACGCGTGTCCGCCCGAAGGCGGCGCGTCAGGCCGCTCGCGCGGCGGGCGGAGCGGTCGCGTATGGAAGGGTGTAGGCGACCCGCGGCGAAGGGGATTCCAGCGGGGGAGCCGCGATCGTGATCGTCGCATCGACGAGCGAGACGAAGATCCATGACACTTGCACAGCGACAGAGGCTGCCGAGCTCCCGCATTGCGGGCCGGGGCAGCAGCACTCGTGCTTCTTTTCCTGCCCAGGGATGCCGCTGGACTGATGCGCCCCGTGCGCGTGCGTCGCTCGATCGGCTGCGACGTCGGTGTGTCGCGTGCCATTTGGCGCGCTCATCGACGACCGGCTCAGGACCCCGGCACCCATCGCTCCACCCCATGCCGCCGGCACCGCGTGCTGTGGGCACGGGTGCAGTAGCTGTGGCGCGCCGGCGTTCAGCGCGAACCACAGGACGACGATCAGGGAGGAGACGCGGCGGATCATGCCGGGGCCGGGGAGATGGAGCGGAGCCGAACGTGATGATACGCGGCCATGCGTTGATTCGCTCGACCGAAGTGATGAGAAGCGTACGGCGTCACACCAGTCCAACATGGGATGCATGACCCATCCAGCGTGGTTCGGCTCCGAAGCCGTGCGCCGGGCCGTTCGCCACGCCGTTCGCCACGCCGTTCGCCACGCCGTTCCGGATAGCGGTGAACTCCCTGCGGGAGACGACGGCCGCGGGACACAGGATCGTGCGCCCGTCTCGTCGATCGCAGCGCGACGACCGCACGATTTAATCCTCCAGCTCCAGCGTCCAGCGAACGGGGAGCATCGGATCAAGCGAATCGCGGACAGAGCAGTACTTGTTCACTGCGAGATCGATCGCCCGCTCGGCATGGACGCGATCGATTCCGTCGCCGGCAATCCGAAACTTGAGCAGGATGCCGATCACCCGCGCGGGTGTCGCATCGGCGCGGGCGGCCTCGACGTCGACTTCGAGCGCGCGCACCGGCGTGCGCCGCTTCGCCAGGATGTCGACCACGTCCACCGACGTGCACGCACCGAGGGCATTGAGCAGGGTATCCACCGGCGACGGTCCGGTGACGGCGCGCGCGTCGATACGGTGCATAACTCCTCCGGGGCGGCCAGCATCGAACCGATGCTCGCCGTCCCAGCGCACGTGCACGCGATTCACGGACTTCACCGCGACACCGGGGATCGTGTCCATCGCCGTCACGGCTGGTTCCCCGTGCGGATGGGCACGCGGACCGCATTCCCCCACTCGGTCCAGCTGCCGTCGTAATTGCGCACCTGGTCGTAGCCTAACAAGTAGGTCAAGACGAACCACGTGTGTGCCGAGCGCTCGCCGATCCGACAATAGGCGACCACTTCGTCCCCCGGTTGCAATCCCTGCTCGGACTCGTAGATCGTGCGCAAGTCATCCGCGGACTTGAAGGTGCCGTCACCGTTCGCGGCGCGCGCCCACGGTACCGAGCGCGCACCCGGGATGTGTCCACCACGCAGCGTCCCCTCCTGCGGGTATTCCGGCATGTGGGTGCGCTCGCCGGTGTATTCGGGCACCGAGCGCACGTCGATCATCTTCCCGCCGGCCTGCATGTGCGTGCGCACCTCGTCCATGAAGGTGCGAATCGGCGCGTCGTTCCTCGGTCCTGCCTCATACGACGACGGGGGAAACGAGGGGACGTCGGTCGTCATCGTCCGCCCTTCACTCTCCCACTTGGAGCGCCCGCCGTCGAGAATCTTCGCATTCGAGAAGCCGAATAGTCGGAAGACCCAGAAGGCGTAACATGCCCACCAGTTGTTCTTGTCTCCGTAGAACACGACGGTGGAAGCTTCGTCGATTCCCCTCGAGCGCAGGAGTCGCTGGAATGCCTCACGCGACACGTAATCCCGCACGACACTGTCGTTGAGGTCGATATGCCAGTCGATTTTCTGCGCGTTCGGAATGTGCCCCATTTCGTAGAGAAGCACGTCCTCGTCGCTCTCGAGCAGTCGTAAATCGGGATCGGCGAGGTGCGCGGCGAGCCATTCGGTGCTCACCAGCGCGTCGGGATGTACGTATCCCTTGGCCGCGATGGATGGGGAGATGTGCGCAGCTGTCATGGCGGTGTCGATGAGGGCGAAGCTTCGAACAATCTACCCACAGGGTCGGTGATGAGTGCCCCGCCCGCGAGCTAGCGCTGTGCCTTGCCGGAGTCGCTCCCCGCGCGACCCGAGACGAGGATGCGGGCCTTGTTCGCCCGGATGCCCCGTCGTGCGACTTCCAGCGTGTCGAGTAGGAGCAGCCGGCGAAGGCGCGTCTGCTGGGCGTCGTAGGCGGTTCGTCCCGCCGAGTCCTTCGCCAGATTCACCCGCTCGGCGGCGTCCGTGCGGACGTTGAACAGCAGTGGTCGGATCTGCTTCAGGTTGCGGAAGATCCCGTGCATGCCATCGTCCTCGACCAGCGAGATCCCCTGCGAGCGCGTCAGGGGATCGTCGGTGCGGGGGACGCGGTCCTGGGTCAGTTCGCTGATCGCCGCGCTCCGCGCGGGCGGGATGGAGTCGGATGAAGTCCAGGTCGCGACGAGTGAACGACCAGGAAAGGGGAGATCGCTCGAGGCCCCTGCCAGATCGAGGAGCGTCGCGCCTACGTCTCGCAGGGAGACAATGAACGGGACGCGACGTCCCACAGGCACGTGCCCGTCGTACCGGAAGACGAGCGGGATGTGCAGCAGTTGGTAGAAGAGCGAGTTCCCGTGACCACTTATCCCATGTTCCTTGAACTGCTCCCCATGATCTGAGGTGATCACCACGATCGTATTGGCGAGCGCCCCCCTCGACCGCAGCGACTCCAGCAGGCGCTTGACCTGGTCGTCGACATAGGCGATTTCGCCGTCGTGCAGGTCGCGCGCCTTGGGATTCTCGGTGAAGCGCGTGCGATAGGCCGGCGGAGGCGCGTAGGCCTCGTGCGCGTCGAAGAAGTTCACGAAGGCGAAGAACGGGCGTGTGTCGCGCGCCGCCTGCCATCCCAACAGCGCATCGGTCAGCTCACGCGCATCGGGCGCGTCCCCTCCCGGCTTCGGGATGACGACAAACTCCGCGCTGCGGAACGCATCGATCACGTTGCGCAGGCTCCGCGAGCGCATCAGCTGCAACACGATGGACGACTGGCCGATCCATCCGCTGCGCAGGACCTGCTTCACGCTCGGGTTGAAGTCAAACCAGCGCAGGAAGCCGCGGTTCAGCCCCGAGTCCCACGCGGTGTAGTACGGATTGCCGACGAAGCCAACCGTCTCGTAGCCGGCGGCGCCAAAGCGCTCGGCGAGCGTCGCATACTTGCCGTCGAGCGGCGCACGAAAGCTGGTGGAGAGGACCCCGGGATACTCCCCCGTGAAGAGCGAGGCGTGCGCCGGCAGCGTCCACGGGGCGGTGGAGACGGCGTGCTCGAACACCACCCCGCCCGCCGCCACCGAATCCATGGCTGGCGAAGTGGCGCGCGGGTAGCCGTACATCCCGAGTTCGGACGCGCGCACGGTGTCCAGGAGCAACACGAGGACGTTCGGTGCATCGGTCGCCGGGGATGGGAGCGCGGCGTACGCGGCTCGCTGCCAGTATCGCTGCAGCGCGACGGAGCAAGCGCCGGCGACGAGAAGCGTGATCCCGATGAGTTGTCCGATCCGAACAACCGCTTGAACTCGGCGCCGGGTCGTGCACCATCGCATGATCGCGCTGGCGACGCCCATCGCGAGCACAGCAGCGGCGACACGATGGATCTGGGTCCAGGGAAGGAGCGCGGCAAAGGTCGCGAGCCACATCGCGGCGAAGAGTGCACTAGCACGAGCGACCTGAGCGCGCATCCACGGCGCCGCCAGCCACACCGGAGCCAGCAAGAGCGACGCGTACACCATGGCGCTCAGCGGCGCCATCCAGATGACGTCCCGACTCACCGACGCGAAGCCGCCGAGTACGTAGCGTTTCCACCCGGCCTCAACGACGTAGCCCAGTGCCATGAGCATGGCCACGGCGACGACAATCGCCAGCGACTCTCGCCGCGATCCGAAGGCCACGAGCGTGCGCTCGACCACCTGCTCCGGCCCAGCCTCCTCATTTCGATTGCTCATTGCGTCATCCATGCACTCCCGTCCCGGTTGCTCCGCTATGGCTACCTCGTTTGACCGACACGGGCAAGTCCCCTTGGGAGGGAGGCGAGCTCGCCCTAGCTTCCGCTCATGGGACAATACTCTCGACACGTCTTCGTCTGCTCGATCGGGAAGACCTGCAGCAAGGCAGGAGGCGAGGACGTCTTTCGCGTGATGAAGCGGGCCGTGCGCGACGCCGGTCTCTCGGGGAGCATACGCGTGAACAAGGCGGGATGCATGAACCAGTGCGGACATGGTCCCATGGTCGTGGTGTATCCAGAGGACGTCTGGTACGGCGCTGTGGATGAGGCCGGCGGGGGACAGATCGTCGAGCGCCACCTACTGCGCGGAGAAGTCGTCGAGGAGCTGCGATATATCGAGCCGCCCGGCGACAACAAGCTCGTCGATGAGGATTAGCGCGCCGGTAGGCAGCGCATGACGGTGGTCGTCAAGGGGGCCGCCCACGCGTACCGTCTGCTCGACGTTGGCTACTCGATCTCGCTGGACGGTGCCTTGGACGTGCTCGCCGCGAGCGCGCCGGAACGCGTGCGTCCCGTACGTGGCGAAGCCGCGGCGTTGCAGATCTCCAACCCGCCGATTTCCGTCATTCTCGGTGGCGAGCGGATCACGATCGGGACGAGGGCGATGGACGCCGAGGTGTCGGCGCGATTGTTCGACTTCGGCGTCGTCTCGTTGTGCGCGCGCATACAGGCGCCCGCGGAGATGGACTGGGAGTCGTTTGCCGCATTCGGTAACGCGATCGACGCTGACACCGCGATCCCCCAGCTGCTCGAGCACCACGCCCGGCTGCTCTTCGAGCGGATCACGTCGGCGATCGAGCGTCCGCACCGGGCACTCGTACGCGAGGACTACGTCGTCTTCCGCCTGCGCGAGGTGCGCGACGCCCAGGGCCAACGCTTGACGAGCGACGCGCTGCTCCGGAGCGTTGACGTGGCGCCGCTCCTTCTCAACGAAAGGCGCACGCTGTCGGCCAAAGCGCGCGACGACCTGCTGCAGCATGGTTATTCGTATTACGAAGACGACCTGGCGCTCCTCACGTGGGACAACGCCCTCGTCCTCGACCCGGCCGACGGCGCCAATGACGTGGAGTACATCCTCGAGTTCGCGAACGCACAGCTGCTCGAGTTGCGTTACTACGACGCCATCCTCGACGCCGAGATCCCGAAGCTGTACGATCGTATCGAGGCCGCGCGCGGCACCTCGGTCCGACTCTTCTCGCGCCGGTTCTCGGGATTGTTAGGCGACATGCAGCGTCTCTACGCCGACTCGTCGGAGCTGGTCGAGCGCGTTGAGAACGCGCTCAAGGTGACGGACGACGTCTACCTCGCCCGCATCTACTCCGCCGCGCTCGAGATCTTTCGAGGGGCGCAATGGCGTGCCGGAGTGGATCGCAAGCTGGCCCTGGTGCGGGAGACCTACGAGATGCTCAACGCCGAAGCGCAGGCCGCGCGCGCCGAGGCGCTCGAGGTGGCGATCGTCCTCCTGATCGTCGCCGAGATCGTGATGGCGCTGGTGCGATGATGCCGCTGCCGTACGACGCAATTCCCCTCATGGAGCCCTACGCCCGGCATGTGCTCGTCTGCACCGGGAGCTTCTGCTCGCCGAGCCGTCAGGGGCGGTCGCTCTACGCCCAGCTGGCGGCGCTGCTGCAGCGAGAGGGGCTGCTCTTCGGGCCGACGAGGGTCAAGCGGAGCGAGACCCCCTGCCTCGGCGTGTGCGCGGGCGGGCCGATTGTCGCGGTGTATCCGGAGGGGATCTGGTATCGCAACGTCACTCCGGCGCTGCTGGAGCGCATCGTGATGGAGCACCTGAAGGAGGGGCGGGTGATCGAGGAGGCGGTCTTTCACAGGCTGGGGTGAGAAGACGAGAAGACGAGTGCAAAAATAGGTGTAGGCCGGAAGCGGATCGCGCGAGAACCGGTGGCTCGCTAGCTTCCCGCTCGCGCCTCCGTACCGCGCGCTCGACCGCGTTGCGCCCTCTGCATGCCCGATCCGCTCAATCCGCGCCGCCTCTTCATGGGCGCCGCGAAGAAGTACTTCCTCGACGCCATCGACTCGAGCGACGCTACGCGTCGCCCGCCGGCGACCGATGAATCCCCCCGACTCACCTCCAGAGCCATAGAGAGAACCCGCATGTCCCGCACCCGCGAACGCATCCTCGCCAACCTCGACGACATGTACCGCGAGGCTTTCGAACGCGCCAAGACCAGTGGCGACGATTCGCAAATGGCGTCCCTCGATTTCGCCTATCGGCGCGAACAGCTGTACTTCGAGATTCTTCTGGACGTGCGCGACGCGATGGAGCGGAGATAGAGGGGCGGTCGGGGGACGGGGGAGGGGAGACGAT
>JBDTUA010000135.1:0-12425 GCA_040007995.1 Gemmatimonadota bacterium | reverse complement strand
CGACGTTAGGCCCGCCCGCGTGGCGCAGCGGGCGCAGCGGGCGCAGCGGGCGCAGTGCGCGCCTAACGATTCATGGGTGCGGGCGAGAAGCCGGTCAGCGTCATGAAGACCCGCACCGGAGGCGAGGCGAGAATGGGGCCGTCGGCCTCGCTCGCCTCACGGACCTTGATCCAGTCTGGATCTGCGCCGAACGCCTTCCAGTTCGCGTCGGCTGCAGCCTGACTGTCGTGGGAGAGGAGGTAGACGAGCGTGTTGTCGTGGTGCGCGCTATCGGTCGGCGTCCAGTACATCTCATTGCGCATCCCGTGCTTCTCGAACAGGGCGATGGTGTGCTCGGAGAAGCGACGATGCAGGGCCGGGAGGCGCCCGGGGCGGGTGGTGTAGGTCCGCAATTCATACACGCGCGCGTCGCGCCCCTGTCCCGCGGCAACACCGACGCGAAAGCCGGCGAAGGAGGCGAGCGCGAGCACGACCAGCGCTCCCATTCCCCATGTCAGGCGTCGTACGGGCATGAATCGGCTCCCTGGATGTTCCGTCACGGGGTGACGTGCCCACCCGCAAGAAAGGTGGCGATCGACTGGTTCAGGAACGCGCGGTCGGCGGGACTCGCCCCCGCGCCGGCCGGGTGTCCCCAGAGCGACGGGATGGGGACCAGCTGCACATGCGGAATGAACTGCGCTTCGTAGCGCGCGTCGGTCAACGGGAAGTAGAGGTCCGTGGCCGAGGGCATATAGAGTAGGGGGACCACGATCGACCGCAGGGCTCGTTCCACGTCTCCCCCGAAGCCGGGGGTGTCTCCGACGTTGTGACGCTGCCAGGTGCGCGCCTGCAGGATGTAGTTGTTCGCGTCCGCACTGAAGCGTTTGCGCCATCCTTGCACGAACTGGTCGAACGTCGTGCCCGGCGGGCTACCAGCGCGCCAGAGTTCAAGCCGCCACCATTCCTGCGAGTAGAGCCAGGCGGCCCAGACCATCCCGAACGCCTCCAGCCCTGCGCGTGGCTCGTCGACGTAGTCGCCGCCGTTGAACGTCGGGTCGGTCGTGAGCGCTGCGATCTGACCCTCGAGTCGGATGATTCCATGGCCGTACGTCTTGGCGGTGCCCGAGGTGGCGACGATACGATCGGCAAACGTGGGATAGCTGACGGCCCACTGGAACGCCTGCTGGGCGCCCATGGAGAAGCCGATGACCGCCCGGAGATGGGTGACCTGCAGCTCGTCGATGAGGAGACGATGCACGGCGTCGACGTTGTCGCGGATGGTCGTGATCGGAAAGCGTGGGCCGTGATACGGTTCGGGCGTGTTGCTCGGCGACGATGACGAACCGTTGCCAAACAATTCGGTGGCGACGAGGAAGAGCGACGTAGTGTCCAACGCCTGCCCCGGGCCGATGAGCCACTCGTAGCCATGATGGTTGGCCATGTAATGCGAGGGAAGCAGCACGACGTTGTCGTGCGCCGCGTTCAGGTGCCCGTAGGTCCCGTACACGATCCGCGCTTGCGGGAGCGTGACACCGCTCTCGGTTCGGAAGTTCGCAATCACGAACTCATGGTGCTCGGCGCGATCGACTCGCGCGGGCGCGCCCTGCGAGCGGACGGGTTCGGAAAGCACGAGCAGGGCGAACAGCGCGCATGACGCACGGTATGAGGCAGGCATGCGCAGAAGCTACACCGGCCGATCGTGATGGGTGAGATGGACGGACCTGCGTCGCGCAGCTCCCGGGTCGTGCAGCCGGCGTTGGGCTCGCCGGGCTATCGGAAGCCGATCGCCTTCCAGATGTCGCGGCTGCGGTACAGCGTTCCCCCCTTCATCACGAGGTCGACGCGGCGGATGTTGGAGATCTGTTCGAGCGGGTTGCCGTCAAGGACGATGAGGTCGGCCAGCTTTCCCGGCTCGAGCGTACCGAGAGAATCGGCGGCACCCATCGCCCGCGCGCCGACGAGCGACGCCGACTGGATTGCCTCGAGTGGGGTCATGCCGAACTGGGTGAACAGTTCGACTTCGCGATAGACGCTGAAGCCCGGAACTCCTTCGTCGGTGCCGGCGACGATCGGTACCCCCGCCTCGTGCAGTGCGCGCAGGACGCCTAACGTGCGCGCAAACCGGGCGTGTGCCGTCTCGGGATCGACGTTGGCCGCGCCCATGGCGTTGATGCGCTGGGCCAGGACCGGAGGAAGGTGCGCGACCCCTGGCTGGAAGGTGGCGACCGGTTCGGCGGTGGAATGCTGCAGCAGCTCGCCCCAGGACACGGTGGGATCCATCACTGTCCCGCGTTCGCGCAGGTGCGCCACCTGCAGCTTCACGCTGTCGCTGCTGGCGTCGCCGCGGATGGGGAGGTGGGCGATGTGATCCATTCCGGAGTCAACCGCAGCCATGAGCGTCAGCGCCACCGGTACATGCCCCGTGACGGTCATGCCCAGCTTGTGCGCTTCATCGGTTGTCGCGGCGACCACGTCGGGTTTGAGCAGCGAGTACAGCTTCATCTGTTCGAAGCCCAGCGCGTGGTAGCGGCGAACGATCTCACGCGCCTCGGTGGGCGTCGCCGCGTTCTCGGCGCCGAACGCGTCAGGGCCGCCCCCGTCGATGAGTCCTGCCAGGAACATGCGTGGGCCGAGCCCCCGCCCGGCGTCGACTGCGGCGCGGAACGGCACGATGAAGTCCGTGAGGTTCCCCATGTCGCGCACGGTGGTGACCCCCGCGGCGAGGTATACCGGCGCCCACTCCACCTGCATGAGGTGCGTGTGCATGTCCCACAGTCCGGGGACGATGGTGCGACCGCGGACGTCGATGCGTTGCGCCTGCGGAGGGATCGTCACGCTCGCGCGCGGACCGGCCGCCTGGATGCGTCCGCCGGACACGACGATCACGGCGTCGGGAATCGCCGCACGCCCCGAGCCGTCGATCAGCGTCGCGCCGATCAGCGCCACTGTGCCTGAGGCAACCGGACGAACGGTGCGCGACACGGCCGCCAGCTCCGCCAGACGATCGTGGGTCGCGCTCGCACGCAGGGTGGGGAGGAACGCGTCGAGGGGGAGTCGCACGGCCTCGAAGGTCAGCCCGCCGCCGCCGGCGGTGGTGAAGGCGGCGAGCCGTCCCGCCGCATCGAGCCAGACCGATTCCCATCCCCACACCACGCCGTTGACCGCGTATCGCTCAAGGATCGTGGGCGCGCCCGCCACCTGCAACGTATCGCGCCCCCGCCACGCGACCTCCACCGTGTTGGTAGGTCCGCCAGGGATCACCGCGAGCGTTGCCGGGCGTCCTCGCGCCAGCCAGTGCCGAACAAGGGCGAGATGCTGCGTGACGGGCGACGTGCCGGCGATGGCGACGACGTGTGGGGGGACGGCCACGGTGTCGTGACGTCCCCGATAGTCGACGATCGCCGTTCGGCCGCGTCGCTCGGTGCGCGTCTCCTGCACATCCGAAGAATCGCTGCGTCGCGTGATCGTGAGCCGAGTCGCCGACCAGTCGTCGGCGAGTCGCAGATCGGCGCGCAGGCGATTGCGCCGCCCGCGGTCGACATAATCGAGGTCGGCGACGAGGGACCGGGCACCGTCCGCGCCGGTCGTCAGCTGCCACGACTCGTAGCCGACGGCATATCCCATGTAGTACAGCCGCAACGTGTCGCTGCCCTGGCGATCTACATGCGCCGGCAACGGGGTCGCCTGGGACAAGGCCGCCTGCGGGACGAGGGCGAGCGCGCCTGTGACCACGGCCGCCTGCAGTGCGAAATGCCGTGCGAAATGCCGTGCGGAACTGCGCGCACCACACCGAGCGTCACCGCGCGGGCGACGTGGGAGGAGGGAACGCGGGGCGAACGGGGCGGCAGAGGGCAGAGACATTGAGCGATCGACGTCGGGAGGAGAGAACGGCGCCCACGCGACTCCTCCTCCGGAGGCGAGGCCCGGCGGCAATCTACCCCCGGATCCGCACCACGACAGCGCGAACGGCGAGACGACAGGTTGCGAGGAATGTGGAAACCGAAGTTCGCGACCTTGGGGGGGAAGGCTGTGCACCAGCCGGGTCGGGGAAGGGCCATAAACGAGCGCGCTCTGCGACCGCTTGGTAACGCGCCGCGTGAGGAAGCGCTGGCATCGCACGGTGAGTCGTGCGAATGGCCGATGCAGCGAGCCGAGGCGTGGATGGAACGATCGACGGCGAGGGCGTCGACCGCACGACGACTGGTGGCGGTCTGCAATGTGAACTACTCTCCGGGCGCCGGATCTCCTCGACGGTCCCTCTCCAGCACAGACCATGATCAAGCTTGGATCCTTCGACGCAGACACAACGCCGGCGGCGCGGACCGCCTATCTCGATCAGGTGAAGACACTCACGCGGGTGGCGCTCAGCGAGGTGGCGGCAGGGATCGACCGCCTCGAGTTCCAGCCGTTCGCTGCCGCTGCCGCGCAGAGCATGTCGGTCGCCGACGTGCAGCGTGGGCTCACGCGGGCGGGATTCTTCCCGGGAGGGACCGTGGACGGGATCTGCGGCTACCGCACACAGTCGGCGATTCGGCTGTTCCAGGAGTACGTGCGGTCGGTCGAGAAGCAGGAGTGCCTGCCGGACGCTCTCTTCGGCCCGTCGACGCAGCGCCACCTCCAGCGCTGGCTCGACGGTGGACTGGAGACTGCGTGGGCGCCGGCGATCGCCAGATGGCAGAGCGGGGCGCCCGGCGCAGGGGAGTATGCGGATTGGCTTGCGCTGCTCGCCGACACCAAGGCCAACGCCCTGTCGGCGCCTACCCGTATGCTGCAGCTTGTCAACGCATCCAGCCTACGCAGCGATACCCGCAAGGTCGCCGACTGGGACACCGGACCGGGACAGATTCATCTCATCGGGATCCGTCGCAGCCAGATGGGAAACAAGTTCGACGACATCTTTGTGCTGCTGATCAAGGGGCTCGTCTTCAAGTTCCAAGGGTCGACCGAGCCGGGGGCCAGCGGCAACGCCGCCGGACGTCCGTTCCTGGTGCAAGGGCAGCATGACTATCACTACGGTTGGCATCAGAAGAAGTACCTGGCGTTACGACCGCAGGGCGCCGGCGTGCTGATCGTCCGCTCGCGCAACAATGACGTGCTCGACGACGCCGACCTGGCCAACGGACTGGAGGCCAACGGCACGATCAACATTCACTGGGGCGGGAGGGGGCTGACCGCCGACGTGAAGACCTGGTCGGAAGGATGTCAGGTCATCAACGGGTCGGTGTACCTCGGTCCGGGGCACGACCTGGTGAGCTGTGCAGCGTTTGCCGCGCTCAACAACGGCGACATCGCCGCCAACCCGTCGCACACGCGCGGGGCCTACAACGTCCTGCTCGACCTCGTGACAGCGCTCGGCAACGACCTCACGCCGACGGTCAAGTACACCCTGCTGGTCGAGGCGGACCTCGCGCGCGCGCCGGCGCTCGGCCAAGGACTGGCCGATGCGCGCGCCCTGGTGCTGCCGCTGCTCGGGTAGACCAGCGCATGCGACCGGACTGACCGAGCTGTACGATCGCAGCGAGCAAGGGATCTCCCCGTCGGGGCACGAGGATGCGCGCGCGCTGCTGATGGGCGTCGTGTGCCGAGGGGATGGCGCTCCGCCTCTCTGAGCGGCGGAGGCGTCACGTCCGGCGCCCGTGCGAGGCCGGATTCGAACTCCGAGCGGGCATCGTCAGGCAGTGCACGCTCTCGATACGCGATCGATCGGTACTTCCCCTAGTGGACACCAGCTGCCCCTCGTTTCATGATAGGCGGCCGATGGAGTGCCGTACGCGAGCACCCGCGTGCCGGCGGCCGTCGAGCCCGGGCACGGACGCCCGGCACCGGAACGAGGAGGCGGATGGAAAACCGATCGATGTCGTTCGGGATCACAGGGATAGGGCTCGTGGTAGCGCTCGTTGCGCTCGCCTTCCGGGGGACCCCGTCACCTGCAACGCAAGTCGCCGTCGGGCCGGCCGCGGCCGTGACGGCGATCCGCGAGGCGGACCAGGAGTTCGCCAACCCGGATTCGGCCATCGCCGGCTACGACCGTGGACGACGTCTGATCTCTGAGTACCTCGGCGGCGCATGGGGCACGATCACCGCATCGCGTGATTCGACGATTCGCGCGCGCCTGCCGCTGCGCGTCACGCTGGTAACGATCCCCGATCCGTACGACTCGCACATGGACTGGTCGTACGACGCGAACCTGGAAGCGCTGCGCCGCGCCATGGGCACGGCGGGATATGTCCCGCAGAGCTTCTGGCTCCCGATGCGCGCCGACTCGGTCCGCGTGGTCACGAATCGCGTCGTCGTGCGGTACCCGGCACACGACTACCAGCCCGGCGTCTTTCTCTTTCGATCGACCAACGTCGACGCGCCCGCGTTGCACGTGGTGTACCTGATTCCCGAAGTGCCGACCTCCGGAGTGCACATACAGGCCTTTCGCGCGGCGCTCGCCGAGCGCAGGGCGATCATGCTGGAGGGGGCGGGGATATTCGCGGTGGATGCGCGCGAGAAGGCGGAACTGTCCGTGCTCGGACCCAATTTCAGCGGATCGGCGATGTCGCTGCGCTCGGTGATCGACGCGGCATTGCTCGCGAGGGGGACGGTTGCAACTTCCGAGGTGGATCCGCGCACGGCCCGCTTGATGTCGGGATCTGCGACTTCCTTCCAGAACCTGCACGTCTTGACCGACAGCGCCTGCGTCGTCGTGCGTCGGCGCGAGGGGCGCACCGGTGATTCGGTGCGCGTCGCACGGATTCGCTTCGCCGCGACGGTCAATCCGGACGAGGCGATGGACGACGTCTTGCGCGATCTCATCGACTCGCTGCACGTACGCCCGTATCAGGTGGCGGTGCTGACCGAGTCGGGGACGGCTTACGGGGCGGCGCGACCGAGCGGACAGGTGTCGACGTCCGGGGGTGGGACGCCGCGCATGGGCCCGTCCTGTTCAGATCGGGAGGACGTGGCGCAGGCACCGCCACTTCCGGCCGTTCGCGCGGCCACTCGTCAGGCCGGGGTGACCAAGCGGGAACCGGTGAGCGCCGCGGCGAATGCGTCGGCGGTCTCGCAATATCTCACCGTCCCCTATCCGCTCAACATCGCCAGCCTGCGGAGCGAATTCGAACGCTCCCCGTCGGCGCTCGGGACGTCTCCGGGGATTCCGTCGCTCACGGATGCTCCACGGACGCGGCTTTCGCTCGACGAGATCTCGCGCTCGCGCGAGTCACCGGCGCTCACCTCAAGCCTCAGCACCCCATCGCTCGACGTGGTACTGGAAGGACTGATCCGCACGCTGAACGAGCACGATGTGCGCGTGGTGGTCATCAAGGCGACGGACGTGCGGGACAAGTTGATGCTGGCGCGGGAGGTGCGTCGGGGGGTGCGAGACGTCGTCCTCGTCGTGTACGAAGCGCACGTGCTGCTGCGGCGGCCGGAATACGCCGACGCGTTGCGAGGGGCGCTCGTGCTGAGCTCCTACCCGATGGCGCTCGAGAACCAGTTCTGGACGACGGCGCATCGGCGCGCGACGAGCGACTCATCGTACGTGCGCTTACGCGACCTGCTCGCCTTTCCCACCGACGCGGCGCTCGGCACGTACAATGCCGCGCTCTCGCTGCTGGGACTCCCGCAGCTTCGGGTCGAGTTCGACCTGCACAACGCGTTCGCGTCGGATTCCACCTATCACCTTCCGCCAATTTGGCTTTCCGTCGTTGGTCGTGACGGATTCTATCCGCTGCGCGCTGCGGTCCCGTCTCCCGCGTGGCGCGCGTACCTCGGGCCCCCGACGATCTCGATCGCGAGCGACTCGAGCATGGGGGAGCGGGTGCACGAACATTCGTATACCCACGACGACCTCTCGCTCTCGATCATCATCGTCGTTCCGGCCCTCCTCATCGCTGCCATGCTCGCCATGTTCCTGACGGGGCGCGAAGGGCTGAACCGGATCGGACTCGTGCTCCCGGCTTCGCTGTCGCGACCGGCGAGCGCCACCGAGTCGCTCTACCTCGCGCTCTTCGTTCTCTCCCTCAGCGCGACCTACCTCCCATTCTCGGTCGCCATCGATGCGCGGCGGATCGTCGCGTCGGTCGATGCATACTCGGGCGGGCCGTCAGTGGCGATGTGGATCGTCCTGCTCCTCTTCCTCGTAGTGGTGCTCACCGGCGTGGCGCTGCTCGCGAACGCATTCCACGGGTTGATCTGGGGGCGGACGTCGAAGGTGGCAGGTGCGTGGTCGACGGCGGAGATGCCAGCCATGGGCCTGCCGCCGTCGCCGCAATTGCTGGCGGACGGGGCGGCGGCCGACCCGTCGCGCACGATCCGGATGAAGCTTGACGACTTCTTCGCTCCGATGCGCGCCGAGGCGCGAGTGACCGGCCGGGTCGCATCGGTTCCGGCACCGGATGACCTGGACGAATACCTGCAGCAGACGACGCGGCTGGAGTCGCGGGTCGTCGCCCGCATGGGGATCGCGACCATCACGCTGGCAAGCGCGCTCTTCATCGTCGCTTCATTGGCGTACACCTGGCACCTGCTTTCCTTCTCTTTTTCCGGCGGGATCGAGGCTACGCTTTCGATGTACCGGGCATTGCACCTGGCGAGCGGCGTCTCGCCGCTCCTGCCGCTTGTCCTGCTCGGCGGAGGCTTTGCGATCTGGACCTGGTGGCAGTTGCAGCAGGCGCGCAAGTTCAACCATCCCGACCACTTCGAGAGCGGACTGCGTCATCTGGCCCACCGGGCGGACGCCCCCGCACTCTGGCGGCGCGCGTACCGCGCGATGATCGACGCACGGCGCGGGCTCAGCTGGATGGCACCCGGACTCGGGGTGACCTGGATCCTGCTGGCCATCGGAACCACCGCATGGTTTGTCCTGCGCCGGCGGCTCCCGTCGCTCGAGGTGGTCGCCGACACGGCCTCTGCCGGCGATCGCTGGTTCGACGCCGCCCTCTGGCTCGGTCTCTTCTCGCTCCTCGTCTCGACGTCGTGGGCGATCTACCGACTCGTGCACACCTGGAACGGCCTCGAGCGATTCCTCGACATCCTCACCGGGACACCGCTCGCCAGCGCCTTCGCCCGACTTCCACTGGACGTGGTCCGTCTCACGAACGTCGGCTTCCTCGGCTTCCGGCGCGATGATCGCTACGACGATCGGTATGCGATGGAGCTGTGGACGCGGGCGCGCGGCGACGCGCAAGCGGGCGCCGCCGACGCCGGGACCGATGCGCTCGGGATCTCGATCGCCGCGCAGCTCGCGCGCATCCGTGTGGAAGCGCGCGGAACCGACAGTGTGCAGTGGGCCCTCGACGTGCTTCGGGGCGCGTGGGAGCTGGCCCGCACGCGCCCCGATTCGGTGAAGGACGTGCCGATCGAGGTGCCGGGCCTGACGGCGCCGCAGGCTCGCGCCCTGCGCAGCCTTGAAGAATACGTCGCCTGCGAAATCGTGCTGTACATCGAGCAGTACCTGCTCAACCTGAGGCGTCTCTGCTTCTTCCTGTTTGCTTCGCTGCTCATCCTTGTCGTGGTCGGCTCGCAGTATCCCTACCAGCCGCATAGCGTGATCAGTCTTGCGTCGATCCTCCTGCTGGGCTTCACCGTTGTCTCGGTCTTCTTCGTGATGATCCGCATGAGCCGCAACGTGGCGCTCAGCCGCATCTCGCGTACCGAGCCGGGGAAGGTCACGTGGGATACCACATTCATCCTGAACATGGTGACGTTCGGCATCGTCCCGCTGCTCGCGCTCGCGACGTCGGAGTTCCCGTCGGTGCGTGCCTTCCTCTTTTCCTGGGCGGATCCACTCGTGCGCGCGGTGGCGCGCACGTGACGCCAGTCCGCCCGCACGCCCCCACGCCCCCACGCCGGGCACCGGCGCAGTATCTACGAGTTGCCCGGGAGACCGACAGGTCGCGGCTCGATCACGCGAGGGAATGAAGCAGGGAATGGCCCGGATCTGGTTCTCCTGGTCGCCTTGTGCATCCGAGAACTTGCGCGTGCTTCCCCGACCCGCCGCTTCGTTCTTGTACAATGTCATGTTCGCGGTACGCCGCAATCGGGGCGCGAGAATCCATGAAGGGGCGGGACACCTGGCGAGCACGGCAGGCCAGCTGTTCTGGAGGGGACTCGATCGTCCATGTGCTGGTTTCCCCCTCATCGACCCGTGCTCAAGTCGCTACAATTGATGATCGCTGCGCGCCGCATGTCTCCGTCGCCGGTGGCGTGCGCCCGACTTGGCGCGTCTCGCCATCGGGTCGCCCCTCCGCCTCGCAATCATGAAATACTCCGCCCCAGTCCGCGAGTCGTTTCGCGTCTGCCTGCTGTTCGTAGGCGTGCTCCTGCTCCCGGTCACCGCCGCGGCACAGCGCCCCGACGTCGTCGGGATGACGCGCTCAGGACCCGTCATTGAGAGCGCCGGACCCACAGTGAAGGTGGAGCATCCGACCTTCGAGATGCCGGAGGGGCACGTCTTCAAGTCGGTCTTCCTGATCGATCGCGGCGACACGGCGGTGATGAATGCGCAGCTGGTGACCGTTGCGCGCTTCCTGAACCTGCACGCCCGCCATGGAATCCCCAAGGATCACGTGCACGCAGCGGCGGTAGTGCACGGGAGCGGGTGGATGGCACTGCTGTCCGATTCCGCCTACGGAGCGCGCTTCGCCGGCAAGCCGAACCCGAGTCGAGTCCTCGTGGAGCAACTGCTCGCGAACGGCGTGCAACTCGTCCTCTGCGGGCAGACGGCCGGGATGCGCGGCGTCGGACGGGAGGAGCTGCTGCCGGGTGTCAAGGTGGCCGTGTCGGCGATGTCGGCGATCAACATCCTGCAGGCGCAGGGCTACCAGTACAATCCGTGGTGATCGGGGGCCCCGTCGCATGGCGCAGCGGCGCCACCGTGCCGCGGCGTCGGATCGCGGCGCGTACGACGGCGCGTGCGACGGCGCGTGCGACGGCGCGTGCGACGGCGCGTATCGCGAACGCACCCATCGGATGAGGGACGGCAGTGACTGAGCAGGATCTCGAGCAGCTCGCGGCGCTGATCCGGTCGGAGCGAACAACGTTGATGGCGCAATGGCGGAGCCAGGTGCGTGAGCTCCCGTCGGCGCGAGGGCTCGACGTACCCACGCTCAACGACCACATCCCATCGCTGCTCGACGAGTTGGCGCTGGCGCTGTACACGCACTCCCGCGAGTCGATTCCCGAATCGCTGCGGGAGGGGAGCTCGCCTGCGCACGGTCGACAGCGCCTCAAGGACGGGTTCGACATCGGCGAGGTGGTCGCCGAATACAACATCCTGCGGGGGTGTGTGCACGACATGGCCGAGGGACGCAGCCTTCGTCTGCAGGGCCCCGCCTTCCACATCCTGAATCGTGTGCTCGATGCCGCGATCGCCGTGGCCGTGCAGACCTTTGCTCAGGCGCGGGAACGCGAACTCAGCGAACGACGCGAGGAATACCTGGCGTTCGTGGCGCACGACCTGCGCACGCCACTCAACGCGATCTCGCTGGCCACGAAGGTCCTGGAGTCGTCGCAGGAGCACCCGGAAAACGAACGACTGGCCGGCGCCTCGATGCTGCGCATCCTGCGTCGCAACGTGCGGGAATTGGTGAAGCTGGTTGATACCGTGCTCAAGGAGAACACCAACTCGCAGGCGGACGGCAGCCCGACGCTCACGCGACGCGTGCTCGACCTCTGGCCGCTGACGCAATCGCTCCTCATCGACTTGCAGCTGTTGGCCACTGCCGCAGGCACGCGGCTGGTGAATGAGGTCCCGGACGACACGGTGGCGTTCGCAGACGCCAGTTTGTTGCGGCGCGTCCTGCAGAACCTGGTCGCCAACGCGATCCGCCACACGCCCGATGGCGAGGTGCGGGTCGGCGCCCGCGCCGACGGCGCCGACGGCACCGTGCAGTGCTGGGTCTACGACAATGGCGGCGGTATCCCGGCCGCCATGCTCGAGCGCGTCTTCGACAAGGGGGAGTCGAGCGCCGAGGAGGACGGCGGCGCGGGGCTCGGGTTGACCATCGTGAAGTCGTTCGTGGAGGCGCACGGTGGCACCGTGCGCGTGGAGAGCCGCGAGGGACACGGCTCGACCTTTCACTTCACCCTCCCCGGTCGCCAAGGCTCGGACCAGCCCTGACGGTTGTCGCCCGCGACGCAGTCGTCAGGTCACGGAGCCGGGGCTCGCCTCGGCGCTCAGCACGAATCGCGGAATGTCCGCGTCGAAGGTGGTGCCGTCATCGCGCACGAAATGGTAGCTCCCCTCCATCCAGCCACTCGGCGTGTTCAGGATACAGAACGACGAGTACTCGTGCGCCTGACCGGGGGCGATATGTGGTTGTTCTCCGACCACCCCGTCGCCCTGGACCACCGTGTCGACCGCCCCGTCATCGTGGATGAGCCAGCGCCGCGTCAGGAGTCTCGCGGCCATGTCGCCGGCGTTCTCGATGCGGATGAGGTACGAGAAGACGAACTGG
>JBDTUA010000134.1:0-12428 GCA_040007995.1 Gemmatimonadota bacterium | reverse complement strand
CCACATCGCGGGCCTCGTCCAGGCTCTTGATGTTGTCGGCGCTGAAGATGCCCGGTCCGGTGGAGTAGAGCCGAGGACCGATCAGCGCCCCAGTCTCCATGAGGTCCGCATACGTGACGATGTCCTCACTCGAGGTCTGCGGGTCGCGCTGTGTGGTCACGCCGTAGGCGAGCTGCGCGAGGAGCTGCGAGACCTGCTGCCGATGCACTCCCCATGCCATCCACGTGTGGGCGTGGATGTCGACCAGGCCGGGCATGATGGTCCTGCCCGAGACGTCGATGATGCGTGCACCTGGCGGAATCGGCACGCCCCCCCGCGGTCCGACCCCGACGATCCGGTTGTCGCGGATGACGACGTCGCCGTTGGCGATCACCTCGTTCCCCTTCATCGTGATGAGGCGAGCGCCACGCAGTGCCACCACACCGGATGGCTTATCCTTGCGGGCGACGATCTGCACGTCCACGCGCGACGGTTCATAGGCGGGGACCGTGACGCGCGACGAGTCAGGGCGGGGAGCCGCGCCTGGCGCACCAGGAGCCGCCGCGCCGGACGCCGCGAGCTGCTCGGCGCGGCTCACGGAGTCGCGCACCAGCGAATCGGCCCGTGCCAGGTCGTAGCGCATGATGCTGCGACCGATGGAATAGAAGGCGGTGCGGCCGTCGTTGCTCCAGCCCACGAAGTCCCCCCCAACACGAGAAAGGCGCGCCGTGGGGACGACCGAGGTGGCGGTGATCGCGACCGTCGGCGCCACACCTCCCACCGGAGGCACGGTGATCAGGAAGACGTTGCGGTTGGCGCGCACGAGCGCCTTGGTGCCGTCGGGCGAGAGCACGACTTCGTCCGGGGTCGACGGCGACCCCGGGCCCATGGGCGCGGGGAGGCCAGTCACGCGGACGACGGTGCGACGGTCGGTGCCGTCGAAGCGCATCGAGACGAGGCCGTCGGCATCGGCCCAGACGTACAGGCGCGTGCTGTCGGGGCCGAAGTGCGGGACGTTGCGCCCCTGTTCGGTCGCGCCGGAGCCGAGCCATGCGACGCTGCGCGCGTCGCCGCCTGACGAGGGGATCCAGATGATCTCCAGCTCCGCCGTGGGGCCGTGGTCCCCGAAGTCCTCGAGCGTCTTGAGGCGATGTGTCTTCGAGCCACGTACGGCCAACAGTCGGCTGCCGTCCGGCGACCAGCTGATCTTGTCGTAGAATGCAGAGCGTGTGGTGAGGCGCTCAGGTGCGCCGGCGCCATCGGCCCTCGTGCGATAAATGTCGCCACCGCTCGAGTCGCTCCACGTCACGTAGGCGACCCAGCGCCCGTCCGGCGACCAGACGGGGGCGTGTTCGACCACGTCGGAGGTCGTTAGGCGGCGGGCATCGGTGATCGTCGGCGTAGCGCCGGTGGCCGCTGCGCCTCCCTGCGCCGCCGGTCGCCCCGGCCCGCCTCGGCCGGGCGGCAGGTCGGCCACGTAGAGCCGGTCGAGCGCGGCGAACGTCACGCGCGTGCCATCGGGAGAGGGACGCGCGCCGCGCACCTGGCCCACGACCAGCGTCGAGTCGTTGATGGGATAGTCGAAGCGCGCGAGTGGCCCGAGTTGTTGTTCCACCTCCGCCGTGAACGGGATCGGCGTGACCTCGCCCCCTGGGACGGCGATGCGCCAGATCTTTCCGTTGTAGGCCGTGATCAGTGCGCGCGAGTCCGGCGTGAAGGCCGACCCCGGGTACACGTCGCGATCGGCCCCCCCCTGGCTGGCATCACGCTGCACGTCCATCACCAGCCAACGCTCCTCCCCGCTCTGCAGGTCGAGCAACTTGAGCCCCTCGCGCGCGTCATGCCGCGTGGCGTACACCAGCCATCGCCCATCGGGGCTCGGCATCGGGCGAAACGCCCCTTCGGACTCATTGGTGCGCACCGCCGTGCGTCCCTGCTCCCGGTCGAAGAGGCCGATCTGGTAGGTGCCGATGCGCCGCGCCGAACTCCGCGGTCCGTGCGCCTCGTCCTCCCCCATCGCCGCCGCCGGATCCGCAACCACTTCACCCTGGAACGCACCACCGAGGTTGCCGTTCGCATTCACCCAGACATACCGCGGGTTGTCGGAGAACGCCGCGCCGAGCAGCGCGGGAAACGCGGGAACGGCCGGCCCCGTCGTCGGCGCGTTAGGCGGACGCAGACCCGTGACCTGTACGCCGCTCCCGCCATCGACGTGATGCAGCCACAGCTGCCCCGCGCGGGTCACCAGTACGTAGGAGCCGTCGGGAGCCCAGGTGGGCGACACGAAGTTGGTGCGCTCCGCCTTGCTGAGCGCGCGTGGCTGCGTGCCATCGGCGTTGGCGAGCCAGAGATTCTCAGAGCCGTTCCGATCGCTGAGGAAGACGATGCGGCGCCCGTCCGGCGAGTAGCGAGGCTGGGTGTCGTAGCCCGGGCCACTCGTGATGCGTGTCGCCGCACCGCCGCCGATCGGCAGCGTGTAGAGGTCGCCGAGCAGCTCGAAGACGATCGTCGTACCGTCCGGGTCGACGTCGAGTGAGAGCCACGTCCCTTCGGTCGTGGAGAACTTGAGGGTGCGCGTGGTGATGAGCGGGAGGCCCCCGGAGCGAGTCGCGGCCTTGGCGGCGCTGTCGGCCTGGGCGACGGTCTGCGCGGCGGCAGGGGTGGTGCGGGCGGCGGCGGCGCTCAACAGGGCGACGCCCAGCAGTCGAAGTCGGGTCATGTGCGGGGGGGAGGAGAGCGAGAGAAGCTACGCGTGGGACGAGAGGGTTCCAGATGGACATCGGTGCCAGTGGGCTGTCTGAGGTACTGAACCTGATGCCCGTGGATCGGCAAACATGGCACCAGTGCAGCTAGCGGATGTGTCGCTCGCCGGCCTCGCCCCTCACCGCTTCCCTCCCCGCTCCACCCCCCGCAGAAAATCCCGCGCCACCCGCACGCTCTGCCCGGGCGCATCCCATGGCGTCATATGCGCCGCCCCCGCGATGACCGCGTACTGCGCTCCCGGCACCATGGCCGCCTGACGCCTAACGACGGCGGTATCCGCCTCATCGTACGCGCCGACCGTGAACAGCGTTGGCACCTTCACGTCCGGGAGATACGGCGTCATGTCGAACGTCTTGAGCGTTCCCCGGGGCGCAAACTCCGCCGGGCCCCACATGTAGTTGTAGACAACCGCGTTGATGCCGGCCTCGGTGCTGTCAGCATCGGCTGGGTTGGGCGGTGGGTTCCGCGTCACATACAGCGCGCTGTACTGCGCGTTCGCCACCTGGAACCCGCGGGTGTCGAAGTTGCCCGACCGCTCCGCCTCGGCGGCAGCCGCTCGGCTCGAGTCCGGCAAGGCCGCCAGTCGGCGGTGTCCGGCTTCTCCCCAGGCGGCCGCGTCGAGACACGGACTCCCGAGGATCAAGCCGGCGACATGCTCCGGATGGGCACGATAATACTCGAAGCCGAGCATCGTCCCCCAGGAATGGCCGAGGATGTAGACCTTGTCGTACCCGAGATGCGCACGGAGTGAATCCAGCTCGGCCACGAAGTGCGCGACCGTCATCTTCGTAGTGTCGGTGAAGGGGCCCGACTTGCCGCTACCTAACTGATCGTAGCGAATAACCTTGCGGTCGTCGCCGAGCTGCTCGAACACCTTGAGGTAGTAGCTGTTGACGCCGGGACCGCCGTGGAGAAGGATCACCGGCGTCCCGGTCCCGCTGCCGACCTCGCGGTACCAGATCCGGCCGTCGGGCACCGGGAGAAATCCCTCGCCGGCCGCGAGTGCCGCTTCGACTGGCGGGGCGTCGATCCGCGGGGAATCGTTCCGCGGCTCGCCCGTGCACGCAGACAGCGCGAGGACGCACAGCGCAAGCCGAAAGGCGGCGACCTGCGGCGGGATCTTCTTCATGACACCCTGACTCCTGATTCGGTGTACGTGGACGGGATCGGTCGGTGATTCCAGCCTCGTCAGCAAAGTAGCCGTTTCGGGTGAACGCGGGCGGCGACGCTTCGCACCATGGCGGCGGTCGGCCGTTCGCCTTGTCATCGGAGGCGTGCTCCGGGGACCGCGCGCCTCGCGGATCGTCCCGGCACTCGCGTGCGTGCGCACGAGCGTGCGGACTACCGCTCCGTCACGAAGACCGGGCGCCCGGGATACGGTACGAACTTTCCGTGTCGCTCCGCGATCGCTGGAGGGAACGTCCCCTCCATGGCGCCCCGCAGCACGCCACGAGTGCGACCGCTGCGCAGGCACAGTGCGGAGGGCGCCGCGAGTACCACGCCCAGCAGCTCGGGGTCCAGCAGGGGATAGCGAAAGACAAAGCCCGCCGGGACGCTCCACGAGGCATCATCATCGGTTCGGACGCCGAGGTGGGCACTGTGCAGGAGCCGGTACTGGTTTCGACGTGCGGAAATTGCGCTGCGCAGCTGTCGAGATGCCGCAGCGCGTTGGCGGAGTTCCTGCGCCATGTCCTTCGGGAGACCACCCAGCAGTGTCGTGAGCGCGACCGCATCCATGGCACCGAGGCGAGTGCCGCGCAATGCGGTGCCGCGCTGCGGCTCAATCACCTTGTGATACAGGGTCGCGAGCATGCCAAGATGCGTGCCACCCCCAAACCGTCGGCACCATCGCAAGACCCAGAATAATCTCCCACGCAGGAGCGCCTCGGTGAGGTAGCCGTCTCCGTTGTAGCTGATGCCCTCGTCGCCGCCCCAACCCGACAGCATCGTCGTGACCTGCGCCGCGCGTGCGGCATCCCGCACCTCGGCGTCATGTGCGAGCGACGGGTCATCCCGACCAGTGGTCACAGCCCCCCGTTCGCCGGTTGCCAGGTAGGCGATGGCACCCGGCATCATGTCGAGCGCGGCGCGAACAAAGGGGGTCTCGTCGCCGGGTTGCGGCGGATGCCAACGGATCGGCGGGACATGGCTGAACGTATACAGCGTCCGCCGGTCCGCGACCAGTGCGCGCGACGCCAGCAGCGACACAGCCGTGGAGTCGAGCCCGCCGGACAGCTGCGCGCCCAGCGTTCCGGCGACCGGGATCCGTCTTGCTACCGCGCGCTCGAGCGCGGTACGCACACGTCGCAGCCACTCCGCGTCGCTGGTGGATCCTAACGAGCCGTCGGCGCGAAGGTCGAACCACCGGCTGATCGTGATCCCGCCGTCGCGCGCCACGAGCAGATGCCCCGGCGGCAGACGCCGGATGTCTCGCCAGCACGTCTCGTCGGCAGCCAGCGGAAGTCGCGCAGCGCGGGTGCTTACGGCCAGCGGGTCGGGCGCATTCGAGACCCATGCGACCGTGCGAAGCGCCGCCGGATGCGTGGCGACCGCCAGCCGCCCCGCGTCACTCGCGTACCACACGGCGCTCTCCCCCATCGCGTCGCGTACGACGACCAAGGTGCGGCTCTCGCTGTCCCATGTCATCGACATCGGATCATTCACCGCGGGGCGCTCGTGCCGGTCATTCGCGACCGCTCGACGGGGCGCGTCGTCACCCAGCGTGGGCCAGTCGAAACGGCGCACGGTCCGTGTCGCCCCCACGCCATGCACCATCGGCATCCCGATCGTTAGGCTGGTGCGCACGGTTCGCGAAGCGGCCAGCACGATCCCCTCGCCGGCAAAGCGCGCATCTACGCGCATCGCAGTCGGCCACACCGCGTCGAGCATCAGGGTACACTCTTCGGAGAGGAGCCTTCCCCCTCCCAGCACCGCGACCAAGGTGTCCACCCTACAGACGCAGCATCAGGCGGCCGAGATGCGTCCGGCCATCGGGGCACGACAGCGACAGCTCGTCCTCGGATCCATACGTCATGACGGCGTGCGCGCCAAACCCTCCGCGGTTTGTCACGCTGAGCGCGACCGACACCCTGACCCCGCGTACCCGGCACATCAGCACTCCCGCAAGGGCGGCGGGGAGGCAACGTGGCCGGGGAGGGAGGATGGATATCATCGCTGCAACAGCGTCCCGGCTGCGTGCGAACGTCGCCAGTTGGGCGCCTCGCAGCGAGGGCGCACTGCTGGCGTGGGGGAGCGATCGGAAGAGGCGCCGTAACGGGAACGCCCACAGCGCCACCGTCGCCGTCGCGAGCCAGAAGGCGGCTTCGCCCGCCGCAACCGCCTTCCCCACCTGTTCAGCCGTCGGTCGCATCGTGGCTGACCAGGCCGAGGTCCGCGCACCGGGTCAGAAACGCGGTGACGTCGCCTACCATCGATCGTCCCGCGTCCTCATACTCGGATGCGAGCACCGATGTGAGTTCATCCACGCGGCGCGGTTCGTCGAGCAGGAGCCAGATCGCTCGCGCCGAATCTTCGAATCGATAGTAGGTGCTGTCCTGCACTCGCAGGACCACCACTTCGTTGCCGAGGTCGCACCACGGCTGGTCGGGGGTTCGGGAGACGCGCGTGGTATCGATGAGGGTAGCAGCCATATCACTGAAGTCCGGGTGTGGGAGCATCGTGCGCGTGCATATGCAGGGAGCGACGAACAATCGCGGACACGGCAGGAAGACTCGCTTCGCCCGCGGGGCGCATGATGCGCCACGCCGGTACCTGTGCGGCGATTTGGCCGAGACTACTGAAGACTCCGGTCTCCACGCCTAACGGGCGTGAGAGCGACGGGCGAGAGAGCAATCCACGTAACCGAGTCAACAGGTCGAACGGCGTGAGACGCTCCACCTCGAGACGGTCGCCGATCTGCAGGAGGAAGAGCGCCGCCAGCGGCAACGCATCATCGGCGACGGGGGGCGCCGAGTGTACAATGCGAGTGCCGTCGCTCTCCTCCCGGAGGACGCGAAATGCCGTCGGATCGAGTGAAGTCCACGTCGCAGCGGGAACGCGCAACTGCGTCCAGCCGGGTGGGGAGGCGGGTACCACGCCGTCACCCCTGTGCACCGCAAGGGTATCGTCGGCAAATGCGACCGCGCCTTCGGCCACGCACGCCGCGGCGAGCGACGACTTGCCGACGTTGCTTGGAGCCAGGAAGGCGACGAGCGACCCGTCGATCACCACGGCGCTCGCGTGCAACGGGACGAGGCGGCGCTGATAGAGAATCGCCGTCGTGGTCGCACCAATGACCCAGCGCACGAGTTCGCGTTCGTCGACGTCTGGGGCGACGTCCACCGTGATCAGGCGTCCTCCGGTCGCTCGCAGACGCTGATCCGGTGCGAGACGCAGGAGCCAATCGCCCGGTCGCGCATCGCGGTCGCGGTGCTCCCGTGTCGGCACGTCGAGACGCAGCGGAGCCGCGCGAAAGGCGAACCGGACGTCCGCGTCCGATTCGACAAGCTGGGAAAAGCTCAGACCGTGGGCGCGCCAAGTCGCGGGAAGCGAGCGCAGGTACTGAAGTCGCATATAGGTCAGCTCCAACTGGTCATTGCATTCACGCTGCACAGGTCCAAGTTGCGGTACCGCGCTGCCCCATCCCCTGCCGAACCCACCGTGTCCCTTCCTGTCGTGCCCTTCGTCGTCGGTTGCCAGCGCTCGGGGACGTCGCTACTCACCGTGCTCCTCGACCGGCATTCCCACGTGACGATGATGCCGGAAACGCACCTGCTGACGACACTGGCAAAGGATCGCTGGGGCTGGCCCCTCGGTCCCACGCACGAGCAACTCCTGATTGCAGCGTGGCAGCACGCCTCATACCGCCTGCGCGACCTGCACTTCGAGCCATCGCAGATCCTGCAACGCATGCGGCGCCATCCCTGTACGCCTGAGGCGTTGCTGCTGACGCTGCTGGAGCTCTGGGCGGAGCGTGTCGGCAAGCCGATCGCCGGGGAGAAGACGCCCCAGCACATCGAGATGGTCGACCGCATTCTTTCCGGCGTACCCGGCGCCCGCATCGCGATGATCGTGCGCGATGGACGATCGGTCGTGCAGTCGCGTCGGCGAGCAGACGCGGCCATGGACACGGCCGATAACCTGGTGGACCACTGGGTCTCCTGTGCACGCCTCGCCGACAAGTGGCTCTTGGAATTCCCCGACCAGGTACGACTTGTGCGTTTCGAGGCCCTCGTGCAGGAGCCGCGAAAGTCGTTGGCAGACTTGATGGAGTGGCTCGGGTTGGCGTTCGAGCCGCAGCAGTTGGCCCCCGGTCCGTCGTCCACGTTCCGGCGATGGGAAGATCCCTACAAGGCCGATGCGCTCGGCGCGATCGACACCGCGCGAGGTGAGGCGTGGCGATCAGGCGAACGGGCGCTGACTCCTGCGCAACTGGATCGCCTGGCACCGTGGCTCGCGCACTTCGGCTATCCCGCGCCGTCTGGTTCGCGCACCACTTCGAGCACCACTTCGAGCACCACTTCGAGCACCACTTCGAGCACCACGTGTTCATTGCCGGTCGCCGCATCGCACGCAATGCCTCCGACGCGTACCGCTCGGCAGGGCGCGGCGGCGACACCACTCCTTCTCATCGGCGCCCACCGAGGCGGCGTCAGTTCCGTGGCCGAGTGGCTGGCGGCGGACCCGTTGGTGGCTCCCGCTCCCCGCAAGAGCCCGAGTCTCCTCGTGACCGAGTGGCCCCTCTCGCGTGAACGACTGCTGGAGTGCTTGAGCAGTGAGCTCACCATCGAGCGTGAGCAGTCGCGATTCGTGACGGACCTGGCGCCGTACTACTTCGCTCACCCCGACGTTGCGCGGCGCGCCCGGCTGACGACGAGCGACGCGCGCGTCGTTGTCGTGCTGCGAGATCCCGTCGTCCGTGCCTACTCGCATTGGCTCAGCGCCTGGAATCGTGGGGCGGAATTCCTCCCCTTCGGCGCGGCGCTGGCCGCGGAGAGCAGCCGACTCGGCGATGCCACGCGGCGCCTCGCGAGCGACGAGCGCGCGGTCAGCTTCGCCCATCTGCACTATGGCTACGCATTGGGCAGCCGATACGCCGAACAACTGACGCGCTGGTACCAACACTTTCCACGGCAGCAGGTCCTGGTGCTCATTCTGGAGGAGGTTGTGGCCGACCCGATCGGCGCCTGGTCTACTCTAGCGACGTACCTTGGACTCGCCGAAACTCCTTCGCCGCCGCTCCCGCACGCGCGTGCGCTACGCTGGCCGCTGAGCCTCGAAAAGGTGGTGCGAACCAACGACGCACTGCACCTGCGGTCGGCGTTGGCCGACGACGTGCGGGCACTCGACCAGCTGCTCGGCCGCCCCTCGCCCTGGCCCCGGGCGGACGCCGTAACAGGCACGGAACGGACACTCGACGACGTCGGATCGACCATCACCTCGACCAGCACGAAACTTCCTGCTCGTCAGCGCTGACCGCTGCGTTGCCGACCACCGCCGACCGATGCAGTGGCAGTCCGACGAGCGCTCCTGCCTGGCGCAGAGACGCCATCGCCGGTTCCAGATCGCTGCGGCACTGCTCCGGCGTGACATCGAACTCGAGCACGAGCCACGCGACCAGCTCCTCGATCGTCTGCGGAGTCCTTAAGAAGTCCCAGACGATGTGCGTTACCTCATCCAGCGCTACGCTTTCCCACGTGTCACGCACCAGCAGGCTGGCCTCGTCCTCGGCCACGCACTCGATCACGCCGTCGGCGCGCTGCCATGCGATGGATGGGTTGTATGCAATGCTCATATAGTAGTCGCGGCCACTGACGTCGTTTCGTCGGGCCGGCGTCGTCGGCTCATTGGCGCGACGCCGGGCATCTCGCCGGAGTACTGCGCGTCCCCACGAGATAGCTGCGATCGACGGTAGTAGTCGCCGAGGGAACGATCGTGCTATCGCGTTCAGTTCGCACGTCCCTCCCCATGCGGCGCTGCCTCATGATGGACCGACCGAAGAAAAAGATTCAAAAAAGCTGAAGATCTTCGTCGTTGACTCCCGCACGCGGGCCGGTGCCACGGTAGGGGCGATCCACGGGCGACGAATCGTGGCGGACGGCTGGGCCTGCTTAGTCGCCGCGTCGAAGTCTGACGCCGTACTTCGATTCTTCATCACTGCGTATGCTCCTTGGCGTTCGGACGGCGGATGTCGGCGATGGTCGTCGTGCGCGAGTTCGCACGCCGCCACGCATGTCTCGCCGTCATCAGCTCTTCACCCGTGCCTAACACACACAAATCGCTCGTGCGGTCTCAGGTCGGTTGGCCACGCGCACTACGAACCCCCGAGCCAGGGCCACATTCGGCCAACCGTCCTCCTGCTGTGTCAGGAGAGACCGCACCCTCAGGAGGGACCAAAACTGGCGCTACTCTCGAAGAAATAGAAAATCTTCGTCGTCCGCTGTACACTCGTGGCACTGACGGTTGGTATGGTCCACGCGCGGCGCCTCGTTGCTGATTGCTCGACCGGTACAGCCATCGCGTCGACGTCCGATCTCGTGATTCTCATCTCATCCATATCGTGACTCCGTATCGACTAGGTGAGGGCAGTAGGCTCGCCGCGCGTGCGCGCATGCTTGTTGAGCATACGCCTGACGATCGACCAGAGTACGTTCGTGCGCTTGGTGCCACATCGCTCTGGAGGAGTAGACGTCGGCCTTTCGCGGCAGCAGCCCTCGCCCGAATCTGAGCACCGCTCGTGAAGAGCTGCACGCAGCGTCTTCGTCCATCGCCGCTGCTCGCGAGCACGCAATCACGGCCTCGGCGCGTCCCATGCCCTCCGCATCGCGAGCAGCGGTCGCAAGGCAGCCGTGAGCGGATCGGCCCAGGCGGGCAGCCGCGTCGCCGCGCGATCCTCGGGGATCAAGGTGAACGCGAGAAGCGTCGTCACGCGAAGGCGCGTGTGCCAGTCATCGAGCAAATTCAAGCGGTGTGGCCACTGGCGGAATGTCGGCAGTACGGCAGTGAAGCCATCGGCAAGGCGCGAGGCGATGAACTCCGCCACTCCATGCGCTGAGCCCCGACGCACCGCGTCGGCCAGCACCGCCGGAAGCGGCATCCCAATGACGCGTGCGGCGGCATCGATCCCGGTCAGCATCGCTCGCCGGACGCGCCAGCGTGTGGCGAGCTCCAGTGCCACGCGCCACTCGTTTTCGTCGAGCCGCTGTGTTAGTGCGGCGACGTCGGCGAGCCAATGGAGCCGATAGCCGAAGTGGTGCGCCGCATGGACGGCGACAAAGACCGCCTCGACCGACGTCGCGAGGCCCAAGTGCGGAATGCCTGCCACGACGAGCGGGCGCGCGTCGACCCATGCGTCGCCGTGTCCGATCCGGCACCCCGTCTGCGGATTGAGCAGCTGCCAGTGCAACTCGACCGGACGTCCCGTTGTGAGCGACCGCAACCGTTCGTGATGCTCACAGCTCTGTCGAGTTCGGCGCGACCACCCCACCGGACAGTACTCCGGCGCCAGTGCCGCGATCGCATCATCGATGCGCTCGAGGGGAACGAGCAGGTCCGTGTCGTGGGCGCTTCGGACCGTCGTGTTTCCGTGGAGTCGGACGCCGAGCAGTGGCCCCTTGAGTGGAATCGCCGGGATGTTCGCCGAATGTAGGCGGGCGAGCACGTTCGCCACTTCGAGTAGCCCCGCGGCTGCGGTCCACTCCGCTATCGCACTCCGCCCGCCAGGAATGGTCGGCAGCAGGTCTGCCAGGGGATCCGTCGCGACGAACCCAAGCACCCGGTGCCAGTGCGCGAGGCGTTCCACCTCCGCACCAAGCCCTACCACGCTCCTCGCGTCGCACATCTGCACCGATAGATCGAGGCGACGGCGGATGGTGCCTACGATCAGCGAGAAGGCGCGAGCGGGGAGCGTGCACTGGTGCTTCATCGCGGGAAGCTATGGTGTGTACCGGTATCGCTCGTGGGGCCGGGGACGTGGGCAGCCGGGGGAAGTGCGGAGCGGCCGTTGCGGGTGACGGCGCGCCGCGACTCCGTGCGCACGAGCACGTGACATACTTCTGACACCCCGACTGAGAGCCCTAACCGGCGCACCCATCACGCGTCACCGCTGTCCCGGCACCATGGTAGTGCGCGCCCTGGTTACCGACTCCACTGCTGGCCGCGTGTACTTCACGGGGAAGTAGCGATCGTCCTTCCACAGCTCGAAGAGATCGCGATAATGGGGACTCGACACGTCTCCCGACTGACCGGGCGTATTCGTCCCCACAGCACCGTCCCAGTCCCCGGCCTCGACGATCAGGCGAAACGATGCCCCCGCCGTCTGGTTCTCCCCACCTCCCGTCGCACCAGGCGTATTGCCGTCGCCGCCGCGCGGCCACGGCCCCACCTCGAACTTCTGACGGAGCTCATCGTTGAGGGCCGCGCTCATTGGGTGCTTCAGCACCACATGGTGATAGCGCCCCCACTTCCACCCCTCCATGTCGGCACCGTAGCGCTTCGTCAGCCCCTGCACTGCCTCTTCGAGGCTGGCAAGCAACACCGTGTCACGCCCCGCCGTGGGATGTGCACCGAACTCGCCACCGGGAGCGGAGAGCCACTCGACGATCCGTTTCGTCGATATGCCGCGCGTCATCGCGCGCGCGCTCGCCGGCACGACCACTGCGGCAGTGTTGTCGGCGAGCTCACGATAC
>JBDTUA010000133.1:0-12561 GCA_040007995.1 Gemmatimonadota bacterium | reverse complement strand
CCCCCGTCCCCCGTCCCCCGTCTCGTTGCCATGCCCGTCGTCCAGCGCAAAGTCTGCATGCTCGGCGCCACCGCCGTCGGGAAGACGAGCCTCGTCAAGCGATTCGTGGAATCGGTCTTCTCCGAGAAGTACCAGGCGACGATCGGCGTGAAGATCGACCGCAAGCTCGTCGAGATTGGGGAGACGACGGTATCGCTCCTCCTCTGGGACCTGCAGGGCGAGGACGAGTTCCAGCGGGTGCGCCTCTCGTATCTGCGCGGTGCCTCCGGGCTGATCTACGTCGCCGACGGCACGCGCCCCGAGACGTTGCTGACGACCAGGTCGCTGCGCGCGCTCGCCGAGGAGAACGTGGGCCATGTCCCCTCGCTCCTCCTCCTGAACAAGAGCGACCTCGGCGAGCAGTGGGCGCTTGACGACGCGTTCGTAGAGGCCAACGGGCCGACCGGCATCCCGATGCTTCGCACGTCGGCGCGCACGGGCGACCAGGTGGACGCCGGTTTCCAACAGCTGGTGCGTCGCATGCTCGGCACCTAAGCGTCGGCAGCGATTCCACGGTCCAGACAGGCAATCCACCACTCGGAATCCGGCGGTGCATGTTCGCACCGGCCGTTCACGTAAGGTGTTGATCGACGGGCACTTGCGATCTGTGAGCTACGTCACGAATCATGGCGCGCACCTTGCCTTGGGTCAAGGTCATCCCGACTCAGAAACCAAGGCGTCTCGTGCCCACCGACCTCCTCCGCATCCTCATCACCGATGAGGAGCGCGCGCTGCTCTTTTCACTGAGCAACTACCTCACTTTCCGCGGTTGCCTGGTCGACTGCGTCGAACGCATTGACGATGCGCGCGCGCTCGTCAGGCACCTGCACTACGACGTGGTGGTGGTGGGTTTCGCCGAGGGGTGTGACCCGGCGCAGGCAAGCTCGTTGACCGACGACATCCGCGCCCTGCAACTCGGCATGCGGGTCGTCGCGCTCGCGCCGGAGCAGCAGATCCTGGACGGACAGACGGCCTCATCGCTGAACGTCGACCGCGTCGTGGGACGACACCTTCCCTTGGATCAGCTCGCGTGGTGCGTGTGCTCCGCCGTCGCCGCCTAGCGATGCCTCGCGTGTGGTCCGCTTCGTCGCCCCACACTTCGCGTCTGCTCGTCTCGCGAGAATCGCTCTGGCTGTTGCCGGTCCCCGGCGATCGCAGCGAACGCGCTCGCCTCAACGAGCGTCGGGGCCAGCTGGTGCTCTCTGCGTACGCGATCTACGCCGAGCTCCTCGAGGAGCGCGAGTTCGAGTGGCTGGTGGTGCCGGTGCTTCGCACGCTCGCCGTCTCGTCGTCCCGCTGCGTGCTGGTCCTGCCCGAGACGAGCGCCTCGTTCGACGCTGGGCGCGTGCGGGCGGCGACGCAGTACACGCGCGAGCTTGGCGTGCTCTCGATGGTCGAGATTTCCGGTGGCTGGACTCCCACCCAGCTGGAGCTTCTGGCGGCGACGCTTCCGGCATATCTTCGGCTCGCGCCGGAGATGCTGCGGGGGGCGGGCAGCGTCCCCGACGTCTTTCGGTCGCTCGTCGCCCTGGGAGAATTCGCGCGGGAACGTGGCCTCGAGCTGGTGGCGCGCAATCCGCACGACGACGCCGAGCTCGATGCGGTGCGCAGCGCCGGCATCGGGCTCGTGCAGTGGACGACACATTCGGTGCTCGGCGCCTAGGCGCCTGGTTCACGCCAGGCAACGGGGCAACCGGGACGGTTGGCGGTGCACCGCCCGACACCGCGATGGCACGGTGCTGCCCCGACTTGACTTGACGCTCGCGTCTACGTAGAAACCCACCCGTGACGCGCGCGGCGCGCGCACGGGTCGCTCAGCGACAGGGGAAGACATGTCCAGCGTAGTCTATCTCAACGGGGAATATCTCCCGCGCAGCGAAGCCAGGCTCTCGGTCGATGAGCGCGGTTTTTTCTTCGGCGACGGGGTGTACGAAGTCACGCGCGCGGTCGACGGGCGGCTCTTCGAGTCGGCCGGTCACATGAAGCGCCTGGCGCGTGGACTGCGGGAGTTGCGTCTCGATCTTTCGCTCTCGCTGGACCAGATCGAGGCGGTGTCGCTCGAGTTGCTGAAGCGCAACGACCTCACATCGGGTGAGGGGACGATCTACCTGCAGATCACCAGGGGCGCTGCTCCGCGCACGCACCACTTTCCTCCCGCCGGGACGCCGTGCACCGTCTTCCTTTCGGCACAGCGCTTCACCCTCCCGCATGACAAGCGGGCGACTGGCGTGGCGGTCGTCACCTACCCCGACATCCGCTGGTCGCGATGCGACATCAAGACGGTGAACCTGCTGGCAGCCGTGATGGCGAAGCAGCATGCGGTCGACCATGGTGTCTTCGAGGCGATCTTCGTGCGGGAGAGCGCGGTCACCGAGGGCTCGCACACGAACATCTTCGGCGTGATCGACGGTGAACTGCGCACGTATCCCTCGAGCAACCTGATCCTCGCGGGGATCACCCGCGACGTCGTGCTCGATCTGGCGCGCGAACTCGCGATCCCGGTGAACGAGACGCCGTTCCACATCCACCACGTCCCGCAGCTGCAGGAGTGCTTCCTCACGGGGACGACGACCGACGTGATGCCGGTCGTTTCGATCGACGGCGTGGCGGTGGCGGACGGGACGCCCGGGAAGATCACGACGGCACTGTACGACGCCCTCGCGGCGCGCATCTACGGGGCGATCCCGGCTGGAAATCGATAGGACATCGCGTCGCATCGGGATGCATCGGGATGCATCGGTTCGCATTGGTTCGCATCGGCGTGCATCGAGCCGCTCGCGCCCGTGCGACGTCCTTCACCTTCGCCCTCCACGCCAGTGAACTTCCAATCGACCGCGAACGTCGCCGCGCGCCGCGCGCGCTTCTCCGTAGGCACGCTGCTGGCGAGCGCGCTCGCATTGCTCCCCGCGCAGGGGGAGGCGCAGGGGTCGGTCGCGATTCCGCGTGAGCACCCTGCGGTGAAGTCGGCCCTCGCGGCCATCCAGCGCGACAACGCCTGGACGCTGGAACAGCAGGCGTCGATCTGCGAGATCCCGGCACCGCCGTTCATGGAAGAAGCACGCGCCGCCGAGATGAAGCGACGTTTTGAAGCGTTAGGGCTGCCGGTGACGATCGACTCGATCGGCAACGTGATCGCCCAGCGGAAGGGGACCGGGCGAGGTCCCACCGTGGCGATCGCCGGCCATCTCGACACCGTCTTTCCGGAAGGGACGGCCGTCGACGTGAAGAAAGAGGGGACGAAGATGACGGCGCCGGGCATCGGCGACGACTGTCGCGGGCTCGCAACCGTGCTGGCCGTCGCGCGCGCCATGCAGAACGCGAAGGTGGAGACGCCGGGGACGATCCTGTTCATCGCCAACGTCGGCGAGGAGGGACCGGGCAACCTGCGCGGCATGCGCTACCTCTTTCGCAAACCGCCCATGAAGATCGACTTCTTCATCTCGGTCGACGGAACCGGACTCGGACTCACGACCGGCGCCGTGGGCAGCCACCGCTACCTCGTGGAGTATCACGGGCCCGGCGGGCACAGCTACGGCGCCTTCGGTATGGCCAACCCCATCCACGCCCTCGGACGCGCGATCGCCCGGATTTCCGAGTTCCAGGTGCCGGCATCGCCCAAGACGACGTTCAACGTCGGCAAGATCACGGGCGGCACCTCGGTCAACACCATCTCCCCGCTGGGCTCGATGGAGGTGGACATGCGCTCGGAATCACCGGACGAACTCGCGAAGGTCGACGCGCAGTTCCAGGCGGCGCTGCAGGCAGCGCTGCGCGAGGAGAATGCGCGCTGGCCGAACGCCCGTGACACCGTCGCGCTCCGGATCACCGATATGGGAATCCGCCCCGCCGCAGCGGTCAACGACACCTCGTTCATCGCCCGCACGGCGCTCTCGGCGGGCCAGTCGCTCGGCTTCACCGCGCCCACCGGCGCCTCGAGCACCGACGCAAACCTCCCGATGAGTCTGGGCATCGCCGCGATCACGATCGATGGCGGTGGCATCGGGCACGGCGCCCACTCGCTGGCAGAATCCTACGACGACGGCGCCGAGGGTTACAAAGGCCCGCAGTGGGCGCTGCTCATCGTGAGTGCGCTCGCGGGCCTCAAAGTGCAGACGATACAGTAGCAGTTGGGAGTTTGGAGAAGACGAGAAGACGAGAGGCGAGCACTCGTCTTCTCGACTTCTAGCCCAATACTTCCTGCACCTTCACCAGCAGCGTATGCGGTGTGAAGGGCTTCTGCAGGAAGGCTTCGGCGGCGTCGATGACGTCCTGCTGGCGCAGCGCACCGGCGGTATAGCCGGAGACGTGCAGGACGCGGATGTTGGGGCGTTCCAGGCGCAGGCGGCGGGAGAGTTCGCCTCCCCCCATCCCCGGCATGATTACGTCGGTCACGAGAGCGTCGATGGTCGAGCCGTACGCGCGCGCTATCTCGAGCGCCTCCTCGCCATGGCTCGCCTGCAAAACGGTGTAGCCGGCGCGCTCCAGCACCCGCTTCATCAGCAGGCGAACCGACGGGTCGTCTTCGGCCATCAGGATGGTGCGCGCCCCGGGCGAGTTGCGGACGACGTGCGCGGCCATCGCCGGGGTGGGGAGCGCGGCCGCCGGGAAGTAGATCGTGAGCGATACGCCGGCCGGCGCGGCTTCGAGCACGACGGCCCCGCCGCTCTGCCGCACGAAGCCGTACATCGTCGCCAGCGCCAGGCCGGAGCCTAACGGCGGAATCTCCGCACCGGCGAACGGCTCCAGAAGCGACGCCCCGCCGGCGGCGGGGAGCTGCATTCCCGAGTGGCGTAGCCCGATCGTGACGTAATCACCGGGGGCGACCTGGTCCGGCATCGCCGCCCGGGGCTCGACGAGCCGCTCGTGTCGCACATCCATCAGGAAGGTGCCGCGTTCCCCGATCACGTCGGCGGCGTGGTGCGCCAGGTGCATGAGCATCTGCTCCAGCTCATCCCCGTCTACATACGCGATGCTTGGGCCGTCGCCGAACGTGAACTCGACCCGGGCGGTGCGCGCGAAGACGTTGCGCAGGTCGTCGGCAATGCGATCAACCAGCGTATGCACGTCGATCGGTCGCGGCGTCAGGACCTGCTGTCGCGAGAGGGCGAGCAGCTGGCGCGTCAGCTCGGCGCCGCGCCGCGCCGAGCGACGGATCGCCTCCGCGTCGGCGCGCGCCGGGTTGTCGCCCTCGAACTGCTCGATCAGCAGCTCCACCGACGTCAGGATCGTCGTCAGCAGGTTGTTGAAGTCGTGCGCCACGCTCCCCGACAGGCGGGTGATGACCTCCATCGCTTGCGCCTGGCGGGCCTGCACCTCGCGCTGGTTGCGCTCGGTGATGTCGCGCTG
Source organism: Gemmatimonadota bacterium (assembly GCA_040007995.1). GTDB lineage: Bacteria > Gemmatimonadota > Gemmatimonadetes > Gemmatimonadales > Gemmatimonadaceae > SCN-70-22. Next base: position 7,176 of record JBDTUA010000133.1, on the reverse strand, counting down.
CGATCCCCACACCTCGACCAGCATCCCGTCACGCACCACGCCGACGAACGAGTTGAGGAAGATCCGCCGCCTCCCGTCGGCGGTCCGCTCGACCGACTCGTAGCCGTCCAGCCGATATCCCGAGCGCACAAATGCCGCCAGGTACTCGATATTCCGGGGCTCGTCGTCGATGAGAAGGTCGCGCACCACGAGCCCCGCCAGCTGACTCCGATCGGTCAGTCCGTACATCCGGACCATCGCGTCGTTGCAGTCGGCGAATCGCCCCGTGTCGAAGATGAGGCGAACCTGCACGTCGACGGGGAGCGTCACCGGGATCGGTGGCGTCGTGACGACGTGCCAGATTCCCTCACTCGTGAGGGCAGCATACGAGCGGAATGTCTCGTCACGGGCGAGGTCGCCCGTCACGGCAGGAGCCGGCGAGTGGGAATCGAGCGGATGTTCGCTGGCCGGTGGCTCGGAGCCTGTCGGCACGGTACGGAGACGGCTAGAGGATGGAGGACCCGGCGTGCCGTCGACGTCGGACCCACGGAGGCACCGTCAATCTCGGGTGCCGAGTCGAAAAGCGAAAGTCCCCCCGATCCCCTCCTCCCTCACGCCCCGCGCCGCTGTCTAGCTGGGGGGCTCGCGACTCCCATCGGGGGAACGCTCGCCCTCGCGATCGTCCTGTCCTGCACCGGCGACGAGACCGAACAGACGCATCTTCCGCCAGAGCGTCGTGCGCCCCATTCCGAGCACCTCCGCCGCACGCGAGACGATCCCTCCCGCGTGCGCGAGCGCCGCCTCGATCGACGCGCGTTCATCATCTCTCGAGTGCTCGGCGCGATAGCGGCGCTCGTCGCCGTCCAGCGCCGCCCGCACGTCTTCGGGCAGGTGCTGCGCCTCGATGCGCCCCTCGTCGGCGTAGAGCGCGGCGCTCTCCAGCGCGGCGAACAACTCGCGGACATTCCCCGGCCAGCGATACGCGCGCAGCACCCGCATGGCAAACGGCGAGCAGCTCAGACGCTCCCAACGCGGCAGTCGCCGCCGCAACCGCGACAAGCCGTGCTCCACCAACACGGGAATGTCGGCGACCCGCTCGCGAAGCGGCGGCACCGTGAGCGGGAAGACCGCCAGCCGGTAATAGAGGTCCTCGCGGAAACGTCCCTCGGCGACCATCTCCTTCAGGTTTCGGTTGGTCGCGGCGATCACCCGGGCATCCACCGCCGCCGCGCGCGTCGCCCCCACCCGCGTCACCTCGCGCTCCTGCAGCACCCGCAGGAGCCGCTGTTGCAACGCGAGACTCATCTCACCCACTTCATCGAGGAAGAGCGTCCCACCCTCCGCCGCCTCGAAGACGCCGACCCGGTCGCGAATCGCCCCGGTGAACGCGCCGCGCACGTGCCCGAACAATTCACTCTCCAGCAGTCCCTCGTTTAGCGCCCCGCAGTTCACCGCGAGAAAGACCCCCTCAGCACGCGGTGAGGCCTCGTGCACCGCGCGGGCAGCCAGCTCCTTTCCGACCCCCGTCTCCCCGCTGATGAGGACCGTCGTCTCCGTCGCCGCCACCCGCTGGATCGCCTGCGCCAGCGCGACGATCGACGGCGCCCTCCCCACCAGCCCCCCCTGGGCCGGCGTGGCGTCGGCGGGGCGGCGCGCGATGAGGTCGGCGACCCGTGCGCTCAGGAGCGAGGGCTCGACCGGCTTGGTGAGGAAGTCGTCGGCCCCCAGGTGCAACGCCTGTACCGCAGTCTCGATCGAGCCGAAGCCGCTGATCATCAGGATCGGCGTCCCGTCTCCCCAGAGGCGCAACGCCTCCACCAGCTGCAAGCCGTCGATCCCCGGCATGCGCACATCGACGAGCAACAGGTCGGCCCGCTGCTCCCGCAGCGACTCGACCGCCGAGCGACCATCCTCGGCGAGCACCACATCGTAGCCATCCGCGCGCAGCAACGCGGCTGTGGAGAGGCGGAAGGTCTTGTCGTCGTCGACGACGAGGATGCGCGCCGCTGGAGCGTTCATCCGCGCTCCGCCACGTCGCGCCGCGTCGACGTCGCGGGGCCAGCGACTTCTCGACGCTCGCGCTCGTCCGCCGTCTCCTGGACCAGCGGCAGGTCCAGGATGAAGGCGGCCCCGCCGAGCGACGACTGCGTCACCGACAGCTGCCCTCCGATCCCGCGCACGAGCCCCTCCGCCACAAACAATCCAAGGCCGACACCCTGCACCGCCGACTTGGTCGAGAAGAACGGATCGAAGATCCGTTCCCGCAGCTGTGGCGTCACGCCGGGACCGTTGTCGCCGACCTCGATGCGTACCGTCTCTCCCACGCGCGTGACGTCGATGGCCACCGTGACCCCTGCCGCTGCGCGCCCTGCGGCGCCGCCCGGCTCCGCCGCCGCTGTGCTGTCCGGACGTGGCGCCCCCGCCTCCCGGGCATTCTGCACCAGGTTGAGCAGCACCTGCTTGAGCGCATCGGGGGCGATCGCCGCGCGCAGCGACGGGTCGCCACTCACCCGCACGTCGAGCGTCGATCGCGGGATACCGGCCACGGCCAGTCGCGCCACCTCCCCCGCCACCCGCGCCGGAAGGCAGTCGCGTTGCGCCTGGTCGCGCGGCCGGTTCAGGTCGAGCATCTGCTCGGCCAGCTCGTGCATGCGCAGCAACTCGTCGATCGCCAGCTCCACGAACTCGCGCGCCTCGGGATCTCCCTCGACCCGGCGGTGCACCACCTCGAGACAGTTGCGCAGGTTGGCGACCGGGTTGCGGATCTCGTGCGCCAGCTGCGCCACCAGCCGCCCCGAGGCCGCCAGCCGTTCGCGCTGCATGAGGTCCGACTGCAGCGCGGTGAGCCGCGCATTCCGGTCCTTCAGCTGCAACGCCGTCTCGCGCAGCTCCGCCAGCCGTGCGGCCAGCGCGGTACGCATCTCGTCGAACCGGGCCGAGACGCTCGCCACCTCGGAGAGGCGCGACTGCGGCAGCGGGGCGTCGAACTCCCCGTCACCAAGCGCCCGCGCCGCCCGCGCCAGCTGTCCCACCGGGGCGCTGACCCGCGTCGCCAGCCACATGCCTAACGCCAACGCCAGAGCGACCGCCGCCGCCGCCGATATCGCCGCCGTCCGTCGCACACTCGGCAGGAGCGCCAGCTCATCGCGCATCCGGCGGACGAAGAGCACGCGACCGGCATCGTCCAGCGGCGCCGTCACCGCGATGTAGCGCTCCCCGTCGATCAGGACGTCCTGCGCGGTGCTGGAAGCGCGCACCCCGTCCAGGCTTGTGTGCAGCGCACGCGCCACCGCGGTGTCCACCGTGGTCGCCGTGATCGCGTCGGTCTGCGACGAGATGATGATGACGCCGGAACGCGTGAGCCCCGCGAGCGCGAGCGCCTGTTCGTCGCCGAGCGGCGAGGCCACTCCGGCCGCCCCCATCCACTCCCCATCCACCACCACCGGTGCCAGCGCGAAGCTCCGCAGCACCTCGCCGTCGGTACACATCTTCACCGGCATCTTCCCTTCACGCGTCCCGTCGATCATCGACTGGTCGGGGCGGGGGCCGATCAACATCGCCCCGTCCCGTCCGATCACCAGCGGGATGCCGTCCCCAAGGGTCGGGCGCGAGCGCTCGACCACCCGCAACAGCCCCTCCGCAACCTTGCTCCCTACCGTGCCGGCCAGCGCGTCGGCGAGCCCGGGAGCGTGCGCGAACTCCTTCGCGTGCATCATGATCGCGTCGGAGTACGTGGCGTTCCGGTCGGCGAGCAGGCGCGGCGCGAGTTCCAGATCGCTCCGCGCGCGCTCCTCGAGCGACGCAACCAATCGCCGGTCGAGCACGATCCCCGCCGGCACCAGGCCGGCGAGGATCGCGATGGCAACCGTGCCCGCGAGGGCGCGTGAGAGAGGAATCGTCGGCTTCACGCGGGCAAGGGTGGCAGGATCAGCGCGAGAGCAGGCCGTTGGTCCCCGGAGCGAGTCCCGAGGCGCCCCCCATCGCCGAAGTCAACGAACCATCGGCATTGATCGCGAAGACGGCAATGGCGTGCGCCCCGCTGCCGAGTGCGTAGAGATAGCCCCCGTCCGGCGACACGGCGAGGTCGATCGGCGAGCTTCCTGCCCCGAAGACACCCGTGACACCGTCGGCGTTGAGCAAGGTGAGCGCGCCGTTGTGTACGGAGTAGCCGGTGATCGTCCCGCTCCCGGTGTTCGCCGTATACGCGAAGCGTCCGTCGATGGAGAACGCGACCCAGCACGCCGCGGTCTCCGTTGTCGGTGCTGATGCCGTGATCGTCTCGAGGCTCCCGTTGGCGTGCAATTCGTACGACGACGCGGCGCTGGCGTCCGCGGCCCCGCCGAACGCCTCGGAGACGACCAGGACCGGGCCGTGAAAGGCGAAGCCGAACGGCGTGGCGCCGTTGGACGGCACGACCGTGGGACCGGTGGCGCTCCCGTTCGCGGCCACGCGATAGACGCTCAGCGAATTCGTCGCCTTCTCGGTCACGACCAGGACGCGCCCGTTCGGCGAGAAGGCGATCTGCGCCGGACCGGAGGCGCTGCTGCTGAGCGGAAGCGTCGAGCCAGCGATGGGCGCCAACACGCCGCGTGAGGAGAGCGTGAACCCGCTGATATTGCCGCTCCCGCCGCCATTGACCACGTACACCGTGCTCCCGGAGATCGTCACGCTGAGCGGCATCGAGCCCCCCGACGGATAGGCCCCGATGAGATCGAGCGTTCCGTTCCGGCGCACGGCGAACGACGATACCTCGTCGCTCCCGGCATTGATCGTCAGCAGGAAGCGACCGTTGCTCGTCAGGGCGAGCGAGCTCTGGTTGCCTAGCCCGGCGCCGGTACCGTTGCCTCCGGTCCAATAGGCACCGCCAGCGGTCAAGGAGCCGTCCGCGGCACGATTGAAGAGCAGTACTTCATTTCCGGACGCGCTATTGGACTGCGTGTAGACCTGCCCGGACGCCGCGGTCTCCGACACATCCTGCAGCGGGGACAGCGGGAGAGACGTCGCGGGAGAGTCGGCGGAGCTGCAGGCCGCAACGAGCGCGACGGCGGGAAGTAGGCGAAACAGTTTCATGACAGGGCCTCACAGGAGAATGGACACGTTGGATCCATCGTGGATCGCGCCGGACACATTCCCCTGAAGCAATTGGTCGTCCATCGGGGCCACTTGCCGATGTCGACGGGCAAGCCGTTGTGGAATACATAGTTACAGTTTCGCGACTCGCGCCAGCCGACCAAGCTGACCGGTTCACGGAACGCTGACGCCGCCGATGAAACGGCGCGATGAAACGGCGAGCCCGACGGTCAGGCGCGCCTATGCGAGTCCAAGACGATGGCGATCCGCCCCTACCACCAGTGGCGCGTCTGCTCCCCGTACAGCGCTCGCATCGTCCGCGCGTTGAACGGCGCGCCGCTGGCCTTGAACGCCGTGTAACGGCGCAGCGACCGCCGATATCGCGCCTCTCCGGTCAGAAGCGGATAGTGCGGCATGTCGATCAACGCGCGCTCCACCCGCCAGACGCTGCGCGTACTGAAGCGCCAATTCGCCGGCGTCAGGAGGTCGAGCTGCGCAACGCCGTACGCATTCACCCGGCCGGAGCCATCGACGTACGGGTCCATATAGCTGCGCACCAGCGCCGTGATCGACGAAAAGACTGGGCGGCGCCCGTGCAGTCCGTAGTCGCGCGAGCGTGCCACCGTCCCCCAGCGACCGTCCTGCTGGAAGAGGAAGAGCACGTGATCGAGACCATCCACCGATTCGATGTCGAGCACGCTCGGGGGATACCCATGATGCTCGAGCACCGCCGCGGCGAAGAAGACCGCCTCGAGGCAGTGGGCCCGACCGACCGCGATCGCCCCCCGGAAGGTGCGCAGCGTCTTCTCCCAGTTGTACGGCAGCGCGTGCAGGTACTGCTGCACCTTATGCGGCGTCGTCAGCCTGGCGAGAAGCCGGCGCTCCTCGGCGGTGAAGTCCGCGAGCGCTGGCGTGCGTAGCGACGGCGTGGCGAGCTGCGTGAGGTTCGGTCGGCGTGACATGTCGGGAAACAGGGTGAACCACGAGGGCGGGCGACGAAGGCTACGCAACGCGTACTCGGCTTTCCAGCGTTGCCGCTCGACGACCCCAACATCGCGCGAGCTGTGCTCCCCTCCTTGACGCCAGCACCGTCTCGCTCGATTGTCGCTGGATGATCTCCTCCCTGATCGGCCGTCCCTGGCCTCACGTCGCGCCTCGCGCCCTTCGCGCCACTCTCCTGACTCTCGTCCCCGTCATCGCGTCCGCGGCGCCCGCGGCTCTCGGCGCCCAGGACGCCGCTGGGGCACCGCTCCCGGTGGTTGGTCGCTCGATGGTGACCACCACCCTCGGCATCGTCGCCAGCAGTTCGCCGCTCGCGGCCAAGGCGGGCACGCGCATGCTCGAGATGGGGGGGAACGCGATCGACGCCGCGATCGCCGCCAACGCGGTCATCGCGCTCACCGAGCCATCGGGCGACGGGATCGGCGGCGACCTCTTCGCCATCGTCTACGAGGCGAAGACGGGAAAACTGCACGGCCTCAACGCCGCCGGCTGGTCGCCCAAGGCGCTCGACGCGGCGATGCTGCGTGCCCGGGGACTCACGTCGATGCCGCGCGGGATCCACACGGTCACCGTCCCCGGCGCCGTCTCGGGATGGCAGGCGCTGCACGATCGCTTCGGAACGTTGGACTTCCCGACGCTGCTCGCCCCCGCGATCTATTATGCCGACGCCGGCTTCCCGGTCACCGAGCAGGTGGCGCGCATGTGGGGCCACGCGGTCGAGAAGCTCAGCGCCAATCCGTACTCCAAGGCGACCTTCCTGCTCGACGGCGCACGCGCGCCGAAGGAGGGCGACGTCTTCCGCAATCCCGACCTGGCCCGGACGCTGCGCCGCATCGCCCAGCACGGGCGCGATGGCTTCTACACCGGCCCGGTCGCCGAGGCGATCGTGCGGCTGGAGCGCGAGGAGGGCGGGGTGATGACGCTCGACGACCTCCGTGAGCTGCAACCGGAGTGGGTGACACCGATCAGCACGACCTATCGCGGCTGGACGGTGAGCGAGCTCCCCGCGCCCACGCAGGGGATCGCCGCGCTCATGATGCTCAACCTCATGGAGCAGTTCCCGCTCCGCGAGTGGGGCTTCCACAGCACGCGCGCGATGCACACGATGATCGAGGCGAAGAAGCT
>JBDTUA010000132.1:0-12610 GCA_040007995.1 Gemmatimonadota bacterium | reverse complement strand
CGGCTCAATCCGCCGCTGGCGATGAGATCGCCGTGCCCGTAGCCGTAGGCGTGCCAGTGGGTGAGCACCTCACTGCCATCGGGCCCGCGCCAGATGAAGTCGGCGGTCTGCGCGGCGGTGAGGAGTGCGGCGCTGGTCCCGGGCCGGGGGAAGTTGGTCGCCGGCTCCCATTCGGCGGCGGGAAAGCGCATGCCGTCGATGCGACAGATGGCGGCGTAGGGAACACCGGCGGCCGCCAGAAGCGACGGAGTGCCGGGCGAGTGACCGAAGCTGTCGGGCAGGTAGAGGACCCGTGGCTCCTGTGTCATGCCGCGGGAGCGGAGCCACTCCTGGCCGATGAGGAGGTCGCGAAGCAGGCACTCCTCTTCAGGGAGCAACGTGTCGGGAGTGGTCACCCCGCTACCGGTGAAGCGCAGGCGGCCCTCATTTACGAGCTCGCGGAACAGCGCCCGCCGCTCGGGTCGTCGCTGCCAGTACATCGCGGGGAAGAACGCGCACTCCACGCTGAAGACCCGGCGCGGCTCGAGCAGCAACGCCTCGATGGCCCGGTCGAGGGTGCGGCGCACGCACCAGCGAAAGTACTGCTCGGACGTAAAGAGCCAGTCGGGGTCCCAGTGCGAGGACTCGGTCACGACCATCACCTGGCCGGCGTCGAGCGGAATGCCCAGACGGCGACGCAGATCGGCCTCACTCGAGACCTGCTCCGGGGGCAGGCTGGTCAAGCCGTAGGCCTCTCGGTGATCGACGTGCCGGCCGTGATCCTGTTGCCGTGCAGATGGGCGGTCGTGCGCCGGATGCAGAGAACCTGTCTGACGGGCGCAAACGCGACGTAGCCGTGGATCTCGGTGTGAGCGCGAGCGTTCGAAGAGCTGGTTCGTGTGCGACGTTCACGAGCGCGACATTCAATGGTACGGGATTGGGGGCTGTGCTGAGCACGTAGCCGCGGATGAACCCGAAACCGGCGCGACGAACGAGAGGTACTATGACGCACGACGATGGACGCGTTCGCAGCATTCGACGTCACGGCGCGGCCCGGGTCCTCCTCGTGCTCGCCGTCTGCGTGGCAGCCTGCAAGGGGTCGCACGACGGCCACGACGGGAAGCGAACGCACGAAACCGACGCGGCGCCGGCGTCCACGAGCGCCGCTGCGGGAAACGCCGTCCAGCGCGAGATGCGGGTGCTCACGGAGGGGCTCCGCGACGCGGTGACCGATATCGGCTACGGGCGGATCGATGCCATCCCCGCGGCGCTCCATCGCGTCCATCACGCCAGGGAGGAGACGGAGCAGGCACTCGAGAGTCGCAATTACACGCTCCCCAAGAACCCCGACGACGTGAAGGGCTTCACTGAGCTGGACGAGGCGTTCCACGGAGAGATCGAGACGCTCGTCGAGAAGGCCGCGGCGAACGATGCGGTCGCGACAGGCACTCAGCTCGGCGTGGTCCTCTCGAAGTGCGACGGCTGTCACGCCCGCTTCCGCCCGTAGCTCCGCGCGCCGGACATCGCGCGTCGCGACGTTCTCTCTCGCGTCATCTGGCCGCGGCCGGCATCGACGGCACGTAGCCCCGCGGCACGTACGAACAGCCCGGATCCTCGGCGCTCGCATCGCCGGTGGCGGCGAACGCGCGCGCCCGAGAGCCTCCGCAGACGCGACGGAACGGACAAACGCCGCACTTGCCGCCGAGCGAATCGGCATCGCGCAGCGCGCGGAAGACCGGAGAATCGCGGTAGAGCTGGCCGACGTCCTCCAGCTTCACGTTGCCGGCGCGGAGCGGCAGAAAACCGCTCGGGTAGACGTCGCCGGTATGGGAGACGAAGAGGAAGCCGACGCCGTCCGTCACGCCGCGCGGGCCCTTGGCGACGCCGTCGTGGACGTCTCGCAGGAGGCCGGTGGGCACCTGCTTCGCCGATTGCCGCATCAGGATGCGCCGGAGCTGCGGCGCGCCCGTGGTCTTGATCTGGAACGGGGCGTCGCGACCGAGGCGAGCGAGCTGTTCGAGGGCGGTCTCGATCTCGTCGGCGGTGAGCGTGAGCGCCCTGGTGGCGCGACCGGTGGGGATGACCACGAACACGACGAGCATCGCGGCGCCGACCTGGCGCGCGAGCTCGGCCATCGCCTCGAGCTCGTCGAGAGAAGGCCGCGACAGCGTGAAGTTGATCTGCGTCTCGAGTCCGAGCGCGCGGGCTTGCCGGAGGATCCGCAGCGACTCGGCGAAGCTGCCCTCCACACCGCGAAACGCGTCGTGCATCGCCGGCGTGGGGCCGTCGACCGACACGGCGACGCGGGCCAGGCGGGCGCGCTTCAGCGCCCCCAGCAAAGCCTCGGTCATCAGCGGAGTACCCGAGGGCGTGAGTGCCATTGTCAGGCCGGCGCCTGCGCCGTGCTCGACCAGCTCGACCAGATCGGCCCGCTTCGCCGGGTCTCCGCCGGTCAGCACACAGAGCGGCGTCCCCATCGCGGCGAACGCAGACAGCAGCTGCTTGCCCTGCGACGTCGTGAGCTCGCGCGGGTCGAGATGCGGCGTCGCGCACGCCCGGCAATGCGCACACACCAGATCGCACGCCTGCGTCGTCTCCCAGATGGCGACGAGTGGATGGTCGTCGAAGTCGAGGTGCCCCGGGCGGCGGCGCGAGAGGATATCCGGATCATGCATGATGATACTGCGCTCTTATCCCGCGAGCCTTCTGGAGTGGCACAACAGCTTCCAATGGAGACCGATGCCGACGGAAATCGCCTGGTCGAAGTGCGTGAGCGTGCTCCGCGCCCGCATCGCATGCCAACCGTCTCAGGTGTTGGCGCCGGAGTCCATATCGCCGCCGCGCAAGAGGGCGAGAACGTCGTCGAGCGAGTGTTCCTCATCCCCTGCAAGTTCACGGCGGACGAACTGACTCTGGGCGCGCTCGTGGGCGCCGAGCCCGCCCACGTGAGACCCTCCGCACTCTGCGCTCTGCGAGTCGAGTCGCTCGAAGAACGGCGTCGAGGACCTGGTGATCACGCCAAGGAGGGCCATCGTGAACCGCCAGGGAAGTGCTCCGACCAGGAGACCCGCCGCTGCGCCGAGCCATCGACGAGCGGCGTGTTCGCGGACACTCACCCCCGCAAGCGCGAGGGTCTTGGAGAGGCGGGTCTTCGTGAGCGTCTCGAGCTGCGCCAATGCTTTCCACTTGCGCCGGCGATCCGGGTCTCGTGTCAGCCGAGCCGCCATTGCGTAGACGGCTTCACCGAAGACTTCGCCGCGATAGGCCCGCTCGAGCCCCATGACGTACCGCCCTTCGGTCATGGGCGCGACATACCGCTCAACGCTGCCGTCCCGCCGCGGACCGAGACGCGCCAGTTGCCCGTGCGGCGACGCGGCCCGCGCCGGCTCCCGATACGCCTTGGGGGACCAGATCGCCGCACGACGACGAGATCGCCTGGTTTGCATGGACAGTTGCTTCGCGAAGGGCCGCTCATGGTGCCGCTGTCTTCATTCATGATCCGAGGTGGCCCTGCGCGCGGTGTGCGATCCTCCCCAACCGGCCTGAGGCGACACACGTCTCGACTCCGGCGACGTCTCGTCGAGTGCCGCAGCCGGTCATCAGGATACTGCTGGGTGCACTCGTGTCGACCGCACCGGGTCTTCGTCAGGTACATCTGTCGATCAGGACTGCGAATCGTTCAACGATTTCGACGACGGCGCTGCTGCGTTGCGTTGAGTGGCCGGCCGGCTACTGTGACCGGCCGCGACACCCAGAAGGGGTAGTCGATACCGGCCAGGCGGTTGATCACAACCCCCTGCGCCACCAGCAGCGCCACGGCGAGCATCAACACCGCGAGCTGCCACGGCTCGCGCAGGATGCCGAGCGAGATGATGAGCGTGGTCGCGCCGGCCGGCGGGTGTGGAACCTTGAACCAGACCATGGCGCCGCTGGTCAGCCCGAGCGACAGCGCGGCGGCCCCGACATTGGCCCAGCCCACCCCGGAGGCGAGCGCGGGGCCGCTTTCAGAGAGCCCGAAGACAAGGAGCGCGAGATAGCCGGCGAGCACGCCGATCAGGTGTCCGCCGAGCGTATTGCGGGGCGAGGCAACGGGCAGAGTCGGCGTGTAGAAGAGCAGGAACGCGGTCGGTCCCAGCGACGGGAAGATGAACGGGGCACCGGTGACCAATGCCGCCATCGCCATCAACCCGATGGAAATGATGCCGTTGACGAAGGCGAAGAGGCCGAGGATCCCTATTTGGGAGTGGCGGGCCTCGAGGGATGGCAGCTGGAGCCGGCGGGCGATGCCCCAGAGCACCGTCGCCATGCTACCGCCGATGGGACCGGGGTGACGCGGCGCATCGCGATCGGGCTCGCCCTTCATCAGCGCAGGTACCGGTGGAAGGGCCCCGACCCGGCGGCCAGCACCAGCGAGGGCGTGGCCGAGGTCGAGGCGAGCCGCGTGTTGCGTGCGTGCAAGGCGTCGCGCCCGATCGTCAGCAGGAAGATCGGCGGCGCGAGCGGAACGCCGACGAAGATCCCGATTGCGGAGGACGCCGCACGCGGTCGCGCCACACAGCGAAGCCCGGGAAGCCGTCGGCGGGGAGTTATCCGGTACGATGTCGCCGCCGATCGCTCTTGCACCGCCGGTCACCTTACGTCGCGGTCATGGAATGCCGGCGCGCCGCCCCCTGCATGGCGTCCAATTCGCCGGCGGCGATCAGGCGATGGGCGGAAGAGAACACGATGTTGTCTTCACGGAAGATGTGCAAGCGCAGCACCGCCACCAGGCTCCCGGCGTGCCTCAGCGCGGCATCTTGCACGATTCGCGCCGATCGCTCGTCGGGAAGACGCGCGCCGAGCTTGAGAAAATTCGCGATGACGGCAGCCAGCCGGATCACCGTGAGATGGTCGTCGGCCATCAGGTCCACGGCCGTGGTCGGCACCCTCCCCTTGCCGTGCTCGCCGTCGGCGATCAGCCGCTCGCGGAGCAGGGGAAACAGGACCACCTCTTCCTGTCGGCTGTGCGGGATGAAGACCGTATCGATGTCCTCGACGAAGCCGAGTAGGGTGCGCTCGGCCTGGCGGGTGAATCCGGCGTCTTGCACCGTGCGAATCGTTTCTTCAACCGCGCCCAGGCCTTCCAACAGCAGGGCGTGCTCGGTGCACAACTGCGCGAGAAAGGGATGCAGTTGCGCCAGCTCCACCGCATCGAGGCCGGGGGGCGCGTAGGCGTCCGGCGGGTCCATGGGCGACAGACCCGGCCCGCCCACTCCCGCCTCGGGCTGCCTGGTCAACGGGTCCAACGCCTTGCCCAGACGCTGCGGGCTGGCAAGGCGACCAGCAGCTGTTTGCTCAGCGTCCATTCGAATCTTGGCTACCCACGGATTGGGACCAAGCGCGCAGAAGCGCGCGATCATCGGTAGACAGTCGCGCCTCCGGATGAGGAGGAAGATACAGCCACGGTGGCATCTCGCCCTCCGCGACCTCCTTCCCGCTCTCCTTCAACTTCTTGAGCTGTCGCTTCGTCGTGTAGCGATTCCAGGTCGAGAAGTTCAGTTCGTCGCGACCTTCGTGCACATCGTGCGCGATCAGCCACGAGACCGGAGCGATCCGGCTGTACCAGGGCCAGACGGTCTCATTGGAGTGACAGTCGTAGCAGGCTCGCCGCAGCACTGAACGCACCTCCGCGGTGGCGGGAACCTCTGTTTCAAGCGCGGGGTTCGTTCGATCCACCGGCACAAGCTGAATCGCCACAAGCGCCACAATCAGCACGGCCATCGCCCACTTCGCGATGCGTCCAATGGATTTCATCGCGCTCACCTCTTCTGCCGCAGTGTCGTTTGTTGTTCGAGCCGCACCTGCTGCTCCTCAGTTGTTCTTTGGCCGCGCGCGGCTCCAAGGGGTGGCCGGATCGCGTATCGCCTTCCGGTCCCAATTCCAGATGACGCGCTGGTACGGCCTGGCGATGTAGTGAAGTGGCGCGACCAAGAGGTGCACCAGCCGAGTGAAGGGGAAGATCGCAATGATCAGCCAGGCCCCGACGACGTGGAACTTGATGACCAGGGGCATGGCGCTAATCGCGACGATGTTGGGATCCAGGGTGAACAGCGACATGAGGTAGGGTGAGAGATCCGCCGCGAACCAGGACGAGCCCCAGCGGTAGCCGAGAGCGATCCACAACCCCAGCACCGTCTGGGCGAGCAGGAGCACCTCGAGCGTGACGTCCATCCGGGTCGTCACCATCCGCACACGCCCGTTCGTCACCCGCCGCACCAGCAATCCAACGAGGCCGACCAGCACGCTCAGCCCGAAGGTGAAGGCGGTGACCTCGAGCACGATCAGGCGAACCGGATTGCTGTTCCACAGCAACGTCCCGCGCGGGATGAGGAACGCCGTCAGATGCCCGAAGAAGACGACGAGAATCCCGAAATGGAAGGGCACCGAGCTCCCATAGAGCCTCCGCCCCTCCAGGAACTGCGAGGAGAGCGAGGACACCTTGAAGCCCCTGGAGCGATACCGCTGGATCGTGCCGATCAAGAAGACGAGCATCGCGGCATAGGGGAGCCCGACGAACAGCACCAGGTCCGGAAGCTTCATGACGTACCTCTCGCGTTGCTGGCACAGTTGCCGCCGCTCTCGAGCGCCATCTCGGCGCCGACGGAGCCCACGAATTTCGATCCCGGCTCGACCGCTGGTGCGCGCTCCAGCGCGAAGTCCTGGCAGAGCGCCTCCAGAACCGCCTCGAGCGCGTGGCGATAGGCGGTGCGCGTCTCGCCGGTCGCGGCTTCGATGATCGTCTTGTGGTGCTTCTTGTACAGCGCCTCCTTCTGCGCGAGGCGCTCCGGCGCGAACTCACGAATCATCTCGCGCAGGGACGGCGCGAGCAGCACGCGGACGAGTTCCTCGCGGAGCGCCGCGTCCGTCATCTTCGGCAGCAGGCACAGCACGTTCGTCAAATGGTCCGCAAGCTCGGTGCCGCAGTCGTTTCCAGCTCGCGCGTGCTCGCCGCTCAGGTTGGCGAGGAGCGCCCCTCGCTTGTAGTCCTCGCCAAAGAGCGTGTAGCCGATGTCGAGCGACGTGATGGCCTGCACGTCGAACGTGCGCGTGTGCAGCTCTCGTAGGGCGACCAGGTCCTCCAGCGGCAGCAGCCGCCGGAAGTCCACGAGTCGTTGCACCGCGAGCGGATGGTGCGTGGACAGCAGCTCGATAGCCCGCGTCACCTCCGCGTCGAAATTCGGGCCGGGATAGGCGAGGACGTTGGCGAGGGCATCGTAAAGCGCGATTGTGGGCATGGTCACAGCCCTCGCTCGGGTGCTTCGCGGAACCCAAAACCGGCCGATCCCTTCACGTCGCCGGTGAACTCGATCATCTCCATGGCCTGCTCGCGGTGCGCCGGCGGGATGACGAAGCGGTCGTTGAACTTGGCCAGGGCCGTCAGATAGAAGATTGCCTCGGCCGACTCCTCGGTCAGTCCGGTCTCCGCCAGCGCCTTCGCAACCTTCTCCTGCGGCAGATCGCCCACCGTCTTCCAGCGGCGATAGATCCGAACGGCCATCAACTTCTTGAGCCGCAGCGCGACTGCCGCGGTGTCGCCGGCGCCGAAGAGGCTCGCCAGGTACTTGAGCGGGAAACGCGCCTGCTCGATCGTTCCCCACATGTCCTCGGTGCTGGTGTCGTAGAGCCAGTTGTCCGTCCAGGTCTTCGCGATGCTGTTCAGCTTCTCCTTCTGGGCCGCGTCCGACTGGGTCACTGACGCCATCACCGGCAGGAGCGGCGGCACGTAGAACAGCATCGGCAGCGTCCTGAACTCGGGGTGGAGGGGCAAGGCCATCCCCCACTCCTTGACGAACTTGTAGGTCGGCGAGCGCTGGGCCGCCTCGATCGTCGAGTCGGCGATCCCGTTGGCGGCGGCCGCGGCGATGACCGCTTCGTCGAATGGATCCATCAGGATGTCGAGCTGGCGCGCCACCAGATCCTTCTCGTCCGCCGAGGCCGCGGCCTCGATCCGCTCGGCGTCGTAGAGCATCACGCCGAGATAGCGGATGCGCCCCACGCAGGAGTGCATGCAGGCCGGCGCGTACCCGGCCTCCAAGCGCGGGAAGCAGAGAATGCACTTCTCCGACTTGCCCGTGTGCCAGTTGTAGTACGACTTCTTGTAGGGGCACGCCGTCACGCACATGCGCCAGGCGCGACAGACCTTCTGGTTGATGAGCACGATGCCGTCCTCGCCGCGCTTGTAGATCGCGCCGGACGGGCACGACGCGACGCAGGCCGGGTTGAGGCAATGGTTGCAGATCCTCGGCAGATAGAAGAACGCCATGCGCTCCAGCTGGAACATGGCGTCGCGCTCGGCGGGGGTGAGGCTCTCCAGGTTCGGATCGTGGCGCGCGTAGTCGGGGGTCCCGCTGAGATCGTCGTCCCAGTTCGGCCCCATCTTCACGTCGATCGGTTCGCCGGTGATGAGCGACACCGGTCGCGCGGTCGGTTGATCGTCGCCGGGGGGCGCCTCGATCAGGTTCAGGTAATCGTAGGTGAAGGGCTCATAATAGTCGTCGACGGACGGCAGACTGGGGTTGTGGAAGATGTTGGCCAGCCCCTTCTTCTTGCCGGCTCCCTTCAGGTGAATGCGGCCACCGTCGTCTCGGACCCATCCTCCCTTGTAGATCTCCTGGTCCTCCCACTTGCCCGGATAACCGGTGCCAGGCTTGGTCTCGACGTTGTTCCACCACTGGTATTCCGCCCCCTTGCGATCGGTCCAGATGTTCTTGCACGCGATCGAACAGGTGTGGCAGCCGATGCACTTGTCGAGATGAAAGACCATCGAGACCTGGGCTCTGATATCCATTCCCGTTCCCCTCTTCAGAAGACGACCGCGGTCATCTTCTTGACGATGACGTGGGTATCGCGTTGCGGCGCGATGGGGCCCCAGTAGTTGAAGTGGTACGAGAACTGCCCGTAGCCGCCGCTCAGGAAATTCGGCTTCAGGTGGATGCGCGTGAAGCTGTTGTGTCCGCCGGCACGGCGGTTGCCGCGCACCTGCGATTTCGGGATGCCCACCGTGCGCTCCGGCACGTGATAGACGATGCACACGCCCCTCGGGATGCGCGAGCTCACGCAGGCGCGGGTGCAGTACACACCGTGGTCGTTGTAGACCTCCACCCAGTCGTTGTCCTGAATCCCCAGTGCAGTCGCGTCGGCCTCGCTCAGCCAGCAGGGCTCGCAGCCGCGCGACAACGTCAGCATCCGGAGGTTCTCCATGTACGTCGAATGGATGTGCCACTTGCCGTGCGGCGTCAGGCAGTTGAGCGCCAGCGCCTCGCCGCTCTTGATCGTCTCCCGCAGGTCCCCGTATGCCGCGGGCTTCGGCGACGGCTTGTACGTCGGCAGGTGCTCGCCGTAGGCGATATACAGCTCGTGATCGAGGTAGAAGTGCTGCCGGCCGGTGAGCGTTCGCCACGGCACGCGCCGGTCGTGATTGTAGGTGAAGGCGGCGTACGCCCGACCATCGTTCATGAGTCCCGACCACAACGGAGACGTGTTGTAGCGCCGCGGCTGCGCCTGGAGATCCTCGTAGCGGAGCAAGAGGTCCTCGCTGCCCGCGCCGAGATCGGCCAGCGTCAGGCCCGTCTTCTTCTCCATGTTGCGGTAGGCTCGAACGTTGAGCTTGCCGTTGGTGAGCGTCGAGAGGTGCAACAGGACGTTCGCGGCACTGACGTCGTCGCAGAGCGACGGATAGCGCGTTCCGTCAACGACCTCGGTGAGGAAGTGATTGGATGCGAGCAGTTGATCGTACTCTTCCGCGCAGCCGTAGTGATTGCCGTGCCCGCCGAGGCCATTCGAGCGTATGTTGTCACCGAGCGAGATGAACTTGTCGTAGAGCTTGGTGTAATCGCGCTCGACGACGGCCATCTTGTGCATGGTCTTGCCGGGCAGCGCCTCGCACTCGCCGCGATACCAGTCCTTCACCGTCGGCTGCGTGATCTCGTCGGCGGTGTCGTGCATCAGCGGGGTGGCGACGACGTCCTTGTGCGTGCCCGGAAAGTGCGCCCTGGCACACTCGCTGGTGGCCTTCGCGATGGCCTTGAAGATGTCCCAGTCCGACTTGGACTCCCACACCGGCGCCACGGCTTGCGAGAGCGGGTGAATGAAGGAGTGCAGGTCGGTGGTGTTGAGGTCCGTCTTCTCGTACCAGGAGGCCGCGGGCAGGACGATGTCGGAGTAGAGCGCCGACGAGTCCATGCGGAAGTTCAGATCGACGACGAGGTCCATTTTCCCGGTCGGCGCGACGTCGTGCCACGCCACCTCCGTCGGGTGCTCGTCCGAATCCTTCGCGATCGCGTTGGAGTGCGTGCCCAGGTAGTGCTTGAGGGCGTACTCGTGCCCCTTCATGCTGGCCAGGAGCGCGTTGCCGCGCCAGATGTACCAGACGCGCGGGAAGTTCTCGTCCGCGTCCGGATCGCCAATCGAGTAGCGCAGCGTCTTGCGCTTGAGCTTTTCCACCGCGTAGGCGGTGATCTCCTCGTCGCTCGTGGCCCCGTTCGTCTGTGCTTCGCGCGACAGCTCGAGCGGGTTCTGATCGAACTGCGGGTAGTATGGCATCCAGCCCATGCGCACCGATTGGTAGATCGTGTCGGCGGTGTGCTGCGCGGTGCGCTCGTTCTCCGGCACCGCGTTGTAGCGTGAGAACTGCCCGTCGTAGCGATACTGGCAGGTGTTGATGTAGTGCCACAGTGGGGCTTGCTGCAGGCGGCTCGGACCCTGCCAGTCCTTGGCGAAGGCGATCGCCGCCCACGAGTCGACCGGAGCGAGCTTCTCTTGCCCGACGTAGTGGTTCAGGCCGCCGCCGTTCTTGCCGACGCAGCCCGAGAGCATCAGGGCCATCGCCCCGGCGCGGTACATCAGGTTGGAGTGGTACCAGTGATTGACGCCCGCGCCGATGATGATCATGCACTTGCCCTCGGTCGCCGCGGCGGTACTCGCCCACTCGCGCGCGAACTGGAGCACCGTCCTGGCGTCGATCCCGGTCAGGATCTCCTGCCAGGCGGGCGTGTAGGCGGCATCCGCATCGGTGTAGTCCTGCGGATAGTCGCCGGCGAGACCGCGCCCAACGCCGTACTGCGCCATGATCAGGTCGTAGACCGTCGTGACGGGGATCCTGCCCCCGGTGGTGTCCAGGTAGCGAACCGGCACGTGGCGAACGGCGGTCCTGTCCAGACCGAAGTCCGTGAACTCCGTCGGCAGCGTCCCGTCGCGGTCGCCGAGCAGGGTGAGCGTCGGGTCGTAGGGCGTGTTGTCGATCGCGTTCTCGTGCAGCGTGTTCCAGTTTCCGGGGACCTTGTCCCAGCGGTGCCCGACGCTGCCCTTCGGCACGACCAGCTCGTTGCTCGTGGCGTCGATGTTGAGGAACTTCCAGTCGCCGTTGTCCATGTCGCGCCACGCCGCGATCTCGTTGGCGCGCACGAGGCGGCCGGGACGATAGTGCTCACCGGCCTGGTCCAGCTTCACCAGGTAGGGACTGTCGGTGTACTTCTTGAGGTAGTCGACGAAGTACGGAGTGGGCTTCTGGTGGTGGAATTCCGTCAGGATGACGTGCGAGACGGCCATCCAGAACGCGCCGTCGCTGCCCGCGTGCAGCGGCACCCACTGGTCGGCGTACTTGCACACCTGGCTGAAGTCGGGCGAGAAGACCACCGCCTTGGTGCCGTTGTGTCGCGCTTCGGCGAAGAAATGGCAGTCCGGCGTTCGCGTCATATTTAGACACGCGCCCACGTCGGCGATCATCTTCGCGTTGTACCAATCGGCGCTCTCGCACACGTCGGTCTGCTCGCCCCAGATCTCCGGGAACGCGGTCGGCAGGTCGCAGTACCAGTCGTAGAAGCTCAGATTGACGCCGCCGAACAACTGGAGAAATCGCGAGCCGGCCGCGTAGCTCAACATCGACATGGCGGGGATCGGCGAGAAGCCGAACACGCGGTCGGGGCCGTGCCGCTTGGCGGTGTGGATGTTGGCGGCCGCCATCAGCTCGAGCACGGTGTCCCAGCTGGCACGGCGGAAGCCCCCCTTGCCGCGCGCCTGCTGATACGCCGCACGCTTGGTGGGATCCTGCTGCAGGTTCTCCCAGGCGAGGACCGCATCGCCATTGGCCGCTGCCTTCTCCTGCTCGAAGGCGTCCAGCAGCGCGCCGCGGATCAGCGGATACTTGATGCGCAGCGGGCTGTACAGATACCAGGAATACGAGATGCCTCTCTGGCACCCGCGCGGCTCGTAGGGCGGGAGCGAGTCCTCGAGCAGGGGATAGTCGAGCTGCTGCGTCTCCCAGACGACGATGCCGTCCTTGACGTGGATCTGCCAGGAACATCCGCCCGTGCAGTTGACGCCGTGCGTGCTCCTGACGACGCGATCGTGCTGAAAGCGATTGCGGTAGAACTCTTCCCACTGCCGCGTCTTGGGCGAGATGATGTCCTGGATCCAGCTCATGCCTCTCCCTCTCCGCTCCTGGCGCGGCGCGCCGGCGGCGCGGCGGTGACGGCAGGACGGCCGCTCATTTGGTGCGCACCTGGCGCTCGAAGATCTCGTGGTACACGGGGTGCTTCTTGCGACCGCGCCCGAACAGCGCGAACGCCCCCATCAGCACCACGAGGCCGCCGAC
>JBDTUA010000131.1:0-12646 GCA_040007995.1 Gemmatimonadota bacterium | reverse complement strand
CGCCGCGATCGGACGCCGCTGTATAGGCCGTCTGGGCCGCGGTATCATGGCGCAGGCGGTCGATCGATTCGCCGAGGGTCGTGCGCGCCACCTGAGCGCGCTGCGTCAGCTCGGCATTGCGGCGCTCGGCCAATGCGGCGGCCGCCCGCGCCATGCGCAGGGAGGCGTCGAACGCGTCGCGTCCGGCGGGACTGCGGAGGGCTCCGCGCCGCTCGGCGATGGCACGATCGAGCACGGTGACGCGCCCGGTCACGATCTCACGCGCGTCGAGCGCGACGCCGAGCGCTTCCACGTCGCCCGCGTCGCACGCGCGCATGGCGTCCTCACTGAGCGCGGTGAAACGCTCGAAGAGGGAGCGGAGCTCGGTCGCGATCGAAGGCAAAGGGGCGGTCATGAGGCCGCCACCACCTGACGCGTGGCGGGATTGCTCGCCGCTACCTGGCTGAAGGCCTCGAGCAGCTCGCCGGCGAGGGCGATGATCGCGTCGAGCCGCTCGGCGTTCGGCTTCACGCCCAGGACCGACAGCTCCCCCAGCATGAAGGTGTAGATGCTGGCGAGGCGGGTGGCGAGGTCGCCGCCCTTGTCATGGTCCAGCGTCACCAACAGCTCGGTGATCGCCGCACGGGCGCGGGCGAGCGAATCGGAGCGTGGCTCCCCGTCGAGATCGCCCACCTGCAGTCGCGCACGGCGCAGGTTGGTCAGAAGGTGCTCGTACACGATCACGACGAGTTGTGCGGGCGAAGCGGAGAGAACCTCCGCCTCGCGGTACCGCGCGGCCTGCTTGGCGAATGCGCCGTACGACATGCTACCTCACGAAGAAGGTGGGAGCGTGCGTCGCAGGACTACCGGCTCGACGACTGGAGCGAGTTCACGAAGCTCGTGATCGCCGATCCCTGCGACTGAATGCGGCTGATCGCTGCCTCCATCGCCGAGAACTGCTTGACCAGGGCGGCGCGGCGGCTTTCGATCTGCTGCGTCAGAGTATCGGCACGGGTGCTGAGGTCGTTGATCGTTTTTTCGAGCTGCTGCTGCTGCTGGAAGATCGTGCCGTCCTGGCGGGCAAAAACATCCGACGCGTTGTACAGCATCCCCCCCACGCCGAGCGTGAAGGTGAGGTCGCCGACGGCGCCGGTCGCGGTGCCGGTATAAGAGATCGCCAGCCCGTCGATCGGATTGCCGACGTTCGGCGGTGTGGCGGTCAGTACCTGTCCACTACCGACGGCCACCTCGCCTCCGATGGTGCCTGCCACGTCGGTGCCGCCGAACGATCCGGCCGCGATCCCGAGCTGCGCCGTGCCGTCGGTGCCACCGGGTGTGTAGGCCACGGTGAAGCTCGACGCCGTGCCGAACCGCGAACCAGTAATTACCAGGTCGTTGCCGTTCTTCGAAGCCGTCAGCGCCATCTTGGAAGTGGCGAACAGCGAATTGAGCTTCCCGACGATGGTGTCCGTCGTGTCGCCGTTGGCCAGCGTGATGTTGCCGGTGACGCCGCTGATGGCGTCGGTGATCGCCAGCGTGTCGGGGGTGCCGTCGTCGGCATAGATCCCCGAGAATCCGCTACCGGCGACGGTCGGCATGGTCGCGGCGGCCGTGATGTCGACCGCGTAGGTACCGGGGAGCGTCTTGTACGACGAGCTCCAGTACGAGAGCTGATTGTTGGCGCTTTTGCCCGAGGAGGTGAAGAGCGAGACGACGTCACTGAAGTTCGACGCGAGGGCGGCCTTGAAGACCGCGTCGTCGAGCTTGAGCGAGCCGTCGGACTGCAACGACAGTCCCACGGCACCGGGGCGATTGAGGGTCCCGGTGAGCCCCGAGACGCTCGTCAGCAGCTGCGACGTGACCGTGGCGATCGAGCTCCGCAGCGTCGGATTACCCTTCAGGGGCTGGCCAACTACCTGCTGATCGGCACGGAACTTCACCAGCGCGTTGTACGCGTCGGCGACGGCCTTCACCTTGGCCGACAGCGCGTCGGAGTCACGACCGACGCTGAGCTCGACCGTGGTTCCCACTTCGGCCTGCTGCACGGTCAGGCTGACGCCATTCAGGACGTCGGAAATGGTGTTGCTCGAGCGCGAGATGAGGACGCCGTCGACCCGAACCGAGGCATCGGTGCCCGCGACGACTTCGCGCTGCCGCCCCACGGTGTTGACCAGCTGACGCCCGAGCGAGACGACCGACCCATCGGAGACGTGCGTGGCTGAGAGCGAAAGCGCGAGCTGTGAGTCGCCGGATGCATCGTCGTTCAAGACGATCTTCCCGCCGCTGATCGACGCAGTCGCAGTGCGCGTCCCGGCGCCGAAGCCGGACGTCGCATCGTTGATCTGGTTCACGAGCGTCTGCAGCGTGTCGCCGCCGCCGACCGCGAAGCTCAGGGAAACGGTGGTGCCATCGCCGCGCTTTCCCTGGATGTTGAACGTATCGCCCGCGGCAAGTGAGAGCGGGTTTCCGCCGACCTGCAGGGCGGAGAGTAACGTCGAGGCGGTTGCCGACGCTCCGACACCGTCGGTGTAGGCATTTTCGCTCTGCACGACTTGTCCGACCCCACCGCGCCCGCTCGTCATGAAGCCGAGGACCTCCAGCGTGCGCTGTCCGTCAACCGTGGAGGCGCTGAGCGTATCGCTGGTCACCAGCCGGTACGACGTCTTGCCACCTGCGGTCTCCTGCGTCACCGTCGCGTTGCCACCCGCCGAGGCAATCTTGGCCGCAATCGAGGAGAGCGAGTCCAACGTGAGATCGACGGAGATGGTGCGCCCCCCGACCTGAATGGTGCTCGGTGCCGGCATGCTCACGCCGAGCATGGCGGCGATCGCCGCGGTGGCCGATGACACCTTCTGCGTCTGGACGCCGCCGTCGCTGGCGACATTTAGGGACTTGGTTCCGTCCACGACGCCCAGCTGCTGGAGGACGCCCCCCGCATCGTCTATCAGCTCGATCCCCGACGCCCCCGTCTGGTCGGATGACAGGACGATGCGGTGCTGGGTCGAGCCCGTGCTGAGGACCGAGGCCGAGACACCGGAGGGGGTGCCCCCGGCGTTCAGGCCGTTGATCTTGTCGCGGATGCTGTTCAAGGTGTCGGTGGCGACTACCGTCACCTTCTGGCCATTAATCCCGAATTCCCCACTGTAGCCGAGCGCTGTCGCCGGGCTGCTCACGACCGCACCACTCAGTTTGTTGGCGCGCGCGACGTTCAGCACCTCGACGGCGTACGTTCCGGGGGCCGCCCCGAACGACGCCGCGGCGCTGACGAGCGTCCGACCCGTCGTGACGCTCGTGCCGCCAGTGACGGTGAAGGCGCCGAACGCGCTGCTATCACGCAGGGCGTTCGAGGCATCACGAAACTTGACGGCGAGCGACTGATACGTGGTCCAGGCGGTTGCCTGCTTCTGTACGAGCGTCGTGCGCGCGGTGACCGGATCGAGCTTGCGCTGCTTGTCGAGCGATACGAGCTGGTCGACAAGATCTCGCCACTGTACGCCGCTCGCCAGCCCGGAGAAACTGCCAATGGGGTCTGACATGGAATCCCTGTCGTCTTGGACGAAAACCCGGGATCGGCCGATTCGCCGACCCCGGGAGTGTTCGTCGACTGCCTACGAGGATTAGCCGCGGAGGAGGGTGAGGATGCTCTGTCCAGCCGAGTTGGCCTGGGCCAGCATCGCGGTGCCGGCCTGCGAGAGCACCTGGTTCTTGGTGAAGGTCGTCATTTCGGCAGCCATGTCGAGGTCACGAATGGTCGACTCGGCGGCGCTGAAGTTCTGGATCGTGGTGCGGACGTTCTCCGTGGCGACATCGAAGCGCGACTGCAGCGAGCCGATGGTACCGAGTGCCGTGTTGACCGTGCCGATGGCGACGTCGATCTGGCTCATCGCGGTCTGCGCGTTGGCAAGCGTCGTCGGATCGGTGCTGACGGTGAGGGTGCTGGCTCGCAGGTCAAGCGCCGATCCCGAGACGGTGATCTGGTCGTTGCCGGAGTACTGACCAGACGAGGACACGAGGAAGGTACCGGTGCTGGCGCCGACGGAGATGTTGCCGGCGAGCGTCGCAGCGCCGACCGCCTGGTTGGTGTCGATCGACACGCCGAGCGAGGTGAAGTTCAACGTCTGCTTGGCACCGGCGGTGACGCCGAGCGTCTGCGAGGTCGAGCCGTTCGTGAGGGTAACGACGCTCGAGCCGGACGACAGCGTCAGCGCGCCCGTGCCAGCGCCGGTGAGGCGGATGCCATACGCGCCGGTGGAGGCGCCGAGGGCCGTCGAGGCGGAGTCGATCGTCGCGCCGAAGGCGCCATTGAGCAGCGTGTTGCCCTGGAACTTGACCGTCGCGACCGTACGGTCGATTTCGGAGCGCAGCGCCTGGTACTCGGTGGTGATGCGCTGACGGCCGGACGAGTCCACGTTGTCCGACGCCGCCTGCGATGCCAGTTCCTTCATCCGCTCGAGCATCTTCTGCACCGTGCTGGCCGCGCCTTCCGCGATGTTCAGCGAGGAGTTGGCCTGCTCCGAGTTCCGAGCGGCCTGGCCCAGCGAGCGGATGTCCGCGCGCAGTACGTTGGCGATGCCCAGTCCGGCCGCGTCATCAGCAGCGCGTGTGATACGGAAGCCGCTGGACAGCTTCGCCATCGAGGCTGCGACCTGCTCGTTGACGCGGGTCAGGTTGCCCTGGGCGCGCAGTGCGCTGACGTTCGTGTTGATACGCATTGGTCCTGCTCCTTAGTCTTGAAGTAGGGGAATCCGTTCCCCTCCGGGGTGTCGGCGGTGCGCCGTCCCTCCGACAACTCGTATCGGAAGCTTGGCGCGCGAACTTTAGTAAACGCGGAAAGAAAAAAATCTGACGGGGGACGGGGAGCTGTAGACGGGGGTGCCGGCGTGCCGACGAAACGTCTTCGAGAGAAATGCGACGAGCGGCCTTTCGCCGCTCACGCCTCATCACCCTCTCCCTCCCGTCCCTCTTCCCGGACTCCTACGCGGCCATCGCGGGCGCCTCAGGATGACGGAACAACACATTGAAAACGTAGTTCGTCTCGGGCGACTCGTCGGGCTGCAGGCGCTGGATGTACGACTGGCCCGGCTGGAAGAGATACGTCTCGTAGCCCAGCTCACTCATGAACTCGCGCACGTGCCGCTCGCTCGCTCCCATCGACTCGAGACCGAAGCGATTGATCTCCGCGACGATGAACGGGATCGGGGCGCGTTGCAGCAGCTCGCGCGCGCCGACCAGGATCGAGAACTCGGCGCCCTCGGCGTCGATCTTGATCGCCTTGAGCGAGCGCATATCACGGTTCTCGAAGATGTGGTCGAGCGAGGTGACAAAAATCTTGCGCGAGACCGGCGCCTGTCGCGTGCGTTCATTGAAGGGATGACGTCCCACTTCCCAGAGGGCATGCCCGCCGTCGTTGTCAGCATTGACGAAGAAGTCGGCGGTCGCGGGGGACGCTCCAACGGCCATGTGCAGGGGGCGCACGTTGGTTGCGCCGTTCAAGTCGATGTGCTCGAGGAGATGCCCGTAGTTTCCGATCTCCGGCTCGAAGCAGTAGACGGTACCTGTCGGGCCGACCAAGGTGGACGCCAGCATCGTGAAGTAGCCGACGTGGGCGCCAATGTCGATGAAGGTGTCGCCCGGCTGCAGGATCGAGCCAATGAAGTTCGACGTCTCGGATTCGTACAGTTTCCCCGCCGTAAGGTCATTGAGCATGAAGCGTTGGCTCATCTGCTCCGGATCGAGGAGGAGACGCAGCTGGCGGGGGCCGGCCGGCGACGAAAGGTTGATGCTGATTTCCTGGCGCATGGGAGTCGGGAGACGGGAGACGGGAGACGGGAGACGGGAGACGGGAGATCAGAGGAGCGGGGCGAGGGCGGCGAGGAGATGTTGCACCTGGTGCTGCCAGCTCATTGCCTGTAGCGCGTCGGCTCCACGGCGGGCGATGGTTGCGGCGGTTCGGGTGTCGGCGTAGACCGTCTCCAGCGCTTCCACCATCTCGTCGACATCGCTCTCGCCCCACCCCTCGGTGCTGCGGAAGTGAAGGGCCGGTGCACGGACGGGGCGTTGCCGGGTGAGGGGGATCGTGCCTCCGGTCGCGACGAGGTCGCGCTGTCCCGAGTTATCGGCGACGATCGTAGGGATACCCGAGGCCATGCACTCCATGGCCACCAGGTTGGTCCCCCCTTCGCAGCGGTTGGGGAAGAGGGCCACGTCGGCCTCGCGCAGCACCTGGCCCATCATCACGTTGGGGGTCCTTCCGACGTCGAGCACGGCGTCGGCCGGTATGCCGTTCGCGGCGAGCCAGGACACGATGTCGACGCGCCCTTCAGTCACCCGCGGCGTGCCGCGCACGTGCCCCGCGACATCGAGGTCAGCGATGAGCTGCGGCCAGTTGTTGTGCCACGCCGTCAGCAGCAACGCCTCGGGATGCCGGGCGTGGAAGGCACGGAAGGCGGCGACGACCAGGTCCTGTCCCTTGCGATATTCCAGCTTGCCGCCGGAGAAGACCACGAAACGGCCGTCGAGCAGCCCGCTGGCCGGCGCGGGATGGAAGATCGTCGGATCGATCCCCTGTAGCACGGTCGTCACGCGATCCAGCCCGGCGGCGCGCAGTACCGTCTCGTTCCAGTGCGAGCCGGCGATAATGAGGTCGAGTGATCGTGCGCGACGCAGCGCGTCGGCATCGAAGGCCGCGTCCTCGAAGAAGATGACCCCGGCGTTGCGCCTGGCGACGATGCGATCCCATAGGGCGCCGTGGCCGAAGTTATTGCCGAGGGCGCGCAGCATCAGGCCGTCGAAGTGGATCGGCGTCGCACGTCCCTGCACCGCCGCGCCACGCGCGGTCGCCTCGCGCAGTGCGCGGTCGAGTCGGTAGCGGGTGATAGGGGGGAGGTCTGTGGTGTCGGCGGAGAAGAGTGCCGGCGGATGTGCCGCTGACCGCTCGAGTTCCAGCGCGAGGTTTGTTCCATAGATCCCCCAGCCGGAGTCGCCGCGCAACTGCCAGTCGATCCCGATACTGGCGCTGCTCGTCGTCATGGATGCCTCTACCTGTACAACGGGCGCCGTACCAATGGTGGGGGGTCCCGAGAGCGCGATCGATACCTGCAGCAGGGCGGACGCCCGGGCAGGCGGCAGGGCCTCGGCGCACGCTTCCGCGGCGCGCGCCTGCTGCGGACGCGCTGCTTCGGCACGCGCTTCCATCGCGTCGAGCGCTGCGTGCGCGATGCTGATCAGCGCCTGCGGTGCCGCGGGATGCTCGATCGCGTCGAGCGATGCCTCGCCGTTCGACGTCGAGAGGGCGACGGTGACGTACCCTAACGAGTCGAGGAACACCAGGGCGCCAGCGGCGGCGGCCGGGATGACGCGCGACCAGGCGACGACGGCGGGGCGACGCGCCGGTTCGACGCTCCCGATCGCGTCGACGGTGCGCGCCATGTCAGTGCCCTCCCCTGCGCGAACCACGAGCCGCGCGCCGGCGGCCGGAGACAGTTGTCGCATCGCCGCCCTGGCATCATCTGCACGCACCACGGACACCAGCGGGGTCCGGCGCGTCACCAACTGTGCGATGCGCTCCGCCTCGGCGTCGTCGGGCTCGACGAGCACGATGGCGAGTGGGGGATGCGCGGCGGTTGCTGCCGACAGCGCGCTGACGCCGAGACCAGGTGACAGGTCGACCAGTACGTCGCCCTCATCCAGGTATTCATCGAGGAAGCTTCGCACGGGGAGGTCATGCCCACCACCGACGAGTTCCGCCTCGTACTCGGCGAAGCGCTGCGGGTCGGCGAGCGATGCGAGTGACGTGTAGAGGTCGAACCGTGGCCGACCGTCCGGGACGCGTGTCACCGAGGTAAGGGTCACGACCGTATCGCCGATCGCCCCGTCGCGGAATTCCTCGGACGTCGCAGAGGACGCTCCGGTCGTCGACTCCGCACGCGACCGTCGCGCAACGCAGTCGCGCAGGGCGGACTCCACCTCGGCGAAGACGCTCGCCCAATCACGCGGCTCCGGCTGCCGGAAGAGCCGAACCGTCGGGTACCACGGGGAATCGGTGCGATGGAGCATCCAACGGAAGTCTGGCACATGCGGGAGCAGCAGCCAGGTCGGCTTGCCTAACGCGCCGGCGAGGTGGGCGACCGACGTGTCGACGGTGATGACCAGGTCGAGGGCATGAAGGACCGCGGCCGTGTCCCGAAAGTCCTCGAGGTGCGGCGCGAGGTTCACGACCCCCTTGATCGGGTGCTGGGCGAGCGATCGCTCGGCCGCCTCGCCCTTCTGCAACGAGAAGAAGCGCACCCCGTCGACCCCGGTCAGTGCGCGGAACGACTCCAACGGGGCAGAGCGCAGAAAGTCCCGCGCGTGCAGGGGATTGCCGGCCCAGACGAAGCCGACCGTCATCGCACCCGCGGGAGCGGAGACGCGTGCACTGACGGTTCGCGGCTCGACGGGGATGTAGGGCACGTCGGCGGGCACGGTGACGGTCGTCGTGCCGAGCAGCCCTGGAAGGCTCATGAGGTTGGCGTGCACGTCGTACGTCGGGAGCGCGACACCGCGGGCGACGACACCATCCAGCCCGCGGACTCCGCTCAGGAGCGGGACGATGGGATACGGGCACTCGAGAAAGACGCGGCGAGCGCCGAGCGACTTGAGCACGGTGGCGTATCGGATGAACTGGAAGGCATCGCCCACTCCCTGCTCGCTGTGCAGCAGGATGTCGCGCCCTTCGAGCGAGTCGCCGGTCCACTCGGGACCCGAGTATTCTCCATGCTCGAGGACCGCCGACTGCAGCCGTTTCCGCCACTCGAACTGCTTCCAGCCGCGCTCGAAGTCGCCGTGCAGGAGCCAAAGGAGGCCGATGTTCCAGTTTGCGTTGCTGTTGGCGGGTTCGAGTGCGAGCGCCTGTTCGTACAGCGCGATCGATTCCGCATAGCGCCCCGCCTCCATTTCTCCGTTGGCGAGGAGGTTGTACGCCTCGGCGTATCCGGGATCGAGGGTGCGAGCGTGCTGCGCCAACTGGCGCATGCGTCCGTACTCGCCGCGCGCCTCGAAGATCGCCGCGTAGTTGCACCAGAGCTTTGGATTCGCCGGATCGATCGCGGTCGCCTTGGCGAGCAGTGATTCGGCCTCGTCCAGGCGCTTCGCTTCCTTCAGGATGATCCCGAGGTTGCTGAGCGCGTTGACGTGGGATGGGGCGAGCGACAGGGCGCGCCGGAGCGACTCGATGGCGTCGCCCTGCTGCTGTAGCCCGCGAAGGGCGAGCGCCCGATTGGACCAGACGTCGGGGTCGGTCACCGCGAGGGCGATGGACCGATCGAAGGCGACCACCGCCTCGGAGAATCGGAACATTTCGACGCAGGCGTTACCCAGGTTGCTGAACCACCCGGCGCGGCTGTCGTCGAGGGCGACGGCACGCTCGAAGGCGGCGAGGGCGCGCGGATGCTCGCCACGCGTCGACCAGAGGAGGCCAAGATTATTGTGCGCCTCGCCATAGTCTGGTTCCAACCCAACGGCGAGTAACAGGAGACCCACCGCGCGTTCCTCCTCCCCGGCCCCGGCGAGGATCGAAGCGAGGTTGTTGCATGCCTCGGCGTGGTTCGGGTCCTTCGCCAGCACCTCCTCGTACCCGCCGCGAGCCCCCGCGAAGTCACCGGCGAGGTGGCGGGTCACCGCCTGGGAGAACAGTGCCTGTGCGGTGACATCGACGGGAGGAGAGACGGCGGCCATGAGTTCCGTGGTCCTGGTAGCGGAAGATCGTTCGGTGGTCGCCCTGTTGTTTGGGGCGCACGAATCATCCAACACCATCTGCACCGACCATGCCAAACGGTAAGTCGTTACAGGACAACGTTTTATGGCAATGTCAACGCTTTCGTCAGGCGAAGGCTTCCGGCAGATGACGCCGGACGACGGCAGGAAGTGCCGTCGTCCGGGTCAGAGGGCGGCGACGGCGGCCGAATCAGCCGGAGGCTGGTCGAGGAAGAACGGCTCTCGGATGCCGTGGCCGTCATCCGGGCGAATCGACTGGTGCGCGTGCCGGTCGCGGACGTTGAACAGGATCGGCGCGTGCAGGTTGGCGGTGCACGGGGCTCCGGCGGCGGCCGGCATGGTCACGATCGTCAGCACCAGAAGATGCTTTGGATCGTTGGCGCCGAGGCGCATCAGGTCCACATCATCCAGATCGATGTGATAGTCGGAAAACCTGGCGAAGGGATCCACGAGCAGGAACGACAGGGTGCTGTACTCCGTGGACTGCAGCCAGAAGAAGCCCTCGCGAGCCGCCGGCAGCAGGACAAAAGCCCGGCACTCCGGAAAGCCATACAGCCCGCCGGGAAAGCGCACGATGTCGGTAGCAGGGATCTCGAGGGCTCCGAGGATGTCGGACGAGATGGTCAGGCGATCGGCAGGGGCTATCGCAACCGGAATGCTCATCGCAGGTAGTCTGCCAGGTTGAGGCTCATGACACGGGAGGCCGCGAGCATCGCGGACTGATAGGCCGTCTGCCGTCCCACCAGGTCGGTCACCGCCTTCTCGATGTCCGCGTCCTGCAGCGACGACTTGAACGAACGCAGCGACGTGTCGAGCGCGTCGAGATTGGAGGTCGCGACATCCAGTTGCTGCGATGCCGCGCCGCTCTCGCCGATCAGGACCTGGACCGATGAGTGCGCACTGTCGAGCGACGAGAGCGACGTCTGGATCGCCGTCGGGTCGTTCGCACCGAGCGCGAGCGAGAGTTGCTCGAGCGAGGCGAGGACACCCGTGGTAAGGAAGGCGTCGGTGCCGTTGTGGTTGGTGCGGATGCTGAGCGCCGACGAGATCTCGGCGCGGCGCGTACCCGTCGGCGGCGCGGCCGAGTAGGGCGAGGTCGTGCCGCTGAACGGGGCGACGTTGGACTGGTCCCCACCGAAGAGGAATTCGCCCTCGTGCGAGGTGTTGCCGAGCTGGACGACGGCCTGCAGCAGTTGGTCGACCTCGGCTTTTGCGGTCAGTCGTGTCTGCGCGTCCCCCGTGGCCGACCCCTGCGCGATACCAAGTTCCTTAGCGCGCTCCAGCATCTGGGTCACTGAGCCCATGATCGACTCCTCACGATCGAGGCGGGCGCGGGCGGAGTTGATGTTGCGCTTGTACTGGTCGATGCCGCGGAGGGTCGACCCGGACGCCATGATCGAGCTCGCCGCCGACGGATCGTCCGACGCGCGCTCGACCTGCAGGCCGGTCGTGGCTCGGTTCTGTGCGTCGTTCAGCTGTCGAAGCGATCGCTGCAGCCCTGCCAGCGAGTTCCGGCTGACCATGTTGTTCGTAATCCGCATGCGATCTTGGGGCGGCGAGAATGTCCGAGCGGAAAAAGTTGCCGACTGCGCGATCTGCGCGTCATCTGAGCAGTATCGACCATCTGGTTCGATTGCTTAACGGCTCCCTCGAACAACGCCCTATTTCACGCATGGCGAACATCCTGTACGTCGATGACGAACCGTCGGTCGGCCTGATCCTGGAAGACACGCTCTCGCGCGCGGGACATCATCCGGTGGGGGCGCGCAACGTGGTGGAGGCGCTTCAGGTCCTCTCCCGTGAGAGTATCGACCTGATCATCTCTGACTACCGGATGCCCGGGCTGACCGGTCTCGAGTTCCTGTCGCTTCTGCAGCGGGAGGGGTACGACATCCCGCTCATTATGCTGACCGGCTATGCGAGCATCGAGCACGCGGTCGCAGCGATCAAGGCGGGAGCGATCGACTACATTACCAAGCCGGTCCGGACGCAGCAGCTCGAGCTGGCGGTTGAGCAGGCGCTGGAGTATGTGCGACTGCGTCGCGAAAACGAGTCGCTTCGTCGCGAAGTCATGGAGTTCCGGAACGAGCGGCAAATCATCGGCGAGAGCCTGCCGATCCGCCGGATCCTCCAGACGGTGGCGATGGTGGCACCGACCCGTGCCACCGTCCTGCTCGAAGGTGAAAGCGGAACGGGCAAGGAGCTCTTCGCCCGGGCGATCCATGACCAGAGCGACCGGCGCGACAAACCGTTCATCAAGCTGAACTGTGCGGCGCTCCCCGAGGGGTTGATCGAGAGCGCCCTCTTCGGGCACGAGCGGGGCGCGTTCACCGGTGCGATCAAGCGGGTCGAAGGAGCGTTCGAGCGCGCACACGGTGGCACGCTCCTTCTGGACGAAATTTCCGAGATGCGGCTGGACCTGCAGTCGAAGCTGCTGCGCGTCCTGCAGGAACAGGAGTTCGAGCGGGTGGGGGGGACGCATCCGATTCGCGTGGACGTGCGGGTCATTGCCACTACCAACCGGAACCTCGCAGAATTCGCGGCGGCGGGTCAGTTCCGGCAGGACCTCTTCTATCGATTGAGCGTGGTCCCGATCGCGATTCCGGCGCTGCGCGAGCGCCCGGACGACATTCCGATGCTGGCGTACCGGTTCGCGATGCGTACCGGGAGCGAGATGAGCAAGGAGATCACCGGGATCTCGCCGGACACGATCGCGATGCTTCAGGAGTATCCGTGGCCGGGGAACGTGCGCGAATTGCAGCACGCGGTGGAGCGCGCCGTCATCCTGTCGCACGACCCCGAGCTGTCGTCGCATCTTTTTGAGCACCAGCGCATGGCGACGGTCGGGCAACACCCCCTACTCCAGCGAAACGGGACGCCGGCGTACGGGGCGACGGCGGTGGCAGCGACGCCT
>JBDTUA010000130.1:0-12674 GCA_040007995.1 Gemmatimonadota bacterium | reverse complement strand
GAGTGTCGGTGGCGCAGGGCAAACCGATTGCCTACACGCCAGCGAAGACGCGCACGACAGGGCGATCACACTCCATAGGACTCGCATGCTCGAAGCTCGGGGGCTTACGAAGGAATTCGACAGCGGCACTCATCATCTTACGGTGTTGAGCGACGTCTCGTTCCGCATACCGCAAGGAGCGTTGGTCGCCATCGTCGGTCCGTCGGGGAGCGGGAAGACGACGCTGCTGGGATTGCTGGCCGGGCTGGACACGCCGACCCGGGGGACGGTCCTCCTGGACGACGAAGATCTCACCGCGATGACGGAGGACCAGCGCGCTCGGCTGCGCGGCGCGAAGGTCGGCTTCGTCTTCCAGTCCTTTCAGCTGATCCCGACGCTGACGGCGATCGAGAACGTGCAGGTCCCGCTCGAGCTCCGCGGCGACGGCGGCGCCCCCGCTCGCGCCCGCGCCCTGCTCGAGCGCGTCGGACTTGGCGATCGTCTCGACCACTTCCCGTCGCAGCTGTCGGGGGGAGAGCAGCAGCGGGTCGCGATCGCCCGTGCCTTCGTGAACCAGCCGCGCATCCTTTTGGCTGACGAACCGACCGGAAATCTCGACGGGACGACGGGAGCGCGCATCGTCGCCCTGCTGGAGGAACTGAACCGGGAGTCGGGGTCGACGGTTGTCCTGGTCACCCACGATCTCACGCTCGCCGAACGCACGCAGCGGGTGATCCGCCTCGCCGACGGCGTCGTGGTGGACGATCGGACGATCGGTGAGACGTTCCCACAAGACGTCGACGTGCTCGACACGTCGGAGCGCCGGTGAGCGCCGCTTCCGGTCCTGACGAGGCGGCCGGAGGGGGGCGCGCGTCGCTCGTCTCGCTCGCGTGGCGCGAGTCGCGCTCCACGCGCCGGCGCCTCCTGCTCTACATGTCGTCGATCTCGTTAGGCGTGGCCGCCCTGGTGGCGATTGACTCATTCGCCGGGAACATCAACCGCTCCGTCCGCGCCCAGTCGCGGGCGTTGGTCGGCGGCGATGTTTCGTTCTCGGCACGACAGGGATGGACGAAGGAGAGCGACGCGATCTTCGATTCGCTGGTGACCGCGGGGGTCGCCATGGCGCGCCAGACGTCGTTTGCCTCGATGGCCACCGCGCTCGTTCCCGGCACGTCGCTCCCCTCCCCCACCGGGGACAGCAGCGCCGCGGCGGTCACCGGCGCCGCCCCCGATTCGCTCGCCCTCGTGCGCACGTCGGGCGGCCTCACGCGCCTCGCGCAGATCCGCGCGGTCACCGAGAGCTATCCGCTCTACGGCGAGGTCCTCACCGAACCCGCCGGACGCTGGGCGACGTTGCAGGAACGCCCGGTCGCACTGGTCGACCCTGCGCTCCTCATCGCGCTCGACGTGTCGGTGGGCGACACGATCACGCTCGGCTACGCCAAATTCCAGATTGCAGCCAGCCTCGTCAGCGTCCCCGGCGATCCGGGAATGGCGGCGGCGATCGGCCCGCGCGTCTACATCGCCGACAAGTACGTGGCGAGCACGAAGCTGCTGACCTTCGGCAGCCGCGCCGAATACGAGGCCTTCGCCCGGCTGGCCCCGGGGGTCGACGCCGGCACGTGGCTCGGCGGCATCAAGACGCAGCTCGACTCGGCGCGCGTGCGATCCCGCACCGTCTCCGAGAGCGAGTCGTCGCTCACGGAATCCATCGACCAGCTGGCGAACTTCCTCGGGATCGTCGGCATCGTGGCGCTCCTGCTCGGTGGCGTTGGGGTCGCGAGCGGCGTCAATGCCTGGGTCGCGCGCAAGATCGACATCGTCGCGGTGCTGCGCTGCGTCGGTGCGACGAGCCGGCAGGTCCTCCTCATCTACGCGACGCAGGCGGCCTTAATGGGATTCCTGGGGGCTACACTCGGCGCCGCCATCGGCGTCGGGATCCAGTTCCTCCTTCCCCGCCTGCTGAGCGACGTCCTCCCCCTCGACGTGCAGGTGCAACTCGAACCGAAGGCGATCGCCACCGGGATCGGGCTCGGCGTCTGGATCGCGCTTGCGTTCGCCCTGCGCCCGCTGGTGGCGCTCCGGCGCATTTCCCCGTTGCAGGCGATCCGGCGTAACGTGAACCCGCCTCGCTCCAAGGGAATCGACTGGGCGACGTGGACGGTGAACCTCTTTATCGTCCTCACGGTGGTCGGGATCTCGGCGACGCGCGCCAACGCGCCGCGCGACGTGATCGGCTTCAGCGGCGGGATCGCCGGCGTCCTCGTGCTGCTCCTCCTGAGCGCAGCGCTGTTGTCGCGTCTGGCGCGGCTGGCGGTGCGCCCGAGCTGGCCGTATGTCGTGCGGCAGGGGATCGCGAACCTGTATCGCCCCGCCAACCAGACGCGATCGGTCGTACTGTCGTTAGGCTTCGGCGCCTTCCTGGTGACCACGCTCTACCTCGTGCAGAGCAACCTGCTGGAACAGTTGCGCGTCACCGAGCAGGCGTCGCGCGGCAACCTGATCTTCTTCGACGTGCAGGACGACCAGTCGCTTGGCGTGGACTCCATCGTGCGCGCGGCCACGATCCCGGTCATGCAGCGCACGCCGATCGTGACCATGCGGATCACCGAGATCAACGGCAAGTCGGTCGCGGAGCTTGCGCCTCCGCGCCGGGCGGATTCGCTCGCCGAAGACGGGGGCGGGGGCAGTCGCGCGAGCAGACGCGAGTCGTCCGACCCTGACCAGCCGCGCCGTCCCTCGGGATGGGCGCTCCGGCGCGAGTACCGTTCGACCTTTCGCGACACGCTATTCACCGGCGAGACGCTGGCGGGGGGGAAGTGGTTCGGTGGCATCCCCGCGCCCGCCGGCAAGCCCGCCGACGAGGTCTCGCTCGAGACCGACGTGGCGGAGGGACTGGGCGTGTCGTTAGGCGACGTGATCACCTGGGACGTGCAGGGGGTGAAGATCGCCACCCGCGTCACCAGCTTCCGCGAGGTGAACTGGGCCCGCTTCGAGCCGAACTTCTACGCCGTCTTCCAGTCGCGCACACTGCAGCCGGCGCCCAAGACGTATGTCCTCCTCGCCGCCTCGGACGACCCGCGCGCGACGGCGCAGGTGCAAAGTGCGGTCGTGCGACGATATCCGAATGTCGCCAGCATCGACCTGTCACTGGTGCGGAAGACGGTCGGCGAGATCTCGCGGCGTGCATCGCTCGCGATCCGCTTCCTCGCCCTCTTCGCCCTGGCGATGGGGATCCCGGTCCTCTTCTCGGCGGTCGCGGCCACGCGGCGCGAGCGCGTGCGCGAAGGGGTGCTGCTCAAGACACTCGGCGCCACCCGCGCACAGATCGGACGGATTCTCGTCTCGGAGTACACCGTGCTTGGCGTGCTCGGAAGCCTCACCGGGCTGCTGCTGTCGTTCGGTGGAGCCTGGGCGATCATGACCTACATCTTCGACCGCCCATTCACCGCCGCGATCACGCAGGCGGTGGTGATCTCGCTGGCGATGATGCTGATGGCGGTAGGGATCGGGCTGCTCAGCGGGCGCGACGTCTTCAAGGAGACGGCGATGGCGGCGTTGCGAGAGGGCTAGAGGACGAGAAGACGAGAAGACGAGAAGACGAGAAGACGAGAAGACGAGAAGACGAGAAGACGAGGGGAGGCAGTTTCCTCGTCTTCTGCCTACTGCTTTCTGAGTATCGCTAGCGTTGCGTAGTCGCTGGTGATCGCCCCCCCGCTCCCGTTCGTAAGCTTCACCTGCACGGGCGCAGATGAGTTGCTGCGGGAGAGTTCGAAGTAGTTGCCGGAGCTCGAGAGCGCCTGCGTCGTGTAGGTGCCGGGGAACTGGTTGATCAGCAGCGGGAAGGTGCCGGCGTTCACGTTCGACATCGCATCCCGGATGTTCCAGCTCAGGTAGTCGTAGCGCGTGGCGAGCCCGCTGATATTGAGGCCGCTGGCGTAGTTGGCGACGAGCCATCCGGTGATGATCTGGTCGAACTGCGTGCCGGGAACCCGCGCGAGCAGGTTCGCGATGTCGGTCTGCGGGCCGGCAGCGAGCGCCTTGGTGAAGGCACGCGCGGCGCCGTTGCTGAACTGGTCGATCGAGTAGCGCAGCAGCGCCCAGCTTGCACCGCGCGGGGCCAGCTGGTCCTTGTTCCTGGCGCTGATCGGGGCCGACGTGTCGGGCCGGGCCATCCAGCGCTGGAAGCGCGACAGGTTCTGCCGGAAGAAGGCGTTGTAGTCGTTCGCGGCGCTGGGACTGGGGTTCACCAGTTCGTACGTCAGGCGGTCGAAGTCCCCATAGCCGCGCTGCGCGCGCCCGACAACCTCCTCCGCGAGATGCGACATCCCCTCATTCAACCAGAACGTCTCCAGCGCCAGCACCGCCGGGTTGTACTGACGCACTCCCTGGTTGATCATGTGCTGGAATTCGTGGGCGATGACGCCGCGCGTTCCCTGCCGCACCGTGACCGTCGTGCGCACGTTGTTGAACTGGCCGGTCGGGTCCGGGGCGAGCACGTAGAAAATCTCCTGCTCGTTAGTCTGGTTGCGACACTCGTTGGTCGTCGGATACTCGCTCTTCTTGATCAAGTCCGATCCGAAGAAGAAGCCGGCGGTGAAGCCGGTGGAGCCGGCCGGCGTGAGCTTGTTCACCTCGGGAGTGAGAAGGATGGAGATGCGTCCGTCGTTGTTGATGTCCGTGGGTGCCCCGAACCACGACGTGTCCGTCGGGAAGATCAGGTTGTCGAACTCGGCGGCAATTGCGTTGTAGTCCGCGATAGTGAACCCTGCGGCTGGTGCATTGACGTCCTCGATGATCGTAGCGCGCGCAGACACCGCCCGCACGACCGCCCGCACCGGGATGTTGTCCTTGCAGATGTCCTTCCCCGTGTTGAGGTTCGGGACCCGGATCGTGAGCGTGTCGCCGATGGCGGCGATGGCGGAGAGCGCAGTCGGCGCGAGCCGAGCGAACGTCTCCTGCGCGTGCTGCAAGGCGACCGAGTGCACGATCGGGGTCAATGCGGCGCGCTCGTAGCTGCGCAGCCGCTCGTGCAATGCCTCCACCTGTGCGGTCTCACGCTCCTCGACCAGCGCCTGCGTCGGCCCGCCCGGCGCCAGGGCTGACGCCGTCACAGTCGACGCCTGGGCAATCGAGGAGGCGATCGAGGCCGCGGGGGTGACAGTGCTGATGGAGTAGGCCAGCAGGTCGTCCTGCGTCGGGCGCGTGTTGGCGCCTATGATGACGTAGTCGCTGTTGCCCGTGGACGGCGCGAGCGAGACGCACGCGACCGTGGCGCCGCCGGTGAAGCTGCGCACCTCTCCGACTCGCATCGTGATCGGCGTCGTGCACGGATCCGCCTCGACCACAATCTCGACCGACTTGCTCAGCAACCCCGACGACGCCGTCACCGTGGCGGTACCAGGTCCAACGGCCGTCAGAAGTCCGGTCGCGGAAATGGTCGCCACGGACACGGGGGTGGCACTCCAGGTGACCGAGGAAGTGGTCACGAGCTTTCCATCCTTGTCGTACAGCTTCGCGGTCAGCTGCTGAGTCGCCCCCGCGATCATCGTCGACGTCACCGCGGCGACACTCACGGAGGCTACTGGTCCCGGGGTGTCGGGCGGTGTCGCGTCGGTGCCGCCGGAGCACGCCGCCAGGGCAAGCGCGCCAAGGATGATCCACTGTCTCACGGCCATCTCCTCTTGCTGCGTTCCCGAAGTCCTCCTCGCGGCGCACCGCACAAACGGATTGCCGCGCCCTTCGTGTGACACTCCGGCCGACGTCCCCACCCACGAACTGCCGACCCGGCGCGTGCCAACGACCCGCGTGCGCCACGGCTCCGCGCGTCCGCAGGGCACGCTGGGCTACCCCTGCCGGGATACGCCGTTCCGCTCGATCGCCTGCAAGCTATCCCCGATCCCACCTTGTGCGCAGCGCCTCGCGACGGCGCGACCGGGGATCAGGGGGCCGAACGTAGCATCCAGCTGCCGCCGATACGAAGGGTCGTTACGTCCCTGGGAACAGAGTAGACCTCGGCGGTCAGTGCGATCCTCGGCGTGAAGCGAATCCGTCCGCCGGCAAACGCCGAGATGCGCGAGTCGTCGAGCAGGACGTGTGTGTCGTCGAGGACGTTGTTCAGGCTGAGGAAGTGCACGTAGAAGCGCGGCTTGATCGACGTATAACCCGCGCCAACGTAACCGGCGAGCCGTCCCGCGCCGGTCCACCCGAGCATCCCTTCGCCGCCGATCATGTTGGGCTTGTACGTGTCGTCCGACGGCGCATCGCCGTAGCAGACGAGGCTCGGATTGGTCTGCTGGATCGCGTCGGATGAGCAGGTAATCGCCCCCTTCACCTCTCCGAAGGTGGCGTGACCGCGAAGCGTCAGCCAGGTGGAGCTGCCGTCGCCGACCGAGCGTAGTGCGTGCGACCAGCCGAGGGCGATCGAGCCGAGGTTGGGTGTGGCCTCGAGCACCGTAATGGGCGGGAGGTAGCTCCCTTCGACAAAGAGCCCGCCGGGGAGACCGATCGCCAGGCGTGGGCGCGGGAAAACCGGCGACAGGTTGGTGTTTTCGCTCTTTCGCTGGCAGTACGATGAGCGCCGAATGTCGGCCCCCGGCGTCGGGACGTAGGTCACGTCGAAGGAGAGGCGCACCGCGCCGGGTGCGAGTCGTTCCGCGTGCCCGGACGGTGAAAAAGCGATCGGCACCGCGAAGAAGGCGAGCAGCTTCGCCTCCGAACTGTCCTTGGGAGGGCGGCATTCTCCCGATGACAGACTGCCCGTCAGCGCGATCACCGCGACAAGAGGTACCGAAAACATCGGGTGCCCTGGTTGGAGAGAGCAGAAGGAACGGGTGAACTATCGGCCGAGCCAGAGGGAAGTCAACCACGTATCGCGGATGCGGTCTGTGACAGATGCCACGGTCCTCCGTCTATTGGAGGACGTTTACTCTCTTGGAATTTTCTCACTCGCAGTTTCCCTCACCGTTCACTCGTGTCGCACGCGGGCACCCTTCTCGCCCTCTCGGCTGACGCCATTCTCCTGACCTCGGCCTCCGGGACGATTCTTTCGGCCAACGCAGCGGCCGCGCGCCTGCTCGGCTACACGCCCGATGCACTCGCGGGCCGCTCGATTTTCGACCTCGCCGACCCACCGGACGATCGCGGGGCGGCCGCCACCATCGTGCGTTGTCCGAGCGGGGGCTTGGCCGGGGTGATGAGCATGCGACGCGCCGACGGGGCGTCCGTCGAGGTCGAGCTGGGGAGTGTGACCTTCCGCGACGCCGCCGACCGCCCCTGCACCTACTACCAGCTCCGCGAGCTGACCGAGGCACGCGCGACGGAGGCGACGATCCTGGCGTTGCGCCTGCGGATCCAACGGCAGCAATCGCTGATCGATGCGGCGGGGAACGCGTTGATCGGCGTTGCGCCTGACGGCACCGTGACGGAGTGGAATCGAGGCGCAGAACGAGTCTCCGGCTTCACGGAGGGCGAGGCGCTGGGCAGGGGAATCGCAGACCTGCTCGCCGAACCCTCGCAGCATCCGGTGGCGCGCGACGCCGTGGCCAAAGGGCTCGCCGGCGAGTCCACGTCCGGGCGCGAAGGGACGGTCGTCGCACGACAGGGCGAGTCGCGGGTGGTGCGCTGGTCGTGCCGCTCTCTCCCTGACAGCGCCGGACGGGCGTGTGGAGCGCTGCTCCGTGGCGAGGACCTGACCGAGCGCCGCCAGGCGGACGCGAATCGGGACGCCCAGCTGCGTCATGGACAAAAGCTCCAGACCCTCGGCGTCCTGGCCGGCGGGATCGCCCACGACTTCAACAACCTGCTGGTCGGCATCCTCGGTAATGCCTCTCTCGCGCGCTCCGAAGTCGACCACGACTCCGAGCTGCACGACATGCTGCGCGATGTGGAGGGGGCGGCGCTACGAGCCGCCGACCTGACGCGGCAGCTGCTCGTCTATTCGGGGCGCGGCGAGTCGGTCGTGCAGTCGCTCGACCTCTCCGCGTCGGTGCAGGAGATGGTAAAGTTGCTCCTGACGGTGATCTCGAAGCGGGCGACGCTGCACTTCGAGCTCGCCGAAGGACTTCCCGCCGTCGAGGCTGACGCCACGCAGCTCGCACAGGTGATCATGAACCTGATCACCAACGCGTCGGACGCCCTCGACGGCCAGAACGGGACCATCTCGCTCAAGACCGGGACGACGTGGGCCGACCGCGAGACGCTGCGATCGCCGGGGGGCGACGACGCGTTGGTCGCTGGCGAATATGCGTTCGTGGAGATCCGGGACAGCGGAACGGGGATGACGCCGGAGACACAGCAGCGCATCTTCGACCCGTTCTTCTCCACCAAGCTTACCGGGCGCGGGCTGGGCCTGGCCGCGACGTTAGGCATCGTCCGGGGGCACCGGGGGGCGATCTTCGTCGACAGCGCCGCGGGTGTGGGGACGACGTTTCGCGTCCTGCTCCCGGTGGCCCTAGCGCCGGTGGCCATGGCGCCGGTGGCCATGGCGCCGGTGGCCATGGCGCCGGTGTCGGGGGGAGACCAGGTGCCGGACGCTGTGCCAGCGCCGCACGGGAGCGGCGTCGTGCTCGTCGTCGACGACGATGCGGTCGTGGGCGCCGTCGCTCGCCAGATGCTGGAGCGTCGCGGATACGAAGTCCTCGTCGCGACCGATGGCATCGACGCCCTGGAACTCTGCTACAAGTCCGCAGGGGAGATCCGGCTGGCGCTGATCGACCTGACGATGCCGCGCATGGGAGGGGACGAGCTCGCCCTCGCGCTCCGTGCGCTCGACCCCCAGCTACCGATCGTGATGATGTCGGGGTGCGGTGACGCGAGCCTCGCCGAGCGCTTTCTCCCGGAGCTGGTGAGCGCCTGCATCCAGAAGCCGTTCCGGCTCGAGGAGTTCGACCGCGTGGTCGCGGTGGCTGGCGTACGCTCGCACTCGGGAATCGACTGCGTCACGAGCCCCGTCACCAGCCCCGTCACGAGCCCCGTCAGAAGCCGCAGCGCGGGTCGCACCACTGAACGCGGTGTGACCCGCGCCGCGACCAACGATGCGGTGCAGGTGACCCGGCCCGTTCAGCTGCCGCCGCCTAGCGCAGCTGGAAGGTCGCCCGGACGACTGCCGTGACGTCCTTGTCGATCGACGAGACGTCGGCGATCCCGTAGTCGCTCACCTCGGTGGAGAAGCGCGGCGTCATCTGGAAGACCCCCATGCGCGCGTCACGCACCGCCCCCACCTGGACCCCGGTGCTCTTCGCAATCGCCTCGGCGCGCAGCTTCGCATCTTTAGTCGCCTCTTCGAGCAGGGCGATGCGGATGTCGTTCAACTTGGTGTAAAGATACTCGGGCGACGACGCCTGCAGCGGCACGCCGTCGGCGATCAACTCGCCCGCCTTCTGCGAGATGCGGGTGATGCCATCCACATCGTGCGAGCGGACCTCGAAGGCCTGCGACAGCCGCGTCGCGACGATGCGTCCGGTCTCGCGCCCGTCAGCGAGCGTCTCGGAGATCCCGAAGGCCTCGACCGGCTTGACGGTGAGCAACGAGTCGGCCAGCCCCTCCGCCTTGA
Source organism: Gemmatimonadota bacterium (assembly GCA_040007995.1). Classification (GTDB taxonomy): domain Bacteria; phylum Gemmatimonadota; class Gemmatimonadetes; order Gemmatimonadales; family Gemmatimonadaceae; genus SCN-70-22. The sequence goes on along the minus strand of JBDTUA010000130.1, from coordinate 3,142 downwards.
GGAACTCGCGCACGCGCGCCGTACCGCGCGTCAGTTCCTGCGAGGCGGCGGCGAGCGACGACGACTGGACCGAGACGCTGAGCTTCCAGACGACGAAGTCGGAACGGATCGGGCGCTTGGCCGAGCCGGTGACGGTTACCTCTTCGTTGCCACGGCGGATGTCGCGCAGGGCGCCGGAGACGAAAAAGAGGCCAAGGGCAATGGAGAGGCCAAGGGCGGCGAAGCCGTAGAGGAACTGTGATCGACGGTCATCCATGGGGCAGAAGACGAGATTGTAGAAGACGAGAAGACGAGGGGGGGCTAGGACAGCGCTTGGCGGAGATCTTCGATCAGGTCGTCGGCGTCTTCGAGGCCGATCGAGAGTCTGAGGAGGTTGTCGGGAGTGGGAGAGTCTGGGCCTTCGATGGACTTGCGGTGTTCGACCAGGCTTTCCACCCCGCCTAACGACGTGGCGCGGGTGAACAGGTTCAGGCGGGAGGCCACAGCGAGGGCCTCGGTCGCGCCGCCGCGCGGCTGGCAGGAGACCATTCCGCCGAAGAGGCGCATCTGGCGGAGCGCGATGTCGTGGCCGGGGTGCGAGGGGAGGCCTGGATAGTGCGTGGCTTCCACGCCGGGATGCGACGCCAGGAAGGCGGCAACCTTGGCGGCGTTGTGCGTGTGATGACGAAGACGGACGGGGAGCGAGGCGATGCCGCGGTGCACCAGCCAGCAGTCGAACGGGGCGGCGACGGCGCCGACCGAGGACTGGATGAGCCGGATGCGCCCCCACATCGGGTCGGCCAACGCGGTGACGAGGGCGCCACTCAACGTGTCGGTATGGCCACCGTAGTACTTCGTCGTGGAGTACATGACCAGGTCCGCACCTAACGACAGCGGGAGCTGGCCGACGGCGGTTGCCCACGTGTTGTCCACCACGAGTCGGGCGCCGACACCGTGCGCGATGTCGGCCATCGCCCGGATGTCGGTGATCGCGAGGGTGGGATTGGACGGCGTCTCGACCCAGAGCAGCGCGGTGCGCGGTCGCAGGGCGGCGCGCACGGCGTCCAGGTCGGTCGAATCCACCACCGAGAACTCGAGTCCCCACGGTCCGAAGACCTCGGCGAGCAGCTTGCGGGTGCCGTAGTACACGGCGCTCGGGCAGATGACATGATCGCCGGGGGCGAGCGCCTGGAAGACGGCGGCGACTGCAGCCTGGCCGGAGGAGAAGGCGGCCGCGTCGGCCCCGCCGTCGAGCGCCGCCAATGCTGTCTCCAGCGCGGCGCGGTTGGGCGCCCCTTCGCGCGAGTACTTGTAGCCGGTCGGATACGAACCGTCCTCGCTGCGCAGGAAGGTCGTCGACAGGTGCAACGGCTCGGCGATCGCCCCGGTGGCGGGGTCCGGGGTGTGGCCGGCGTGCACGGCGATCGTGTCCTGGCGCATGCGAGCTCTCAGCGGTGAATTCACGGTGGGATCAAAGAGGGTGCTGTGTGGACACGCGGCAAATCAGGGCGGCGAGGCTCACGACTATCGGCGAGGGGTCGCCGGCTCTGGTCGTCCCCCTGGCTTCCACTCGGGCTTCGGACCGTCGGCCAGGAGGCGCACGGCGCGTGCGGCGGCATCGATCACCAGCGCCATGTGTCCGGCGTCGAGGCGCGAGACCTCGTCCGATCGCCGGTGATAGTCGGTATGCATGTTGTACGACGACAGCGTGTGGGCCGGGATCCCGAGGCGGGCGAAGGCGATGTTGTCGCTCCGCATGAAGAAGTTCTGGTCGAGCCGTACATCTGCTACGAGAGGAATGCCGGCAGCCGCGAGCGCCTCGCCCATCGTGGATCGTTCGTAGCCAGTGAGCCACCCCCTTCCCCTCCCTCCGGCCAGCGAGTCGGGGCGCCCGATCATCTCGATCTCGAGGTTGGCCACGGTCGAATCGAGCGAGACGACCGGGTGCTGGATGTACCACCGGGTGCCTAACAACCCGACTTCTTCTCCCGTGGTGGCGAGAAAGATCACCGTGCGCCTGGGGCGCGGGCCGGCCGCCATCACGCGGGCGATCTCGAGCACCGCCACCGTCCCCGACGCATCGTCATCGGCGCCGTTGAAGATCGAGTCGCCGTCGGCCACGGTGCTGATCCCGAGGTGGTCGTAGTGCGCGTCGACCAACACCGCCTCGTGCGCCAAAGCGGGATCGCTCCCGCGCAGGATCCCCGCGAGGTTCGCCCCCGCGAGTCGCTGCGACGCGGGGAAGGTGTCGAGCGCCGCGAACGACGGGGCGAGTGCCGGCGCCAATCGTACCTGACCGCCAACCGTGCGTTGCGCCTCGTAGAGCGGAACGCGCTGGAAGAAGCCGGAATCACCGGCCGGGGTCAGCCCGATGCGCGACATCTCGCCGGCGATCCAGCGAGCGGCGCGGGCGGACCCCGGAGTTCCCGTGCGGCGTCCCTGCATCGAGTCGTCGGCCAGTGCGGATACCAGCGCGTAGACATAGGACGAGTCCACGCGGGTGCTGCGCATCGCGCCACCAGCGCCCTCGGCGGGGCGGGAACGCGCGCACGCGGCAAGGAGGAGTAGGGATGCGGTCGCAACCGCGACGAACCGCAGGACGCCGCGCGCTTGGCGGCTACGCGTGCGCCCGCGCACGCCACTGGTCAGGGAGTGAGGCATCGTGCGGAACCTCGCGACGAGGCGACACGGACGCAATGGTGATACGTGTCGCCAGGGACGCTCCTCCCGCTTCCCGCGACGTCCGCGCCGCGACGTCCGCGCCGCGCAGCTCGCGCTGGGATCAGCGCACAGTTGACCCGCGTCCGGTCAGCCCTGCGTCACCAGGAGCATCACGTCATAGAGCGCGTGCGTCCAGGCCGTGATCCCGAAGCCGCGCACGATGTAGAGCGCGCTGAACGCCACCCCCGCGATCGCCCGGAAGACGAAGCTCCCGACCTCGAGCCGGTCGCCGTACGCTCCCACATAATGAAAGGCCGAGAAGATCAGCGCGCCGACGATGGTGGCGAAAATCCCCGACGCCGCTGGCCCCCACCCGACTGAGCCAGGACATCCCCTGAGCCGCGAGTACGTAGGGCGTTTCCTTCGCAACGCCGCGCGACGAGCGGCGATCGACAAGCGCGTGCAGGCGCACGGCTTCCGGCACAGCCATGCCGACCTCTTG
>JBDTUA010000129.1:0-12677 GCA_040007995.1 Gemmatimonadota bacterium | reverse complement strand
GCAGATGACGCGCGCCGCGTCGCTCGCCGACGCAGGCGCTGCGCGTCCGCACTCCGAATCTTGAAGAGGCGCCGTCAGGAGTCGGGGGGTGCGTTGAGCAGCGCCTGCGTCGCCTCGTGCTGCGGGCGGGTGAGGATGTCGTGCGCGTTGCCGTATTCCACAAGGACACCGTGGGAGAGGACCGCGACACGATCGGCGTGCGCCCGGGCGAAATCGACGTCGTGGGTCGCGATTACCAGCGCCCGTCCCCCCGCGGCCAGGCTGCGCAGCGTCTCACCTAACGAGCCGCGCCGCGCCGGATCGAGGGCGGAGGTCGGTTCGTCCATCAGGAGGAGCGGGGGATCGGGGGCCAAGGCGCGTGCGATGGCGACGCGCTGCGCCTCTCCACCCGACAATTCGCGTGGAAGGGCCGACGAGCGCGGGAGTACCCCGAGCGAATCGAGTAGCGCGCGCGCCACCCCTTCAGCCCGCTCGCGGGACCAGCCTAATGCATGGATGGGGGCCAGGGTGACGTTCTCGAGGACCGTCAGGTGCTCGAACAGGGCGTTCGCCTGGAAGACCATGCCGACCGCCTGCCGCCACGCGCGCAGCCGTCCCTCGGGCGGGGCGCGTCCGGGCTGCAGCGACACGTCCCCCACCCGCAGCGTGCCGGCGCTGAAGGACTGCAGCGCCGCAATCGCGCGCAGCACCGTGGTCTTACCGGCGCCCGACACACCCATCAGTGCGCAGACCTCGCCCGGGGCCACGTCGAGGTCGACGCCTCGCAGCACCTCCTGTTTCCCCCGTGTGACGCAGAGCCCGCGGATTTCGAGTGGGGCGCTCACGGACGGCTCCAGCGCCGCTCGAGCAGGATGGCCGCTCGCGAGAGCGGGAGCGAAAGTGCGAGGTACAGCAGGGCGCACACCACGCCGGGGACGAACCAGCTCCCGATGTTCGTCGCATAAATCGCCGTTTGCTTGGTCAGTTCGACCACCGTGATCACGGAGACAAGCGACGAATCCTTGAGCAGGGCGACGAAATCGTTGGTCATCGGGGCCAGCGCCAGCCGAAATGCCTGCGGCCCGCGCACAAGGCGCAAGACCTGCAGTTCCGAGAGCCCAAGCGTCCGCGCCGCCTCGAGTTGAAGTGGCGAGATGGCCATCAACGCCGACCGATAGATCTCCGCTTCGTAGGCGGCGTAGTTGAGACCGAGTCCGATGACGGCCGCGAGGAAGGCGGGGAGGCGCACCACGTTCGACAGTCCATAATACAGGACGAACAGCTGCAACAAGACCGGCGTCCCCCGCATGACCTCCACGTACACCGTGAGGGCACCACGCACGAGCGGTGGACCGTACACGCGCCCGGCTGCGACGAGGACGCCGAGCCCCACTGCGAGGGCCATTGCGAGACACGACAGGACGAGCGTGAGCCCCGCGCCTCGCAACAGGGCGGGGAAGTAGCGACCGAGACTCCCCTCTTCGTGACGCACGGCCGACGTCGCGCTCGTCGGCGATTCGTCAATTACCTGGGCGAAGTGCACGCGCTGCTGCTCGTCCCAGACATTCCACCGTCGGAACGTCGCCTCGAGCGTGCCGTCGCGCATGCGCGCACGCAGGATGGTGTCGGCCGAATCGCGGAGCGCGCTGTCGGCCCTGGAAAAGACGGCGACATAGAATCCCTGCGCCAGCGCGACGGGCTGGATCTGGAAGCCGCCCTGTCGACGCAGCGCTCGCTCGGCGATGACGTGGTCGAGCAGCACCGCGTCGAGCCGGCCGTCGACCAGGTCCGTGTACGGGTGTACGTCGTCGTCGTACGAAATGGCGACGATGCCGCTCGCGCGCTGGGCTTCCAGCAGCATGTCGTACGCCATAGTGGCGCCGAGCGTCCCGACGCGCTTTCCCTTGAGGTCCGACAACTGGCGATAGCGAGCGCTGTCGGCCGGCCGCACCGCAAGCACCTCGCGGAACGCGAAGTACGGCAGCGAGAGGCTGTGCCGCGCGCGCAGGTCGGGGCGATCTTCCACGCCCGACAGGCCGACCGCGAAGTCGCCGCGCTCAACCGAAGCTGCAATCGACGCGTAGGCCACCTGGACAAACTTCTGCTCGCGCCCGAGTCCGGCGGCGAGCATGCCGGCGATCTCCACGTCGAATCCCCGCATGCTGTCGGGACTCGCCGGATCGGCCTCGACGAAGGGCGCGCCGCCCTCGGCGTCGCCCCCCCAACGGAGGACAGCGACTCCAGCCTTGGCCGTCGTGGCCGGGCGCTCCGTCGGCGAGCACGCGCCGACGCCAATCAGCAGCGCCGCGGCCAGCTGGAGCGTGCGCCGCCCCTTCGTCGTCTGGCGTCTCGATCGATGGGGCGTTGCGACCCCTGCCGAGCCAGCGGGGAGATTCTCCGATCGCGGGGTCAGGAGCGGGTGCCCAGCGCGCGCCATCGTGCCTGCAGCGTCTTCAGGACCGTCGGGAAATAGCCCATCTGCGCGCGCTGGTCCGTGGTCGGTGGTTCGGAGACGCGCACGGTGTTCCCGTACAGCGCCCCGATGCGCTGCACGAGCTCCGCCGCCGTCTCCGCGACCACCCGTGCTTCCGCGAGGCGTCGCTCGTCGATCGGCGTCACCCCCTCGAGGCGCTTGACCTCAGCGCGCGCCGAGTCGGAGAGCGCTGACGCCTCGCGATACATCGCGGCGATGCGGTCGAGCGCGTCCGTCCATTGACGCCGGGCGACTGGAGTCAGACGAACGCGCGGATCCTCGCGCACATCGAAGCGCCGCCGACTCTCGTTCCCGCCCAGGGTGACGCGCGCCTCGTACGTGCCAGGCGAGACGAAGCGCCCCGGGAGCCCTCCGCCTGGACCGTCTTCATCGTCCCCCCCTCGCCGAAGCTCGGGGAGACGCAGGTTCCAGGCCGCGCGCGTGACGCCGCCGTTGCGGCTGGCGGAGAGCGGCACGCGCGCTACTTCGGCTCCCGCGAGGTTGTGAATCGTGAGGTGGGTTCCCTCCGGGATGCCGTCCCTCGCCCAGACGTCGATCAGCGCGCCGGCAGGTGGATTCGCGCCCCGGAAGATCATGTCGCCGGCGTGAGCCTTGGTGCTCGTCAGGCGCGACATCGTCGCGGTCTCGATCGTGAAGACGTGTCCCGCCGCGGCGCGCACGGCCGGCGTCAACTCCTGTAGCGCGCCGATCTGGTCGATGATCCAGACGCCGCGCCCGTGCGTCGCGAGGACGAGGTCGTTCTCCCGGGGCTGGATCACCAGGTCGTTGACCGGCACGGTGGGCATTCCGTTGCGCAGCGCGTGCCAGTGTGACCCGCCATCGAGCGTCACGTACAGCCCGAACTCGGTGCCGAGGTAGAGCACCAGCGGGTTCCGCGTGTCTTCCACCACCGCGTGAATGGCGCGTTCCGCCGGTAGGTCCCCGACGACGGACGACCAGGTCTCACCGAAGTCGGCGCTCCGGAAGAGATAGTTCGTGTAGTCGTCGGCCTGGTGCCCGTCGAAGGCCGCGTAGACGGTGCCCGTCGCGTGACGCGACGCGGCCAGCGCGGCGACCCAGGTGTTCTTCGGCACGCCGGCGAAGTGCGCCGTCAGGTCGGACCAGGTGCGGCCATCATCGCGCGTACGTTGCACGTTGCCGTCGTCGGTGCCGACGTAGAGCGTCCCGCGGGCGCGCGGCGACTCGGCGAGCGCCGAGATCGTGGGGTAGTAGGATACGCCGTCGTCCAGCGACAGCGTGTTGGCATCGGGGTCCTGTCCCATGATGCGCAGCGAGCGGCGGTCCACCCCGGTGGTGGGATTGCCTAACGATCGCCAGGTATTGCCCCGGTCGCGGCTCGTCCAGAGCACGGCCATTCCCGCGTAGAGGGTGTGCGGGTCGTGCGCGGAGATCAGGAATGGCGAGTTCCAGCCGGCGGGGGGAATCTTCTTCCCGACGAGCGGCTCGGGCGCCCCCCAGTTGCCAAGCTTTGGTCCCTCGCCCTCCTTCACGGTCGGCCGGACGTTCTTCGACTCGCGGGTTTCGAGGTCGACCTTCGTGATGCCCAGGTACTGCGACGACGAGTAGACGGTCCGGTTGTCGGTCGTGTCGATCACGTTGTGGAACCCGTCCCCACCTCCCACGCGGAACCAGTCGTCGTTGAGGATCCCCTGCGTCGAGAACGTCTGGCTGGGGCCGCACCAACTTCCGTTGTCCTGCAGCCCCCCGCAGACGAAGTACGGCGATGTCGTGCTCGCCGAGACGTGGTAGAACTGCGAGATCGGGAGCGACGTGATATAGAGCCACTTCACGCCACGATCGTAGCTGATCCCGAGCCCCCCGTCGTCCCCCTTGATCAGGTGGCGCGAGTCGCGCGGGTCGATCCACACGACGCGATCGTCCCCGTGCAGCGACTGCCGCGGCTCCACAAAGGTCTTGCCGCTGTCGTCGGAGACCGAATACTGCACTTCGTAGATCCTGCTCTGGTCGCTGGGATCGACGCGGATCTGCGAGGAGTAGGCCGGACGCGGGTTCCAGTCGCCCATGTGTCGCCACGTCTCACCCTTGTCTTCGGAGCGGAAGACGCCGCCCAGCCGCTTGCCGTACGATACAGAGGAGGTGTAGCGCTCACCCTGTTCGAGGGAGATGTAGACGACCCGCGGATCGCGCCGGTAGATCGAGATCCCGATCCGCCCGACCGTTCCGTCCGGGAGCCCCGTGGAGAGGCGCTTCCAGGTGCGCCCGGCGTCGCTGCTCTTGAACAGTCCACTCCCCGGCCCACCGCCGACGAAGCCGAACGGCGCGCGGCGACGCTGGTACATGGCGGCATAGACGATGTTCGGGTCGGTCGGGTCGATCGCCACGTCGACGGCACCCGTGTCCTCATCCTTCGAGAGGACAAGCGACCAGCTGGTGCCACCGTCGGCGCTCCGGTACAGCCCACGCGCGGCGCTCGGCCCCCAGAGATGCCCGGGGACCGCCGCGTATACAACGCTGGAGTTGGTCGGGTCGATCGCAATGCGCGCGATGTGCCGGCTCTCCCGCAGTCCCATGTTCACCCACGTCGTCCCGCCATCTGTCGACTTGTAGATGCCGTCGCCCCAGCTCGAACTCTGGCGATTGGTCGCCTCGCCGGTTCCCACCCAGACCGTGCGCGGATTCAGCTGGTCCACGGTGATCGCTCCGATGGAGTGCACCGATTCCTGACCGAAGCGGGCCTGCCACGTCACCCCGTTGTCGGTCGTCTTCCAGAGTCCGCCGGTCGCGCTCGCCGCGTAGAACTCGTAGGGATTCGATTCGTTGACGGCCACGTCGACCACCCGCCCGCTCATGTTGGCGGGACCGATGTTGCGCGCGCGCAGGGCGGCAAACTCCCCGCCGTCCTGTGCCGACGCGCGACGCGCCCCGCCCCCGGCGAGCGTGAGCGCGAGGAGCAGCGTGGAGAGGCCGGTGCGGCGGGCGGCGCGTCGCCCGCGCAGAGCAGGCGACCGAACTGTCGAAACGAGGGAAGTCAGTGGCATCTCTGAGGATTGAAGGCGACGGGCATAGGCTATCGTGCTCGCACCCCCCTGTCGAGCACTGCGCGACGCGGAATTTGATTGCCGCGTCCACATCGCACGCCACGTTTCACGCGCGTCGCCAGTCGCCCTCGTATTCCATGTAGCGCGCGGTCTCGCGCGCCAGGTCGTCGCCGAGCAGGCGCGAGACGACATGCAGCGACATGTCGATGCCCGCGCTGACACCTGAGCTGAGAATCACGCGCCCGTTGTCGACGATGCGTGCTCCCTCGCGGATTTCGCTGTGCGGGGCGACGGCGCGCAGCTCGGGAAAGGCGAGATGATGCGTGGTCGCTGCCAGCCCGTCGAGCTGCCCGGCACAGGCGAGGACGAGCGCGCCGGTGCAGACTGACAGGAGATACTCGCAGCGGACGGCTGCTCGCGCGACGTATTCGAGCATCACGGGGTTCTTCATCTCCCGTCGCGTGCCGAAGCCGCCGGGGACGAGCACGATGTCGGGGGCAGGGGCGCTGGCGAAGGAATGCAGCGGCGTCACAATGAGCCCATTGCGCGCCCGGATCGTCTGCCCGCGCTCCGAGAGGGTGAAGACGTCGAAGGGGTCGAGCTGCGAGCGCCGCCCGCACACCGAGAAGACCTCGAACGGCCCGGCGAAGTCGAGCACCTCGACGTCGTCGAAGAGGACGATGCCGACGCTTCGGCGCCCGATCGCCGCGGCGCCGTGGTGCGGCGTCGGCACCGTCATCCAGCCCCCGGCATCACCCCCGCCTCGGCCACCGCGCTCACGTGCCGGAGCCTAACGCCGACTCCAGCGCCCGGGTGAACGTCGAGTCGCTCGCCTTGACCGTCCCGAGGTGCTTCCAGCGCAATACGCCCTCCCGGTCGATGATGTAGGAGGCCGGGACGCCTAACGCGAGGAAGAGCGACTGTACCCGTTCGTCCGGATCCAGCCAGATCGGGTAGGTCATGCCGAAGTCCTTCCGGAACTCCGCGATCGTCTGCTCGGAGCCGGCCGCATCCACGCTCACGCCGACCACCGCGAGGCCGCGCGCTGCCTGGGCCGTGTGAAGCGCCTCGAGGAAGGGAATCTCGTCGCGACACGGGGCGCACCAGGTGGCCCAGACATTGAGCAGGACGACCTTGCCCTGGTATTCCGCGAGCGACGCCGAACCGCCGCCAAGCACTTTCGCGGTGTAGGGCGGGCTCGCCTTGCCTAGCTCTGCCACGCTGGGGGTGCCGTCCCCGCGCGAGCAGGCCGCACAGAGCAGCACGAGGGAGGCGAGGAGTCGCGGCAGGGAAAAGGAGCGAAGGGGCATCGGTCGAGCCGGGAGATGAGGAAGCGCCATGTCAGGGGAGCGCGGCGAGGGGGAAGCGCGCGACACGCACGCGCGACTCGTCGCCGGTATCCGTCCAGGCGACGATCAGCGCGTTCCCCTGCCGGGTGATCCGCGGAAAGCCGCTGGCGCGCGCCCCCGCCGACCGGGCGAGCACCATCGGCGCCCCCATGCTGCCATCGCTCCGGACGCGCCGCAGCCGCACCTCGGCCGACGCGCTGTCGGAACGCTCCAGCCAGGAGACGGCGGCGCTTCCGTCGTCGAGCGCCTCGACGTCGACGCGGCCGGCCGGCATCCCGCCATCGATGCGCACCGGCGGCCCGAAGTGCGCCCCGGCATCGGTGCTGTAGGCTACCCGAACCCGCGCGGTGTCCTGCGCCCCGGTGAACCACGCGATCACCACCGTATCACCGCGAGAGGCGAGGGCGGGCCCGTTGACCGGACAGGCGGCGATCTGCCAGTCGTCGTGGTGCACCACCTGGGGTTCGGTCCACACCCCCCCGACCCGGCGGACGACGGCGATGTCGCGCACGTCGTCGGCCGTACGGTCGCGATACGCCACCACCGGTCCCGACGGGGTGAGCGTCGCGGCGACCTGGCAGCAGTCGCACGTCCGGCGGTCAAGTGGCTGCTCGTCGCCTAACGAGCCGTCGGCGGCGATCGACGTGGTGTAGACCGACATCGCGCGCTGCGCCGTGTCGGGAGACGCACTACCGCGGCCGTCGAGCCAAGCCGCCTCAGCACCGCCGCTCGACGGCATCCACATCGCGAGGAAACCGTGCTCCGCCGCAACGCCATCGCGGTTGAGCACCGTGCCGGGCGACCAACGTCGTCCCGAATCGCTGGAGCGCGCGAGCATGACGTCATAGCTGTACTTCCCGCCGGGGCGGCGCTGGAGCCAATGTGCGATCAGCGTCCCCTCGGCGGTCGCCTGGACCGACGGAAAGTCGGCCCAGTTCACGAAGAAATCCCCGCGCTCTGCGATCGTTGCAGGCGGCGCCCACTGGTCGCCGGCGAGCGACGAATAGCGCAGCGCGAACGTGGAATCCCCTGTGCGTTCGAGCCACGAGAGATGGACGCCACCGCTGCGGTCACTCGAGAGGAATGGCTCGCCACTCTGCGTCCCGGCCGGGGAAGGGAGCTCTACCAGCGCCGAGGCGCCGGTGCGGGCCTCGGGTTGGGCGCAGGAGAGGAGCGCCAGGCCGAGGACCGCGGCGGCGACGGCGCTCGACCGTAGCTGGGGGCGCGCGAGGAGCTGCGGGCGCAGATTCATGGTGGGAATTTGCGCGGCGGGTCGTAACCCCGTCAATCGAACGCGGCGACACCCGCCAGGTATTGGGACGCTGCTAGTGACGCTCTGCCCCGCGCTCCGCGGCGTCATTGCGATAGACGACCCCCCCCTTCATGACGAAGCGGACCCGTGTCGTCGCCGCGATGTCCTTCGTCGGGTCGCCGTCCATCGCCACGAGGTCGGCCCAGAGTCCCGGCTTGACGCTTCCGAGGCGGTCGTCCATGTGCAGGACGCGCGCGGTCGTCGCGGTGGCGGTGCGCATCGCCTCGAGCGGGGTCATCCCGTAGTCGACCAGCAGCTGCAATTCGCGGGCGTTCTCACCGTGCGTGAACACACCGACGTCACTGCCGTTGCAGATCGTCACCCCCTTCGCGCGCGCCAGGGCGAAACTCTCACGCTTGGCACGGAGGCGAGCCGGTTCCGGCTCGACCCCTTTCTTCCACCCGGCGTACTGCGACGTGGCATCACCCGCCGCGAGTGTCGGGCAGAGCGCGATCCCCTTCGATGCCATCAGTGCAAAGACCTCGGCGGTCCCTGCATCGCCATGTTCGATGTTCGTCACCCCGGCGAGCGTCGCGCGCCGCATTCCCTCGGCGCTCGACGAATGCGCGACGACGTGCCGGCCACTCGACTCCGCCACCTCGACGGCCGCCCGAAGCTCGGCCTCGGTGAAGCCCGGACGCGTCTCGCCGGATGGGCCCCAACGATAGTCGGCGTACACCTTGATCCAGTCCGCCCCGTGCTTGATCTGGTCGCGCACCACCCAGACGAGTTCCTCGAGGTTGCCGGCCTCCTGCGCCCCCTGCGGAATCTCGATGTCGTTCGCGAACGAGCGCGGACCGTAGCTCCCCCGCGCCACGATCGCGCGGGTGGTCACCAGCATGCGAGGACCGATGATGATTCCTTGGTCGATCGCCTCCTTTATGCCGACGTCGGCGTAACCCGCCCCCTCCGTTCCGAGGTCGCGGAGGAGGGTGAAACCGGCGAGTAACGTGGCCCGCACGTGGTTGGTCGCACGGGCCACGCGCAGTGCCGTGGGTTCGCGCAGCACCTGGTCGTCCCAGCTGGCTTCGTTGTAGGGGTGCAGCAGGACATGCGAGTGGGCCTCAATCAACCCTGGCGTGAGCGTGAGGCCGGGGAGGTCTACAACCTTGGTGCCGGCAGGCATCGCGACGCTCCCCGCTGGGCCAATCGCCTGCACCTTGTCGCCGACAATGAGCACGACCACCCCCTCGCGCGCCGCGTCACTCTCGCCATCCCACACGCGCGCGGGGCGCAGCAGGGTCGCAGGTGGAGGTGCGGCGACGCGTCCCTGCGCGGCGATGCGCGATGTGGGGGCAAGCGTTGCGAAGGACGCGGCGACGAGGAGGACGCGCGGCGAGCCCAGGGTGCCTAACGGGAAACGCATGGAAGTCATGGCAGCGCGGAGGTACGGGCCGAGGAAGGAGAAGCGGTCGACAGCGCTCACGGCGCGGAGGGCGACTCGAGTGGATCGGGGGGAATCGTTGCAGCCGGCGCGATCCGGTGGAGCGACGGAATCTCGGTCACCCCGCCGGAGACGATGAAGGCCATCATGTCCGAGCTGTTCGCGTCGACCCGGCTGACCGCCGATACGGGGAAGAGGTACATCTGTCCCGAGAAGTTGTAGGAGTGTGGCATGTAGACGGACACGTAGCCTTCCATGCCGTGTTGCCCGAGCGCGTCCTGCGTCACGAAACCGAGCGCGAGCGCATTTCCGCCCGGAAACAGCTCCACCATGACCGGCTTGTCGAAGCGTCGCTTCTCGCCGACAAACGCGTTGACGAGGTCGCGGGTGGACGAGTAGAGGAGTCGTACGAAGGGGAGCCGTTCAAGCAGGTCATCGAGCGCGCTGATCAGGCTCCGGGTAATGAAGCTCGATGCGAGAAAGCCGAACAACGTGATCAGCCCAAGCGAGATGGCGAAGCCGGCTCCCGGAATCGGGAGGCCGAGCCAGCCATCGATCGTGTTGAAGACGACGACACAGATGTAGGCGGTGATCCCCACGGGGGTGAGGAAGACCAGCCCGCGCAGGAAGTACGTCAGGAGACGCCGGGCGACCCCTTGGGCCGCGGTCTTGGGTCTCACCTAACTCGCAACGGCATCGAGCGACGTCTCGACCGGCAGTTGACTGGCGCGCCAGGCGTCGAGTCCCCCGCGCAGGTTTGACACGTCGTGGTGCCCGGCGAGTCGCGCCAGGCTCGCCGCAATCGCCGACCGTCCTCCTCCCTGACACTGCATGACGATTCGAGTGTCGGCCGGAAGTTCGTCGAGCGTTTCACGCAGCCGTCCAAGGGGCGCGTGCCGAGCTCCGGGGAGGTGACCCGCATCCCACTCGTCCTGCGCCCGCACGTCCAGCACGACAACACCGTCGTCCTGTAAAGACTTGGCAACGCGCGACGCGTCCACCTGTTCGACGACGCCGAACGATCGCCCGGACGACGCCCACGAGACGAAGGCGTCAGCTCCGAACCACCCGGGAACTCGGTCGATTCCAATCATCGACAGCTCCGCGGCGGCAGCCGCAACGTCGCGCCCGTCGTCGCTGCCAGTCAGCAGGAAGAGATCCCGCTCCGCGTCGACCAGCCACCCCGCCCAGCCCACGAACGACTTGTTGAACGGAAGGTTGAGCGTCCCCTCGATGAAGCGCTCGGCCGCAGTCTCTGCACGACGGAGGTCGAGGATCGTCGCGCCGCTGGCGACCAGTCCCGGCAGGGTCTCCGCAGCGAGTCGCGCAGGGGAGGGGAGCTTGCCCAGCACGTCCGGACCCGCCCGGTTCAAGCGCTTCATGCGCGCGAAATATGGCGGAGGATCCGGCTGACCCTCGAGCACCGCCTCGATGAACGTCTCCCGATCGCGCACCTGCAGCGCCCAGTTGGCCAACCGCTCGTATCCCAGCGTCGACTGTGGCACCGCGCCGAGCGACTTGCCGCACGCCGATCCGGAGCCGTGCCCGGGCCACACCTGCAGATAATCCGGAAAGCGAGAGGTGAAGCGATGCAGGGAGTCGAAGAGCTGCGACGCCGCGTCACGCATCGTGCCCTCGATGTGAGCCGCACGCTCCAGTAGGTCCGGGCGTCCCACGTCGCCGACGAAGAGAAAATCGCCCGTGAAGGCACCGACCGGATGCGACGAGGCCGGGGTGTCGGTGACGACGAAGACGAGGTGCTCGGGCGTATGTCCGGGCGTATGCATGACGTCGAATCGCACGCGTCCCAGCATGAAGGTGTCACCGTCGTGCAGGAGCGTCGCCCCCGACGCGGCGCCAAATCCGTACTGCCAGTCCTTCCCCCCCTCGGCCGAGAGCAGCAATCGCGCGCCGGTGCGGTCGGCGAGTTCGCGACTTCCCGACAGGAAGTCGGCGTGAATGTGCGTCTCGGTCACCTGCGTGATCCGCACGCCTTCGCTGGCGGCGACCGCGAGGTACTGCTCCGCGTCGCGATTGGCATCGATGACGAGCGCCTCCCCCGTCGTCTGGCACCCAATCAGGTAGCTCGCCTGCGCGAGCCCGTCGTGGTAGAAACGCTTGATGAGCACGAATCCTCCTCCTCGTTCGGAGCGGTGCCGCCCACGAGGAGCGGCGCCGCACTGTGACGGGGGAAAGGTGACCGGTGACGCCGACCTGAGGTAGGGTCCGACGGCACTCGATCTCCGGTCGCCCTCCGATCGTCCGCCGATCGTCCGCCGATCGTCCGCCGATCGTCCGCCGATCGTCGCTCGGCGCATGCGCCCCGCCTCGCGGAAGGTGTGCGGAGGGTTAAAGTTGTCAGTTGCTTGGCGAAACCGTTCTCGCGCCGCCGCCCGTCGCGGGCTCAAGCGTTCTCGCGCGGCGATCTCCGCCAGTCCAACAGTCCCTCGCCGTTATCCTGTCGCCTGCCATGCCCGACGCCATCTCCACTGAACGATTGCGCAAGGTCTATCCGGCCCCGTCGATGCGCCGCATGCGAGGCGGCCGATCGCGCGGGAGCGGCCCACCACCAGCGGTTCCCATGACTCCGTCGCGCGTCACGGAGGGAGGGGTAGTCGCGCTCGACACGCTCGACCTGCGCGTGCGTGACGGCGAGTTCTTCGGCCTGCTCGGGCCCAATGGTGCTGGGAAGACGACGACGATCGGTATCCTGACGACGCGTGTGACGCCGACCTCGGGGCAGGCACTCGTGGCCGGCTATGATGTGCTGCGCGCCCCGGACCGCGTACGGCAGTGCATCGGCGTCGTCCCGCAGCGGCCGAACCCGGATCGCAGCCTTTCGACACTCGAGAATCTCGTCTTCCATGCTGCCTACTTCGGGATCGCGATGGATCGGGCCGAGCGGAATGCGCTCGAGTTGCTTGAGCGGCTCGGGATCGCCGACAAGGCCGAGGCGCGCGTCGACGCCCTCTCCGGCGGCCAGCAGCAACGCCTCATGATTGCGCGGGCGCTGATCCACGAGCCGGCGGTCGTCTTCCTCGACGAGCCCACGGTGGGACTCGATCCGCAGGCGCGCCTCGACCTCTGGGGGATCCTGCGCGACCTGCGCGCCCACGGCCGCACGATCGTCATGACCACGCACTACATGGAGGAAGCGGAC
>JBDTUA010000128.1:0-12788 GCA_040007995.1 Gemmatimonadota bacterium | reverse complement strand
GTCAAGAGCGGCGACATCCTCGCCGAAATCGAAACCGACAAGGCGATCATGGAGCTCGTCGCCCGCGGCGACGGAATCCTCCGCCGCCGACTGATCAATGACGGCGACACGAGTCCGGTCGGGACGGTGATCGGCGTCATCGCCGGTGCCGACGAGAACATCGACGCGTTGGTGGCCGATGCGGGGAGCGCCGCCACTCCAGCGGCACCGGCGGCACCGGTCGCTGCGGCCGCGCCCGCGACGCCAGCGCCCGTCGCCACCCCCACCTCCCCACCTCCGCCCGCGGCAGTATCACCCGACCCGGCGACCCCGGCGACCCCGGCGACCCCGGCGACTCCGTCAGCGCCGGCAGCCCCCACGCCTCCCGCCGAGGCGCCGGCGGCAACCGCGACCGAATCGACCGAGGGATTGCGCTCGTCTCCGCTCGCCCGCCGCATCGCCGCCGAACGCGGTGTCTCGCTCGGTACCATCCAGGGCTCCGGCCCCGGCGGTCGCATCATCAAGCGCGACATTGAGGCCGCGGCCGCGCAACCCGCCGCCTCGCACGCTCCAGCTCCCGGCTCGGCGCCGAGCGCGGGAGACTTCCAGGACATCCCGCTCACCCAGATCCGGAAGACGATCGCGCGCCGGCTCGCCGAGTCGATCGGCCCGGTGCCGACCTTCTACCTCACGTCTGAATTCGATATGGAGCGGGTCGCCGAGATGCGCTCGGCGATGGCCGACCTCGGCGACGGCTTCAAGGTCTCGTTCAACGACATCGTGATCAAGGCGGTCGCCACGGCACTCGCCCAACATCCGGAATGCAATGCACACTGGCAGGGCGATGCCATTCGCCAGTGGCATCGGGTGCACCTCGGCATGGCCGTCGCTATCGAGGAGGGACTGATCACCCCGGTGATCTTCGACGCGGACCGCAAGGGGCTGCGGGCCATCGCTGCCGAGTCGCGCGACCTCGCGAAGCGTGCACGCGAGCGCAAGCTGAAGCCCGACGAGTACACCGGGTCGACATTCTCCATCTCCAACCTGGGGATGTTCGGCATCGACCAGTTCACCGCGATCATCAACCCGCCCGAAGCCGGCATCATCGCTGTAGGCTCCATCGAGGCCAAGCCGGTCGTGGTGGACGGCGCGGTGGTCGTGCGGCGACGCATGCGCGTCACGATGAGCTGCGACCACCGGGTGATCGATGGCGCGACCGGGGCGCGCTTCCTGCAGACGCTGCGCCGATTGATGGAAAATCCCCTTCTGTTGGTGTACTGAATCACGTTCCGCACGCGACGCACAGGCGTCGAGTGATCCGCGTCACGGCAGGTCGTGTGACCTGCATCCGATCGTTGCAGTACATAAAGCGAACGCGTCCTTGGGCAACGGCTTACCCAAGGACGCGTTCCCGTGTTTTGTCCCACTCCAAGCGAATCGTCGCGCCGCACCTGGCGCGATAGACTAGTAACGATGTGCATCCTGGCTTCGGTCGCCGCGTGCGGTGGCGATGCCGGCAATGCTACCGGGACACCGGATCCCTCGACGCTGACCGGCGGCCTCACGATCACCGTCGACGGCCTTCCGGGTAACGCCGCCGCCGCGGTGACCGTCACCGGGCCCGGGGGCGTCGTCCGTACGGTGACCGCGACCGAGACGATCAACGCCCTGGTCGCCGGCACCTACAGCATCGCGGTCGCCGGCGTGACTGCCGGGCCGGACCAGTACGAGGCCTCGCCTGCTTCACAGACCGCCAACGTCTCCGCCGGACTCACCGCGCACGCGACCGTCAGCTACGGGCTCGCCACCGGCGCCATCGTCATCAGTACGTCCGGGCTCCCCAACGGCGCCGCGCCGAATGTGCTGCTCACCGGCCCCAATGCATTCAGCCGCAGCGTCGCGAGCGGGAACACCGTGGCCGGGCTCGTGCCCGGCGCCTATCACGTCGCCCCCGCTCCGATCGTGGTTGAGGACATGACCTACGCGCCGACAGCGACAACGTTCGATGTCGTCGTCACCGCCTCGCCCATCCCGGCGCCGGCGAGCGTCCCGTACCTCCTCGCCTCGGGCTCGCTCATCGTCTCGTTCACCGGCCTCCCCGGCGGCGCCGCGGGAATCGCCATCGTCTCCGGTCCCCAGGGCTTCCAGCGGAGCGTCTCGTCGGGCGACCGGCTCCAGAACCTCGCGCCGGGAAGCTACATCATCACGGCCAACCCGGTCGTGGTCGGGAGCGACGCCTACGGGATTCCCGCGCCGCTGACGGTGGTGGTCGCCCCCTCGCCCTTCCCCGTCAACACCGCGGTGCAGTTCGTGCTCGCCACCGGCCGCCTCACCGTGCACGTGACCGGTCTTCCGTCAGGCGCAAACGCCGGCATTACGGTCACCGGGCCAGCCGGCTACACCCGCGCCGTATCCGCATCGCAGACCATCGTTGGACTCACGCCCGGGCAGTACGTCGTGGCCGCCGACGGCGTCAACTCGACGTCGGCTGTCTACGGTCCCGCGCCCGCGTCGCAGGCCGTGACCGTCGCCGCGTCGACCACGCCGGCCCTCGCCAGCGTCAGCTATGCCGTGAGCACCGGCGCCCTCACCGTTGCGGTGAACGGACTGCCGCAGGCCGTTGCGGCCGCGATCAGCGTGACGGGACCGGAGGGGTACAGCACGACCGTCTCCACGACCACGACGCTGACCGGCCTCAAGCCGGGCAGCTACACGCTCACCGCAGCACCCGCCGTCGCAGGCACCCACCACTACAGCCCCAGCCCCACGACGCGCACGGTCGCCGTCGCGGCGGGTGCCACTCCGTCTACCACGTCGTTCACGTACGCCCTCGCCAGCGGGGGCATCGCGCTCACGGTCTCGGGACTCCCCACCAACGTGCTCGCCGCGGTGTCGATCACGGGCCCCGGAGGCTACGCCTCCACCGCCACCGCGACGACGCTGCTCCTCGGACTCACGCCGGGGACCTACACCGTCGCGTCGTTACTCGTGCAGAGCGGAAGCGCCTCCTGGGCGCCCAATCCGGCGTCGCAGACGGTCGTCGTCACCCCTTCGACATCGGCCATCGCCACCACCGTCAACTACGTCACGGCCACCGGAACACTCGCCGTCACCGTCAACGGGCTCCCCATCGGTGCGACGGCGAGCGTGGATGTGACCGGGCCGAATGGCTACAGCCATGCCGTCTCCTCCACGTCGACGCTCCCTGGACTCGTGCAGGGGACGTACACCGTGACCGCCAGCGGCTTCGCGAGCAGCGGCACGACCTACACGCCGTCGGCCACGTCGCAGCACGTGAGCGTCGGCGGCGGATCCACATCGTCTGTCACCGTCACCTACACGGGCAGTGCGCCTCCGCCGCCCCCGCCGCCCTCCTCGCTCAACCTGACGATCGACGGCATGCACATCCAACAGGTCGTGCAGACGTATACCGGGACCGTCCCGATCGTCACCGGTCGCAACGGGCTGCTCCGCGTCTTCGTCAAGGCCAACATGGCCAATACCGCCACACCGGCAGTTCGCGTCCGTTTCTACGACGGCGCCACCCTAACGAATACGATCACGATCAACGCCCCGAGCCCCTCGGTCCCGCAGGCAATGTCCCCGGGGACCCTCACCTCGTCGTGGAACTACCTCATTCCCTCGGCGGTCCTGCAGCCCGGATTGCGGATCCTCGCCGACGTCGACCCGAATAGCACGGTCACCGAGTCGTCGGAGAGCGACAACAACTTCCCGACCTCCGCGACGCCGGCCACGATCGACGTGCGTGCCGTCCCGTCCTTCAACGTGCGACTGGTCCCCGTGCTGCAGAGCGTCAACGGGCTCCAGGGAGGCGTCACCGCGGGCAATGCGTCGTCGTACCTCGCCGACACACGCGCGATGTACCCGCTCGACAACGTCGACGCCGATGTGCGCGCTCCCTTCACCACCAACGCCGACACGCTCAAGAGCGGTGACGCAAACGGCGCGTGGAACCAGATCCTCAGCGAGATCAATGCGCTGCGCTCCGCCGACGGCAGCGCGCGCTACTACTTCGGCATCGTCAAGGTCAACTACGGCTCCGGCATCGCAGGGTTGGGCTACGTCCCCGGTCGCGCCGCGATCGGTTGGGACTACCTCCCGTCTGCCAGCGGCGTCATGGCCCACGAACTCGGCCACAACTTCGGGCGCTTCCACGCGCCGAGCTGCGGTGCGGCCGGGGCAGATCCGTCCTACCCGTACGCCGCCGGACGTATCGGCAGCTACGGCTACGATCTCGCGACGAACACCCTGAAGGACACGCTCCGGTACGACCTGATGGGGTACTGCAATCCCTCCTGGATCAGCAGCTACACCTTTAGCGCTATCCTCAACTATCGGTCCGCGAATCCCATCTACGGATCCACCTCGTATGGCGACATGGCCCCGCGGCGTGGTCTCCTGGTATGGGGGCGCGTCGAGCGCGGGAAGGTGATTCTCGAACCCACCTTCGAGGTCAACGCGCCCCCGTCCCTCCCGCAGCGCCGCGGCCCCAATCGCCTGCAAGGATTCGGACCGCTCGGCGAAACGCTCTTCGACCTCCCCTTCGACGGCGAGCACCTCGCCGACCACCCGGACGCCACCGCCCAGAACTTCGCCTACGTCATCCCCTTTGACATGATGCGCGGACAGGAGCCGACTCGCGTGCGTGCCGCCATCGGTGCGGCGCAGGCAGAGTTCCGTTCAGCCGCCGCTCCCGCGACCGCAGCGGACGTCCCGGTTGCCGAGAGAGTCAATGCGCGCGCCGTCCGGATCCGCTGGACCGGGGGGAACACCCGCGGCGTTTTGGTGCGGGACCCCAGCACCCAGCAGATCCTCGCCTTCGGGCGCGGCGGCGAGGCAATCGTCTTCACGAATCAGTCGTCGCTCGACCTGGTCACGTCGGACGGCGTTCACAGCAGCCGCCGGCGCATCGGCGTCAGCTCGTCGCCGAGGTCACCGCTCCGCTGAGGTCACCGCTCCGCTGAGGCGCGGTCACGGGAGCGCCGGCAAACCCTGCGCACCGCTATGACGGCTGGGTAGATTACGGGGCGCGGCGCACCTACAGCGCGCCGCCCCTTCTCGCCTACTTCCCGACTCGTCATGGCCTCGTACGACGTCATCTTCCTCGGCGGCGGCCCCGCCGGATATGTCGGCGCCATCCGCTGCGCCCAGCTCGGTCTCTCTGTGGCCGTCGTTGAACGCGAAGGACTGGGCGGCACCTGCGTCCTCTGGGGCTGCATTCCTGCCAAGGCTCTCCTCGAAAGCGCCTCCGTCGCGAACAAGGTGCGGCACGCCGGCGACTTCGGCGTCACCATCGGCGGCGAGATCGGCTTCGACTACGGTATCGCGATGAAGCGTTCGCGCGCCGTCTCGACGCAGAACTCCAAGGGGGTCGAGTTCCTCCTCAAGAAGAACAAGATCACCTGGATCAAGGGGACCGGTACGCTGGTCAAGGCAGCAGCCGGTGCCGCCGCCAGCCTCTCGGTCAAGGGCGAGAACGGCAAGGAAGAGCGGCACGACGCGAAGAAAGGGGTGGTCGTCGCCACCGGGTCGCGGGTGCGCGGACTGCCTCAGGTCGGCCTCGAGCTCAATAAGTCGACCGTCATCTCGTCGGATGAGGCGCTCACGTTGGCCAAGGCGCCGAAGGCGATCGCCATCGTCGGCGCCGGCGCGGTCGGGTGCGAGTTCGCCGATGTCTTCAACGCTTTCGGCAGCGAAGTGCACCTGATCGAGGTCCTCCCGGTCCTGCTCCCACTCGAGGACGCCGATTGTTCAGCTGAACTCGGGCGCGCCTTCAAGAAGCGCAAGATCAACGTGCACACGGGAGCCAAGCTCTCGAACGTGAAGGTGGGAAAGGACGGCGTGACGATGTCGCTCGACGCCGGCGGGGCGAAGGAAGAGCTGAGCGTCGAGTGCGTGCTGGTGGCTGCCGGGCGAGCGCCCAACGTCGACAACATCGGGCTGAAGGAGCTGGGTGTGCAGCTGACAGATCGCGGCTTCATCAAGGTCGACACCACGACGTACCAGACGAGCGCCAAGGGTGTCTACGCGATCGGCGACGTGATCGGCGCCCCGATGCTCGCCCACAAGGGGCAGCGCGAGGGCTATGTGCTCGCGGAGCTGCTGGCCGGCGGTCATCCGCACCCGATCAACTACGGCAACATCCCAAACGCGACGTACTGCCACCCGGAGGTCGCGTCCATCGGTCTCACCGAGGCGCAGTGCAAGGAGCAGAAGCTCGACTACAAGGTCGGAAAGTTTCCCTTCTCCGCCAACGGCCGCGCCCGCACGTCGGGTGAGACCGAGGGCTTCGTGAAGATCATTCGCGATAGCAAGTACGGCGAGATCCTGGGCGCCCACATCATCGGCGCCCACGCCACCGAGTTGATCCATGAACTCCTGGTCGCGCGCGAGAACGAGTTCACGGTCGAGGAAGTCGACCTGGCGATCCACGCGCATCCCACGCTCTCCGAAGCCATCGCCGAGGCAGCGCTGGATTCGTTAGGCAGGATGGTGCATGCGTGAGGGAGGACGGGGGACGGGAGGAAGGAAGGCAGACAGCCGCCGGTGAGCCGCGAAGCGGCGAACCGTCCCGTCCCCCGTCCCCCGTCTCCCGTCTGCTCGTCTGCAACCTCGGCATTTGCGCGTACGCCTCCGCCCTCGCCCTGCAGCGCGCCGCGGCACAAGCACGCATCTCCGGCTCCCTTCCCCACGACCTGCTCCTGCTCGTCGAGCACCCGCCGGTTATCACGATGGGGCGGTCGTCCAAGGGCGGCCATCTGGTGGCCTCGCCCTCCCTCCTTGCCGCGCGGGGGGTCGAGTATCTCGAGGTCGACCGTGGGGGCGATGTGACCTTCCACGGGCCGGGACAGCTCGTGGGCTACCCGATCATCGACCTCAAGCGGCACAAGCAGGACCTCCACTGGTACCTCCGACAGGTCGAGGAAGCGCTCATTCGCGCGATCGCTCCCTTCGGCATCGACGGCATCCGGAACCCGGGATATACCGGCGTCTGGGTCAACGATCGAAAGCTGGCCTCGATCGGCGTGCACGCGCGCGACTGGGTGACCTGGCACGGCTTCGCGCTCAACGTCACTACCGACCTGTCGTGGTTCGACCTGATCGTCCCCTGCGGCATCGCCGGCGTCACCATGACGTCGATGGAGCTCGAGTGTGCTCGCACTCCTCTCTCCGACCATGCGGTGCACGCGTCGGTCGTCCGCGGATTCGAGACAACCTTCTCGCTGGTCGCCGAACCGCTCTCACTCGACGCGCTCCGCTCGATGATCGAGCTCGCTGGGACCGGGACGTAACTGCACCCGGGGGGTGGGGTACGAGAGCGGGATCTGGTAGATTTCGCGCGGGCGCGGCACCTGCCGTCGGCCCCAAGACTCGGAGCACACCCAAGACATCCCATGCACATTTCGCCCAAGCGCCGCCTCGTCGCGATCGCGACCGCATCGCTGACGCTCGTCCTGCTGGCCGCCTGCGGCGACAGCCGCGTGCGCGGCCTCGAACTCGGCATCAGCAAGGATTCTGTCCTCAAGATCATCGGAGTCGGTGCCCCCGCCGGGGATTCCCTGCCTAACGTCTACAAGCGCATCCAGTACTTCGTGGACAGCCGTTTCTTCGACATCTTCCTCTTCGATCCGAAGAACCGGAAGGTGTGGCTCGACCCGCTCGTCACCGACAAGGAGCTCACGCCGATTATCGTCGTGCAGGACAAGCTCGAGGGGACGGGGTGGAGTTATGCCGACGAGCTTACCCAGAAGTACAAGCTGCAGATCCGTACCGCCCCCGCCGCGCGCTAGCGTTACTGCAGTCGCCCGGCAGGACGACACGAACACCAAACCGCCCGGCACCGATCGAATCGGTGCCGGGCGGTTTGCCACTTTCTGCGAGCCACCCTAACGCGGTGTCTCCCTCCCTCGTCATCATCTGGGAGGTCCTGCTTGGGCGTCGTCGCGCCTCCTGAGACGTCGCGAGCCTACGCGCGCGGCTTGAGGAACAACCAGCGTACTTCCAAGGGCTCGCCCGCAGTGGGGCGGTGCACGAGCAGGGAGTCGCCGGCGAACAGTAGAGGACGAACGCGCGACGCAAGCGAGAAGCGATGCGACGGGATACCGTCGCGCGTGAGAACGATGTACTCGATCGAATCGCTCGATGAGATCGCCACACCCGTGATGAGCATGCGTCCGCCTGGCTCCAGCACGATACCGCCTATGACAGGATGCGCGGTCGCAGTGTGCGCCGTCATCGAGTCGAGGTCGCCCGGCTTCAAATAGTCTTTGGGCGCATTGCGGGTGATTTCGTCGCGCCGAGCGGAGATCTCCGCCGCGGTGACCGTCTTCCCCTTTCGATCGCTGCTCAACGTCCAGCGAACCTCTCCGTCGAACGAACGCCGCTGCACCCAGAAGGAATCGCTCGGCGTCCAAATGATAGTCTTGTTGACATCGACGGCATAGCGGGGCGATGCCGGGAAAAGTGGGGAAAAGCCAATCGCGCTGTCGGCATTCAGCCGCAACCACGGAACCGGCACGTCGAGCACGCGTGTCCCCTTGGTCTGGGTCTGCGACTCGAGCACATCGAGCGTCATGCGCGCCACGCCGCTGTCATTGGCGGCGTGGATCGACTGCAACACCGGTGTCGCTCCGATGAATCCTGGCGCAGAGTTAGCGTCGGGACGCGGAATGTTTTCTTCGCGCTCGAAGCCTCCAGCGTCGTTCAAGAGTACCATCTTGGCACGCTGCAGGTCGATCACCGCGACGTTGCCTTTAAATGGGCCTACGGCGGTCGCGTAAGCATACTGGCCACTTGCTTGTCCGACGACGCCGAAGTTGCGCCCGGTCGGCGACTTGGCGTCGAGGATCATGATCTCGCGTCCCGGTTCCCAGAGCGCCACTCGGTCGTTTCCCAGCCAGTTTGCTACGGCGGAGCGAAGTGGACAGGCGTCAGCACCGATCGCCGTGCAGACCAGTCGCCCTTCCGTAACGGCCAGTACGGGGAGCGCGCGAAGTTCAGCGTCGCTCACGCGGCGATCGTTAGGTGCCCCGTCTTTCCCGGTTGGCGTGCATGCGGCAAGGGCGAGGGAAACACATACGAGACGGCGTCGCAGGCCGTGGAAACGCAGGGTCATTGTCTTCCGAATATGAGTCAGCGTTGCTGCTCGCGTCTGCTTCACGCGTGCTATGCGAGCAACATCCTTGCTGTCGCGAATGCTGACTGAGGGAATGCATCGGGTCAAGAGCACCCTTCGAAGCGAAGACCCGGACAACCCAACGGCCCCGCTTTCGCGGGGCCGTTGGTGTTCAGGAACTCGATGTTTGGTAAGCTCTCGCGAGCTTACGGCATCGTAACGAGCTGCGTGACAATCGCATCGCCGCTGGACAGGACGCCCACCGCGATGAAGCTCTCGCCCGACGCGGCAGCCGTCTGAGCAGCCGACGTGTTCCAGGCGTTGACGAACGAGCCTGCCGGCAGTGCGTAGATCCAGGAGCGGTACGTGCCCTGGTCAGTCCCGGTCGGGGTGAGCGAGCTACCGAGGTAGTACCACCACGTGCCACCGGCGTCCAGGCGATAGAAGTCTACGCGGGCGAACGGTGCGTTCGGGGCATTGGTCGGCGAGACAACCTGCGAACGGAGCGGGGTCGTCGAGCCGAACTGATTGGTCGTCGCCAGCGTCGGGATCAGGCGGAAATGGTTCACCGCGATCGTCGGATTGGCGAGATTGAAGACCTGTACACCGGCGCCGTTCTGCACGTTGAGCGCAGGGATCGGAATGATCGGCGAGGTGGACGGAGCCGGACCACCAGTCAACGTGCTTCCGACGTTCCACGACCAGACCTCAACCGTCGTCGGCTTCGGGCTGACCGGGTAAACCGGATTGACGTTCACGGCCGGGAATGCCGCTGCAGTCGCAGCTTCGATACCGCGAGCGTACGAGGCACCGTGCGTCGGCGAGATAGTCACGGCCAGCGGCGACGAGATGAAGTCGTCGAAGGCGGTGCCGATCGAAGCGCGAGCGTAGCGAACGTCAGCAACCGTCGGCAGCTCGGGGTACGTGAGCTGCAACGACTGGGCAATGACTTCCGCCGAGTCGGCGTGCGTGGCGTTGAAGACGAAGACCGAACCGCTCAACGTTGCCGGGACGCCAAGACCGGTGGAGAACGGAGACTGCGTGTTCACAAGCGTGCGGCGGAAGAGCGTCGTCGAGAAGTTACCGGCGGCGTCCACGACGTACGTCTTGTAGCCGTAGTAGCCTTCAGGAGTCGGCACGTCAACGCGCATGCCAGGCTGCCAGCCGTCGGTGCGAACACCGGCGGTGCCAACCGTGATGTAAGCCGCGCCGCAGGCCGGATCCGTGATGAAGTTCGCACCCGGGGTTCCGCTTCCGACGAGACAGATACCGGTCGGGTTCAAGTGACCAGCGGTCGACAGGTGCTGCGACTGCGCTGCGATCGGAGTAGCGTCCGGCTGGCCCATATTGTAGAAGCCAGCGCGGTCGTCGAGGTACTCAGCGCGGAACTCGTTGACCGTGGCGACCGGCTTCGCAGCAGCGAAGACCGAGTCAACCGGATCGGTCACCGTGCCGCCGTACGCGACGGGCAGGGCGAGACCGGCGTCCACGATGCCCCAACGGATGTCAGGATTCGTGTAGTCGGTTCCGAAGGTCGGCGTGGAAGACGAGGCTCCCACGTTGCCCAGGCGGTCAGACTCGGTACCCGAAACCGTCCACGGAGCGGTGCCAGCAAGTCCCGGCGTACCACCAATGAAGTTCGTCGGGCATGCAACGCCGCCGTTGATGTCGGCACCAGTGCCAGTCGGCATGGCAACATCGACTGCCGTGACGCCTGCGCAGTTGGTCGAGCTGTACGTCGCCGCAACATCACGAGTCGCGCGGACGCCGACGCCGAAGTCCACCGAGGTGAAGTTCAGGAAGCTGAAGCTCGCGTTGACCCAGCCAGTGACGGCGGGCAGCACACGAGTGATCGCCGGGATGCTGACGGTCGGCGCCTTGTAGTCGAGGCGCAGCGAGTCAGGCGTCGAGTTGAAGACGACGGTGTTGGCGATGAGCGGCGTCAGGGCATACGCGTTGTTCTGGTTGTCCTGGGCCGTCGCGACGGTCACGTTGTCGCGCGTGCCACCGTTGTTCTCGTACGACGTGCAGGCCTCGTCGGCGCCGTTCGCGGCATAGCCGAAGGTGCGCGTGCGGCCCTGCTGCGTGTGCCCATTGTTCGACGAGGCGAGAACGCCAGTCGTGTCGAGCGAGCAACCGCCGAGCGTCCAGGTCGCGTTGGAGACCGAGCGGCCCGGGGTGTAGATGACCGGGTACACAGTCGCCGTGGCGTTGGCGGTCGGACCACCCCAGTACGTGATGTTGCCGGCAGAAATCGCGGCCACGCTGGGCTTGGTGATGTCAGCCGTCCAGCCGTCCGTGTTGTTCAGGACGATCGCGACCGGCGAGGCGCAGGTCGGGTCGGACGGGTTGTTGGTGCAGTTCGTGGCCGTCGAGCCAGTCGCGCCGCGCGGATACACCTGGGCGGAGACAGTGCTCGGGCCATTCAGCAGGTCGACCGTGACCGACGGGGCCGACATGTCCTTGACGAAGTTGGCCGTGTTGACCGACAGTGACAGGATGCCAGCGGCCGGGATGGCGCCACCGAAGTTCTGGAGGGCGACACGCTTGAGGCCGTCCGGCTGCAGCATGCGAACGACGACCGAGTCAATCGGCAGGCCGCTCGGCTGGAAGTTCAGGTTGATTTCGATCTGGCCCTGAACGTTGTTGACCGCGACCGGGGTGTTGGTCATGCCGGTCGTGATGGACTGAATCGAGACCTGCGGCGTGATGATGTTGAGCGCCACGGTCGCCTGCAGGGAGTTGGTGGCCAACCCCGCGCCGCTACCAGTCGCGGTAATCGTCACAACGCAGGAACCCGACGCAACGGCGGTGATCGTCGTCGAACCGGTCGTGGCGTTGGTGTTCGCCGTGGCAACGCCCGGGCAGCCAGAGGCGGCGTCGGCAGCGTTGTTGGTGAAGGCCAGCGTCGCGCCGGTCGCGGCGGTCGCGGTCGCGGTGATCACCTGCGACGAGCCCGGGCCGAGCGTGATCACCTGGGGCGTCACGGTCAAGCTCTGGAGCGCCATCGGCTGCGCGGTCACGGTCACGGCGAGCGCGCCCGACTTGGACGGATCGGCATCCGACGTCGCGGTGATGACGGCGGTACCAACTGCATTCGCGGTGATGAGACCCGAGGTGGCGTTGACCGACGCCACGGTGGCGTTGTTCGAGGCCCAGGTCACGGTCCCGACTGCACCAGCGTCACGGTTGACCGTGGCGGCAGCGGTAGCAGTTGCACCAACGGCCAGAGAGAGCGCAGTCGGCTGAACCGACACACTCTGAACGCCAGCGGCCTTCACGGTCACGGCAGCAGCGCCAAGCTTGCTGGCATCAGCGGTGGAGGTGGCGCGGATGGTCGTCGTTCCGACGGCCACACCGGTCACTTCGCCAGCGGCGCTGACCGAAGCAATGGCCGCATTGGCCGAGCTCCAGGTCACCGTCGTCGCGGGCGTCCCGGTGCCCTGCGTCGTGGCGACCGAAGCCGTCATGATCACCTTCTCACCGACGCCGATGGTAATCGACAGCGGCGTCACCGTCACGCTGGCGATACCAGCCGCCAACGGCGGTGTCGGTGGTGTGACCGATACGTCATCGCCGCAAGCGGCCAGTCCGAGGACTGCGCCGACTGCAATCAATGACCGAGTGAATTTCTGCATTCCTTTTCCCCCTTCTGCAGAGTGAGTTGTGTCCA
>JBDTUA010000127.1:0-12797 GCA_040007995.1 Gemmatimonadota bacterium | reverse complement strand
GTCGCGACGCGAGAGGACGTCGGTGGTCGCCGACCGCTGGGTGCGGTTCTCTGAGGGATCGATCGATCGGTTCATCGCGAGCCGGTTCGGGGAGGGGCGAAGATGTCCTCCGAGCGCCGAAGCAGCAATGCGGTGCGCCCGCATTCTGGCCGCGGCATGCATCGTTCCCCTCCCCTGTGCTGGCGTTGAACGGCGCGATGGACAAGGATAGGAGTGGCTCCCGTCATCCTCCCGTCATCCGCGGCTACCACCTTTCCTCCCACTCCTTTCTGAAGGCTTCGCATGGCTCCCTCGTCGCTCACGCTGTCGCTCTCACTCTCGCGCGCCGGTCGCGTCGTCGCATTTCCCCTCCTGCTCCTGGCTGTACAGGGTGTCAGCGCACCGCCGATGGCTGCACAGGGGGCAAGTGGCTACCACCTCGCCCGGAAGATCGCCGTGGGCGGCGACGGGGGGTGGGATTACGCGCTCGTCGACGGCGACCGCCTGTACACCTCGCACGCCAGCAAGCTGGTCGTGCTCGACCTGACCAAGGAAGCGGTCATCGGCGAGGTCCCGAACACGAACGGAATCCATGGCGTCGCGCTCGCCACCGCCCTCGGGCGGGGCTTCACCAGCAACGGGCGCGACACCACGGTCACGATCTTCGACCTGAAGACGTTTGCGACGATCGGCACCGTGAAGGTCACTGGCGCCAATCCCGACGCGATCCACTTCGATGCCGCCACGCAGCGCGTCTTCACCTTCAACGGACGCGGCGAGAACTCCACCGTAATCGACGCGAAGACCGGCAAGGTCCTCGCTACGATTCCGCTACCCGGCAAGCCGGAGTTTGCCCAGAGCGACGGCAAGGGACACCTCTACGTCAACATCGAGACCGACACCGGGCAGATCGTGGTCATCGATACCAAGGCGATGAAGGAAGTCTCGCGCTACTGGCTCCCCGGCTGCGAGGAACCCTCCGGCCTCGCGCTCGATCGCGCCCACACCCGTCTCTTCTCGGTGTGCGGCAACTCGCAGATGGCGGTCTCCGATCCGGCGACCGGCAAGGTGGTCACCCTCGTCCCGATCGGACCCGGCGTCGATGCAGCGGGCTATGACCCGGAGACGAAGCTGGTCTTCGCCTCCAACGGTGGCGATGGCACGCTCAGCGTGATCCGCCAGGAGTCGGCGGACCGATACACGCTCGTCGAGAACGTCGCGACGCAGCGGGGCTCGCGCACGATGGCGCTCGACCCGAAGACTCATCGCGTCTACCTCGCCGCAGCAGAGTACGGAGCGGCGCCCGCGCCCACGACGCCCGGCGGACGCCCCGGGCGCCCCCCCATGCTCCCCGGCTCCTTCGCGATCCTGGTCGTGGAGCGAAAGTAGCGACGCGGGCGGTCGATGGTTCGCCCCTCGATCCTCCCTGACGCACGCGCGGTCACCCTCGTCCGCGCGTGCGTCCTCGTACTCGCGACGCTCGCCCCGCTCCGCGTCGCGGGCGCGCAGGGACACTCAGTCACCCGGAGCGAGGTGATCGCGGCCGCACTCGCGCGCGCGCCGCGGGTCGCCCTCGCCCGTGCAGATTCCGCCGCCGCGGGCGCCGAGCTGATCGTCGCGCGCCAATATGAAAATCCCTCGCTCGCCCTCCAGCACACAGGCAGCACGCCGCGCCAGCACGTCACGTTAGACCTGCCGACCTGGGTCCCCGCACAACGCTCGCTCCGCATCCGGTCGGCCGATGCCGCGCTTCTGGCCGCGACGCTGCGCGCCCGCTTCGACATCGAGGGGACGCGCTACGACGCCGACACGAGCTACACTCACGCCCTCGTCGCTCGTGAACGTGCCCGCCTCTCGACGCACTCAGCCACCGATGCGGACAGCCTCGTCGTCCTCGCGCGCATCAGGCGCGACGCCGGTGACGGGAGCGAGCTGGACGTGCAGCTGGCGGAACTGAGCGCTGGACAGTTTGCCAACAGTGCCGCGCTCGACTCGCTCGGCGCCACCAGTGCACTCTATTCCGTGCAATCGGCGATGGGACTCACGTCGCCCGCCGTGGTCATCACCCTTGGCGACTCGCTCGACCTCGGCTCCGTCGACCTCGAGGGGGCGACCGGCACCCCCCTACTCATCGCCGCCGCCGAATCGGAGGTGCAAGCCTCTGAGCTGGCGCTTTCGTTGGAGCGCGGGCGCTTCTTTACCCCCCCGTCACTCTCGGTCGGCTTCGAGCGGCAGGAACCAGGGGGGACGGGAAACCAGGTGCTCCCGACCATCGGCCTGTCGATCCCGCTCCCGCTGCTCAATCGCAACCGCGGCGGGGTGCTCGTCGCCCAGGCGCAACTCGACCGCAGCTCCGCGCTTCTCCGCGTCGCCCAGGTGGAAACGGGGGCCGCCGTGTCACTGGCCGAGCGTGAGCAGGCGATCGCCCGCGAGCGGCTCGCGCGCACTCAATCATTGGTGTCTGGCGCCGAGCGCGTCGCGGCGCTGTCGCTCCTCGCCTTTCGCGAAGGGGCCGCCGCACTCCCGTCTGTCCTCGAGGCGCAGCGCTCGTCCCGCGACACCCGCACGCAGTACGTCGAGGCCGTCGGAGCCGCACGCGATGCTGCGTCGCGCCTCCGGCTCCTGCGGCTCACCACCAACCGCCCCGGGCGATGACACGCGCACCGCTGGTTTGCACGCTGCTCCTCCTCACTCTGAGCGTAGGGTGCAGCAACAACGATGGCGCGCCGGCCGAGGCATCCATTGTCGCAGAAGTGGCGGCGACGGTGGAACCGGTGGGCACGCAGGACTTCGACGAATCGATAGAGGCGGTCGGCACGGTCACACCTCGCACGGGGCAGGTCGCCTCCCTCGCCGCCCCAGCACCGGCGCGCGTCGCCAAGGTCTTCGTGACCGCAGGGAGCACCGTGCGCGCGGGCGATCCGCTGATCGAATTCGAGCACGCCCCCTTCGACGCCGCCGCCGCCAGCGCCGAGAGTGCCCTGCAGACGGCGGAGCAGGCGGCGGATCGCACAAAGCGGCTCGCCGAGGCAGGTGTCCTTCCTCGAAAGGATGCGGAAGCAGCGGCCGCAGAACTGTCCAGCGCACGCTCGAACGCCATCGCGGCTCGGCGCATCCGCGATCTCACGACGTTGCGCGCTCCCATCAGCGGCGCCGTCACCCGGATCAGCGCGGTGCTGGGGGCCAACGTCGATCCTTCGCAGCAGCTGGTCGACGTCGCCAATGTCCGCGCGCTCGACGTAGTGCTCACGGTCTCGCCCGCCGACGCCTCCCGCGCCCGGGCCGGCCAGCGCGTCACGATCTACGCCGGCTCCACCGCGAGTGGCGACCCGATCGCCACCGGGCGGATCGGCGAGGTGGCGGCCGTCGTCGACAGCGCCAGCGGCGGAGTGATGCTGCGCGTCGCGCTCGCCGAGACAAAACGGATGATGCGCATCTCCGAGGTCGTCATGGGGCGTGTCGCCGTGGCGCATCATGCGAACGCGATCACCGTCCCCGACGCGGCGCTCGTCCCCACCGGCGAGGCCTTCCAGGTCTTCGTCGTGGACTCGGCGCAGGTCGCGCACGCGACGCCCGTGACGATCGGCGGACGGTCGAATGGCGTCGTGTGGATCTCATCCGGACTCGAAGGCGGCGAACGGGTCGTGACCAAGGGGGCGTTCGGTATCGACGACGGTTCGACGATCGTGAGCGCCAAGCCGTGAACGAGCCGACGGCAACGGCGGGAAGCGGCGCTCGCCCTTGGGCGCTCTTCGATCTTATGGCGCAGCAGCGACGCTTCGTCTACCTCGTCGTCACGCTCCTGAGCGTGGCCGGCGTCTGGGCCGCGTTGCGGCTGCCGAGTGCAATCTACCCCGAACTGACCTTCCCGCGGGTGGCGATCGTAGCGACCGGCTCTTCGCTCGGTGCCCGTCAGGTCGTCTTCGCCATCACCCGCCCGATCGAGGAAGCGATCAGCACCGTCCCGGGAGTCGAGCGTGTGAAGAGCCGGTCGATCCGCGGCGCGAGCGAGGTGAACATCACCTTCTCGGAGCGCACCGACATGAGCTACGCGCTCCAGCTCGTGCGCACGCGGGTCGAGCAGATCCGCGGCGACCTCCCCGTCGGATTGCAGCTGGAGGTGGAGCGGCTCACGCCGGCGCTCTTCCCGATCCTGACGTACAATCTGGAGGGAGGCGATCCCGCCACCCTCTTCGACATCGCCCGCTACCAGATCAAGCCGGTGCTTTCGCGCATTCCGGGGGTCGGGCGGGTGGACGTACAGGGGACCGACGTGCGCGAGATCGAGGTCGTCGCCGAGCCCTCGCGCCTTGCAGCCGCCGGACTCTCGTACGACGCGCTCGCCACCGCTATCCGCGATGGGATCGCGGTCGAGGGGGTCGGGCGCGTGGCGCGCGACTACAAGCAGTACCTCGTCATCTCGGCGATGGAGGCACACACCGCCGAGGATGTCGCCGACGTCGTCGTGAAGGGGGCGCTGCGGGTGCGCGACGTGGCGACCGTCGTCCCGGGGACGGAAGATCACGTCCGCATCGTCGCCGGCGACGGTCGCCCCGCGGCGCTGATCAACGTCACGCGGCAGGTCGGGGGGAATACGGTCTCGGTCAGCGACTCGGTGGCCGGCGCCGTGCGCGAACTCGCCGCCTCGCTTCCGCCCGGTGTGCACCTGAAGGCAGTCTACGACCAGTCGGCGCTCGTCCGTGACGCCGTGGCATCGGTGCGGGACGCGATGCTCATCGGGGCGACGCTGGCGGTGATCGTCCTCCTCCTCTTCCTGCGCCACCTCCGCATCACCGCCATCAGCGCCACCGCCATTCCGCTCACCCTGGCGATCACCGTCCTCCTGATGTGGCTCCTGGGGCAGACGTTCAACCTCATGACGTTAGGCGCGATGGCCATCGCCATCGGCCTGGTGATCGACGACGCGGTGGTCGTGACCGAGAACATCGTGCGCCACGCGCGCACGACCCCCGACCGCACGCGTGCCGTGCGCGAGGCGGTGCAGGAGCTCGTCTGGCCGGTGACCTCCAGCACGCTCACCACCGTGGTCGTCTTTCTCCCGCTGGGACTACTACAGGGGGTCCCGGGACAGTTCTTTGCCGCCCTCTCGTTGACGCTGACGGTAAGCGTTCTCGTCTCGCTCGTCCTCGCGTTCACGCTCATCCCGCTTCTCGCCGACCAGTTCCTCACCAGCGCTGACTCCGACGCCGAACAGTCCGACGCTCCGCCGTCCCTGGCGCGGCGCCTCGGAAACGCGCTCGACTCGATCTCGGACCGATATGCGAACGCGCTCGGCGTCGTCCTGCACCACGTGCGGATCATGCTCGTCGCGGCGCTCCTGCTGGTGGCAGCTGGCGCCGGCGTCTACACGATGGTCGGGACCGGCTTCCTTCCCGAGATGGACGAAGGGGCCTTCATCCTCGACTACTTCACCCCCGGCGGAACTGCGCTCGCCGAGACAGACCGCCAGCTGCATATTCTCGAGCGCATCCTCGCCGAGACCCCCGAGATCTCGGGGACCTCGCGACGAACCGGGGCCGAACTCGGGATGTTCGCCACGGCGCAGAACCGCGGTGACATCGCCGTACGTCTCGTGCCGCCCTCGCGCCGGTCGCGCTCGATCTTCGAGGTGATGGACGAGGTGCGCGCAAAGGCGGCGAAGGCCGTGCCGCGCGTGCGTACCGAGTTCGTACAGATCCTCTCCGACATCCTCGACGACCTGTCGGGGGCCTCGAGTCCGATGGAGATCAAGCTCTTTGGTCCCGACCTCGACTCGCTGGAGCACTACGCCGGTGTGCTCGCCCCCGAAGTTGAGAAGGTCGACGGCCTCGAGGACTTCTTCGGCGGCATCGCCGAGCCGAGCGCCGAGATGGCGATGCGCGTGCGCACTGGAGCGGCGGCGCGGCTCGGCCTCACACCGCGAGAGGTCAGCGCGTCGGTGAGTGGCGCAATGCTCGGCCTCGAGGCGGGAGAGATCCGGCTCGACGACCGCTCGATCGCGATTCGCGTGCGCGCTCCCGACGCGGTGCGCTTCAGCACCGAGGGGTTGAACGCCTTTCCCGTGCTGGCCCCCGCCACAGGGCGCACGGCACCGCTAGGCACCCTCGCCGATTTCACCACCAGCGATGTGCGGAGTGAGCACCTGCGCGAGAACCAGCAGCAGATGATCACCCTCACGGCCGGTGTGCAGGGACGGTCGCTCAGCGCGGTGATCGCCGACGTACAGGGCGTGCTCGCGGCGCACCCGGCGCCAGAGGGAATCCGTGTCGAGCTGGGCGGACGCTACGCCAGCCAGCAGGCCGCGTTCGGGGCGCTGCTCCTCGTGCTGGGGCTGGCCGCAGTCAGTGTGCTCACGGTGATGGTCCTGCAGTTCCGTTCCTTCACCGAACCGTTTGTCATCCTTGTCGCCGCGCCATTGTCGTTCGTTGGCGCCCTCGCCCTGCTGCTGGCGACCGGGACGGCGCTCAACGTCTCGAGCTTCATGGGGCTTATCCTGCTCGTCGGGCTCATCGTGAAAAACGGGATCATCCTGCTCGACTTCACGCACCATCGAATGGCCGACGCCGGAGTCGACCTCGAGACGGGAATCCGCGACGCCGCCCGTGTGCGCCTGCGGCCGATCCTGATGACCACGCTCTGCACCCTCTTCGGCCTGCTCCCCCTCGCGCTCGGACTCGGCGCTGGGAGCGAATTGCAGAAGCCACTCGCGCTCGCCGTGATCGGGGGACTCGCGCTCTCCACGCCAATCACGCTGTTCGTCGTCCCCGTGCTGCTCGTCGCCATTCGCGGCGCGGACTAT
Organism: Gemmatimonadota bacterium; assembly: GCA_040007995.1. Taxonomy (GTDB): domain Bacteria; phylum Gemmatimonadota; class Gemmatimonadetes; order Gemmatimonadales; family Gemmatimonadaceae; genus SCN-70-22. The sequence goes on along the minus strand of JBDTUA010000127.1, from coordinate 6,019 downwards.
CGCCTCCCCGCCGCCTGACACGCGCCGCGGCGTCGGCCGCGCCGCTTCGGAGGGCCGAGTCACCCTCCCAACCGGAGTTCCAGCATGAGACGATTTCAGTCGGTGATCCTCGCCGCAACCTTCTCCGTCCTCGCCCTGGTCGCCGCGCCCTCTGCGGGTCACGCGCAACGCCTCACCGTCAAGGAAGAGAAGCCGGGTCTCCTCGCCAAGGCCAAGGTGACGCCCGAGAAGTCCCTCGCCACCGGGCACGCGGCGGTACCCAAGGGCACGCTGAAGTCGGCGGAGATCGAGACCGAGGACGGGGAACTGGTAGTCGTCTGCAACTTGACGACGACCGGAGTGAGCGGCGTGGACGAAGTCCTGATCGACGCCACTTCCGGCAAGCTCGTCTCGACCGATAACGAGTCGTCCGAAGATGAGGCCAAGGAGAAGGCGAAGGAGGCAAAGACGAAGAAGAAGCCGACGTCGGAGGCCGACTCGCCCACCATGACCTCCGCGGCCAGCGCTCGCTCGCGATAGCTTGGCTCCATGCGAGTCCTACTGGTCGAGGACGATCCCGCATTGCGCGACTTCCTCGTGCGGGTGATTCGTGACGCTTCATGGGCCGTGGATGCCGTCGGCGACGGGAAAGGCGCGCTCGACGCACTTGCCGGCGCCGAGTACGATCTGGCGGTGCTGGACGTCGGCCTCCCCGACATGGACGGCTTCGATCTCTGTCGCGCGCTGCGCGCCAATGGTGACCGAACCCCGGTCCTGATCCTGACGGCACGTCAGTCGGTCAACGACCGGGTCTACGGCCTCGATGCCGGCGCCGACGATTACCTGGCCAAGCCGTTCGACGTCGTCGAGTTGATGGCGCGACTGCGGGCGCTGGCGCGGCGACCGGCGAACGTGCTCGAACCGGTCCTCTCGGTAGCCGACCTCACGCTCGACCCGGCGCAGCACATCGTGCAGCGAGGCGGGACACCCCTGGTGCTCACGGCGCGGGAGTTCGCCCTGCTTGAGTATCTCATGCGCAATCCGCGGAGAGTGCTCAGTCGCGCGCAGATTCTCGAGCACGTGTGGGACGACAACTTCGACCCCGTCGCCAACGCCGTCGACGTCCTCGTCGGTCGGGTGCGCCGGAAGGTCGACCGCGCGGGGGTGGAGCCGCTCGTGCACACGGTGCGCGGCATCGGATACCTTCTCTCCGAGCGTCCCCCCGGGAGCGATGCCGACTAGCCACCTGCGCGTCCGCCTCGCGGCCGGCTTCGCCCTCGCGTTCGGCGTCGGGCTCTCCCTCCTCGCCATGGGCGCGTTAGGCTATCTCTGGCGCGAAAGCCACCGGCGACTCGACGCGCACCTCGCCGCCGTGGCGAACGGTGTCGCCGAAGCGATGCTGCGTGAGTTGCGCGAGACGCCGGACTCCAGCATGGCGTACGCAGCAAGTGAGGTCCGCCTCGAGTGGCCCGTGCCCACCGATCGCTGGGTGATCGCAAGTGCCGACTTCCGCGTCCTCAGCGCGACCGACAGCGCCGCGCTCACAATGCGGATGGTCAGCGCCTCGCGTACGGCTGGCACCCCGCACTTCACGCTGACGGTAGGTGAAGGCGACCTCGAAGCGATGACCGAGGTGACGCCGCGCGCTCCCGACGCCGGTCACGATTGGGAATACCGGGTTATCGCCTGGAGTTCGACCGAGGGGATCGAGCAGGATATCGCGTGGCTGGCGTCGATCCTCGCCGTCGCCACCCCGCTCCTGATTCTCTTCTCGTTAGGTGCGGGCTACCTGCTCGCCAGCCGAGCGCTCCAGCCCGCACGCGACCTTGGCACCGCCATCGCCGCACTTGCTAGCGACGCCCTTTCGCACCGCCTCCCGACCGGCGGCGCCGACGACGAAATCGGGACGCTGGCACGCGAGTTCAACCGACTGCTCGAACGCCTCGAAGTCTCGCAGGAACGCAATCAGCGCTTCGTCCGTGAAGCCGCCCACCAGATCCGGACGCCGCTGACTCTGGTACTGGGGGAAGCCGAGGTGGAGCGGAACCATGCAGACCTCGACCCGGTGCGCGCGCGCGCCGCCATCCAGCGCATCCAGACCGCAGCCACCGTGATGCGCCATCGCGTCGATGAACTCATGCTGCTGGCGGAGGCGCAGGCCGGGACCAGGCCGCGGCTCGAGGAAGTCGTGGAGCTCGACGGACTCGCACTCGAATGCACCGACCTTATGCGCGCTCGCGCTGCGTCGCTCGGACGCACGCTGGCGCTCGGCACCGTCGTCCCCGTAGCGGTGCGCGGCAACTCGCAGTTGTTGCGCGAGGCGTTGCTCGAGCTGCTGGAGAACGGCTGTCGCCACGCGGGCAGCGCGGCGAGCGTCACCACCGAGGTACTTGCCATCGGCGACGATCGCGCCACGATCAGCGTAAGCAGCGTTTGCGATGCCTCGGCGCCCACAGACTCACAGGGAAGCGGGCTGGGAATCCAGATCGTGCACTGGATCGCCGGGGTGCATGGCGGAGTCTTTAAGGTGCACGCGTCGGCGACGAAGCACGTGGCACAGTTGACGTTGCCGGTGCTACCACAGACAGGGTAGTCGCCTACGCGACGACGTACCACATCATCGCGTTCCGACCGCTCTCGAGCCGGAGGACTAGCGGCGCCCTATCTCCGTCGCCCCGCCTCCCCCCGCCGGAACAGCACCCACCCGATCGCCGTCGGCCCAACGACGCCAACGACCAGCTTGAGCTCGAACGTCGCCACGCTCGCAACTTCCGCCGTTGGGAGGAAGGCGAAGACGATCGCGACGACCGTCGTCAGTAATCCCAGCATCCCCGCCCCGCGCGCAAAAGCGGTGACTCGCACCGTCTTCACGAGCGCGAGGAAGAGATAGACGAAGGGGACAAGCTGGATCACCACGGCGGCCTTGAGCAGCACCTGATACGCTTCGGCGACACTGGATCCGATCAACGAGAGCACAGTGAACGCACCGGCCAGGACGGCGCAGACGATCAGGGCGATATAGGGCGACCTCCACTTCGGGTGAATGCGGCCGAGCGCCGCCGGGAGCGCGGAGTCGAGTCCCGCCACGAACGGCACGCGCGTCGAACCCGCGAACCACGCGGACGCGGAGCCCCCGATGGACAGCCCCATCAGCACCGCGACGGGGCCGATCAGCCAGGCCGCGCCGGCGGTCTTCGCGCCCGAGGCCACGGCCTGCATGATCCCCTGGATCACCCCGAGCTCGCCGAGGGGTACGAGCAGGAGCACGGCGCCTGTTACCAATGCGTAGGAGGCCAACGAGATGGCTCCAGCCGCAAAGATTGCCGGCCGGAGGTCGCGCGCGGGATCACGGATTTCGTCCCCCATCGTCGAGGCGAGTTCAATCCCGATGAAGGCCATGCACATGACGCTGAAGCTCGCCGCCATCCCCGAGCCCGCCCCCGCATCCGTGACCAGTAGCGGGGCGTGTTGCGCGACGCCCTTGAAGATCGCGATCCCCGCCGCCGCGAGCACCAGCACCACGCTCAGCGCGGTCCCGATGCCACCGATGTTCTGGATCCACTTCCCCACTTTCAGCCCGCGAATGTTCAGCACCGCCATCAGGACGAGCCATCCAAGGGCGAAGGCGCTGACGAAGACCTTGCTGTCCGCCAGCCCTGCCCCCGACTCGCCCCCCGAATAGGCGAAGATCCCAGCCATGTACACGAGCACGACCGGGATGTACAGGAGATTGTTGGTCCAGTAACACCACCCGGCGATGAAGCCGTGCGCTTCGCCGAATTCCTTGCGGATCCATAGGTAGATGCCCCCTTCTCCCGCGTAACGTTGCGAGAAGATGAGCACTGCCACGGCTTCGGGAACGAAAAACGCCACGAAGGCCAGCAGCCAAAGCACCACTGATATCCGGCCGAAGACGGCGGTCGGCGGGATGTTGTTGATGTTGACGATCGCCACGATCTTGAGCAGGACGAGATCCATGCGCCCCAGCGTGCGCGGTATGCCGACGACGTGCTCGTCCGCGCCCGTGGTGGTCACCGTCACGTCGTCGCCCCCAGCACGTCCTGCACCGCCCGGTGCGCCTGATCGATCGCTGCGTCCGTGTAGGAGTATGCCCCGGCATCGGCGTTGGCGATGGCCAGCCGGCCGAACGGTTGCCGCGCCACCACGCACGGTTGTTCGCCTCCGTTGAGCCAGAAGTCATCGGCGAGCGAGTTGTACTGATAGGCGTAGCCGTGCGGCCAGCGGTTGACGGTCAGCCCCACGATGTCGCGTGCGGGGTCGAAGCCGCCGCTGCCCAGCACCCGGCGGAGGTCGTCGCGGATGTGCCGCTCTATGGTCGCGAACGACGCGGTATAGAGTTCGCGCCGGCCGGCGACGTGCTGCTCGCGGATGGGGAGCCCCGGCTTGCACGCTGACTTCGCCAGGTGCAAGACGATGGGTTGGTCGGTCTTCCGCGGATTGTGATAGGCGCCGATGCTCACCGGGAAGTCGAGAGAGATGGAATCGTGCCAGAGCCCGGGGGTGGTGATGCTGCTCACGCCCAGCCGCTCGAAGGCGGTCCAGTTGCGAATCAGGACGTTGGTGTAGACCAGCGGGACTTTCGTCGCCGAAATCATGGCCGCGTGCTGCTTCGCCGGCAGCTCGGGACAGAGCAACGGGATGATCTGGTGCCAGCAGGCCAGCACCGCCCCTCCCGCCCTGGCCGATCGTAGCACTCCCTTATCGAGGTACGCGACCTCCACTCCGGTGGCGGCACCGCTCGGACCAAGCTGCCGCACCCGCATCGCCGGACTGCTGAGGCGGAGACGGACCGGCGCACCAGCGCGGTCCAGCATCTCGTAGTTGGCTCGCGCCGTGACCACGTCGTCGGCGGTCGATCCGGGCATGGCCTCTGGGATGAGCGATCGCACCAGCAGTCTCGCGACCGACGCATTGCCGTCGGGAAAGTGGAAGTAGTAGTCCTCCGCCCCGCCCGGGAGCTTGATCGAGTCGTAGTTCTGTCCCGGACCGGCGGTCTCGTCGAGCCCCATACCCTGGAAGCCCGGCATGTCGAGCCCGAACGCGTCCTGCGCTGGCACGACGTCGACCCCCGCTCCGAACAGCGGGTGCGTCGCGACCTGAAAGATGGCGACGACAGACGGATCGACCTTCCACAGCTTGGTTAGGAAGTCGGCGTAGCTCATGCGGGCGAGCTTGGCCTTTTTCTTCGCAGAGGAAAGCCCGGGGAATGGATCGAACGGATCCTTCAGCAGCCGCGCGACGTCTCGCTTCGCCACCGCAGAGAGCGGCGACGCCGCGATGAAATCCGCGTCCATGCTTCGCCAGCTTCCACGAACGAGCGCGTCACGCCCGAAGCGTCCGCGTTCGAAAAAAAACCCGGCGCGCAGGCCGAGCGATGAATAGAGCGACCGATCCACGACCTTCGGATAGCTACGGACATCGATTCCGAGTTCGGAGATGAGCCTGGCTGCAACTTGACTGTAGGGCGCCGGGCTGTCGATCGACTGGGTGCCGCCATAACCGATGTGGAGCTGCCCGTCGTAGGTAAACTCGTTTCGCTTCGCATGCCCGCCGAAATCGTCGTGGTTGTCGAGGATCAGGATGCGGGCACCGGGGCGTGCCTTGCGGAAGAAGTGTGCGGCGGCCAGCCCGCTGATCCCCCCGCCGACCACGATGAGATCGTACTCCTCCCCGCTGGCAACTGGTTCCGGGGCCGTGCGCCAGTACCGGCCGTCCTTGAGCGCGTGCAGCGCCTCGAACGACCCGACGTGCGATCCGCGCAGGCCCGTGAGCGAAGGAGGATAGCGGAGTACAGGATCCTGCCCGGACTGCAGCGTGCCCGCGCGCAACAGCTGGGGAGCGAGCAATGATCCGCCGAGTGCGATCGCGACGCCGTCGAGGAAGTCGCGCCTGGTGATCTGTCGATCGAGACCGAGCTGCCTGTCATTCTCATTCATAGGCTCCCCACGGATATGAGTTTGGTCTCGAGATACTCTTCGAGGCCCTCCGCACCGCTTTCGTGCCCGAGACCACTCTGCTT
>JBDTUA010000126.1:0-12828 GCA_040007995.1 Gemmatimonadota bacterium | reverse complement strand
TGAATCGCGCACTGATCGACCACACGCGCGGAATGGGATAGCCGCCGAAGTCGAAACCACGATCGGCCGCGGTTGTCTGTGTCGAGCCGAGTCCGCCGGCATTGGTCCCGAAGAGGTTGATCTCCGGGTCGTAGCCACTGTAGGCGGTCCATACCCAGAGGTTGCGTCCGGAGAGGGTAAGGGCAATGCCCTCGCGGAAGGCGCGCTTCACCGGGGCCCAGTCGACCGTGTAGCTGGCGGAGACTTCGCGCAGCTTCACGAACGAGCCGTCCTCGATCCAGTATTCGAAGATCCCCTGCGTGCGCGCGTTGAAGCCCGGCGGCAGCTTGCGCGGATCGCCGTACGGGAGGAGTTCTCGCTCGTACTCCTTCGAGTTGCTGGCGATGCCCGCGTTCTGGGCGCGGGTGGAGAGGTTCATGATGTCGTTGCCGAAGACGCCGTCGAGCAGCATGCGCAGGCGCAACTTGCGGAAGAGCGTGACCTCGTTGAGGAAGGAGGCGAGGAACGCCGGATTCGGGTCACCGATGACCTTGTTGAGCGAATCGTTGCACGTTCCGCCGGAGATCGCGTGCCGCTGCGCCAGCGTCCCCATGTCGACCGTCTGGTTGCTCCGCCGGTATCGCCCTAACGAGTCGAGCAGGAGTGCGCCGGTCACGCAATTGCGCGCCGCGTACGACCCGTAGAAGACGCCGACCGGCTCGCCCGTGCGGATGCGGTTCGGGTATCCGCCCGCCGACTGGAAGTCCTGAATGTCGAGCGACTCGACCAGGTTCCTGTTGTGGGTGAACGTCGCCGTCGAGGACCACTGGACGGTCGGTCGGTCGATGTTCGTCGTGCGCACCAGGAGTTCGACCCCCTTGTTGGACATGCTTCCGATCGGATAGAACTGCCGGGAGAAGCCGGTGCTGCTGGGCAGGGGGCGGAAGAAGAGCAGGTCGTCGACGAGACGGTCGTAGTAAGTGACTTCGGCGGCGATCCGCCCGTTCAAGACACCGACGTCGGCCCCCAATTCCCACTCGCGCGCGCGCTCGTTCCGCAACGACGGATTGCCGAAGGTCACGTCGTTGCCGAATCCAGGGCGTCCGGCGAACGGGAGCTGGGCGAAGGTCACGAACTGCGAGTACGCGTTCAGGATCCCCGGCTGGCTCCCGGCCCACCCGACTGCGCTCCGCAACCGCAGGTTGTTGAGCATCCCCGGCTGGTTGTCGAGGATCACGTACGACGCCGAGAACTTGGGGAAAAGCTGCCAGCGCTCCGACGGCGCGAAGGTCGAGGAGGCATCGAAGCGCGCAGCCGCCGAGAGGAAAAGGCGGTCCTTCCACGCCACTTCCTGTTGCGCGTAGAAGCCCAACGTGCGCAACTCGACCTCTGTCTGCGCCGCAGAGAAGACCGAGCCGGCGCTCACGAGGTCGCCCACCGGGGCGAGCCCGTTTGCCGAGGCCAGCGTGGTGCGCACCTGCTGCGACGTATAGTTGACGCCGGCGGTGGTGCGCAACTCGAGCGGGCCGATCGCCGGCCAGCGGTACGTTCCGACGCCGTCCTGATTGATGACGCGATTCCCCTGCCACGTCGACTGCGCCTGCCCGGTCGCCAGCGGCGAGGTCCCGAGCACCGCCCCGCGCGGGATGAACTGCCGTTGCTCGAAGCCGGAGTTGTCGATGCCTAACGTATAGTCGAAGAGGAGGGGAGCGAGCGGTGTCCAGGTGAGCTTCGCCGAGCCGATGAATCGGTCGATCGTCTGCGGATTGCGGATGCGGTCGATGGCCAGGAGCGGGTTCGTCCCGAGCGAGGGGGGGAGCGGGTAGATCCCGTTCACCGGGCGGAAGTCGACGTTGGTCGGGGCGAAGAAGAGCGACCCCATGATCCCGTAGCTGTTCTGCTCCCCGAACGCCTGGAACTGGTTCTCGGTGTTGACGTAGTTCGCCGTCAGGTTGGCGATCAGGCGCGGATGGAGCTGCTGCTGCAGGTTGATGCGCGCCCCCTGCCGCCGCGACGAAGTGGAACGCAGGATCCCGTCCTCGTCGCTGAAGTTGCCACTGATGAAATAGCGGGTCTGCTCGCTCCCACCCTCGACGGTGAGATTGACCTCGCTCGCGGGGGCACGATGGAAGATGTCGTCCTGGTAGTTGAAGCGCGGCACCGGGAGCCCCGCCTCGTTAAACGGATAGAAGTTGAAGGGCTGTTGCGCCCGCAGCTCGTTCGTCGCATAGCGCGTGGTGAGGGCAAACCGCGGCTTGCCGATGGTACCGCGCTTGGTGAAGATCTGGACGACGCCGTTGTTCGCGCGCGATCCGTAGAGCGCCGCCGCGGCCGCGCCGCGGATGATCTCGATGCGCTCGATGTCGGCGGGGTTGAGGTCGGCGAGCCGGTTCTGCGGATTGGATCGCCCCCCGAGATCGGCGAGCTGCGCCGAGCCGTTGTCAATGATCACGCCGTCGACGATGTAGAGCGGATCGGAGCCGGAGATGAACGAGTTGGTGCCGCGCAACCGCACCGACATACCGCCGCCGCCGGGACCACCCGAGTTCTGTGAGATCTGGGCGCCGGCGATCTTCCCCTGCAATGCCTGATCGACGGTCACCGCCACCGCGCGCGTGAGCACGGTGGAATCGACCGAGGCCACGCTCGTCCCGAGCTTGCGCCGTTCCGTCGGCGCAGCGGAGCCGGTGACCACCACCTCGGACAGGTTCATCGCGCTCACCTGCAGCGCGACGTCGAGCGTGGTCGACGCTCCCGCGGTCACGGTCACCGTGCGCGTGACCGGCCGGTAGCCGAGTCGCCGCACCGTCATCGCGCGCGCCCCGGCGGGAACACCGATCACCGAGAAGTCGCCGTTGGCGTTGGTCATCGCCCCGACCCGGGTGTCGGCGACGAGGATCTGCACATCACCGAGCCCGCGCCCCGTGGAGGCGTCGGTGATGCGACCACGCACCGAGCCGGTCGCCTCCTGCGCCTGCAGCGCCACGCGCGGTGCCAGAAGCAGCAGCGTCCAGGCGACAACCATCGCTGCGACACCTCGCGACGTACCGGCAACGATGGACACGAGGAAGCGTCGACGACAAGGAAGATCCATACGGGTGACTCCAGGTGTGCGATGCCGGCGGCTCCAAGCGCGCCCCGGTATGCGGAACGATGCGACGATGAATTCGCGACCAGCGACCTGCGACGAATTGATAGAAGACGAACTACACAGCCTGAGCAACGAGCAGCAGCGACGCCGGCTGCCCCGAGCCTGGATGCACCGGCTCCCGCAATTCCTGCAGCGCCAGAGCGTTGTCCAATAGCAGCGAAACCCAGCTCTCGAGCGTGCGGAAGTACCACGGCGCGGGATCTGTGAACGCCGCGCTGAATCCGGCCCACGAGCCGGCGCGCCAGCCGTCGCGATACGGCAGTTCACGATACGGGAGCTCACCGCGCGCTGTCGCCGGATGCAACGTCTGGACGATGAAGTGACCGCATGGCACGAGCAACGACGGGACATGACGCACGAGGGCGTCGACCGCGTCCTTCCCGATGAGTGAGAAGTTGGCAACGGCGAGGTCGACCGTCACGTCGAGCGCGCCGGCGGCGACCTCCTCATACGACGCCACCCGGTAGTCTCCCTGCGGCATCGCCGCTCGCGCCGCCTCGACCAGCGCGGGGACCGCGTCGATGCCGATGACCTCGATGCCGTGCTCGGTCAGCGCGCGCGACAGCCAGCCTTCGCCGCAGCCGATGTCCAGTACCCTACCCGGCGCGCGACGCAGGATGGCGTCGAGGATCACGCGGTCAGTCACGAGTCGGCGGCTCTCGATCTCCCCCCGGCGCACCGCCGCCGACCACGGCGCGGCATTGGTGCGCCAAGAGCTGATGATCTGCGCGTCGTTCAGCGCAAGCGGGTCGGGGGTGACGGACATCGATCGATCGCGGGGACGAGAGACGGACGGCCACTCGGGTTGGCTCGGTGTTGAACGCCGCCCGCGGTCCGAACGTTAGGCGCTCGGCGACGATCCTCCAACCGCACTCGTCCGCACGGCGACTCCACGTGCGTCCGCTGCCGCCGTTTCATACGCTGCCTCGACCAGCGCCAGGTCCTCGCGCGCGTGCGCCAGCGTCATGGCGGCGGGTCGCCGCTCGGACAGCGCGCCGACGAAGTCGCGCCACATCGCGTTGAAGCCGAGGAAGTCGCGCAGTCCAGGGGTGCGCAGGCGGGAGCGCCGTCCGCGGAGTCGCAGGATCAACCCGTTGGACTCAAAGTGCACGGCCCCCTCCGTGCCGAAGATCGCCGACGTCCGCACTCCGCCGAGCGGTGCGGCGATTTCCCACGAGTGGGAGAGCGTTCCGACGGCGCCCCCCGCGTAGTCGAAGACCGCGAGCATGCTGCGCTCCACCCGGTCCGGCGCCGCATCGGGACGATGACCGCGCACACGCAGGACGGGGAGCCCGAGGTTCGCCATCAGGTGCATCCAGTGAATTCCCCCTTCGAACAGCGCGCCTCCTCCGGCCAGCGCCGTGTCGTCGCGCCACCCGGGAGCGTCCTGGCGCTTGAGTGCGTTGACGTGAACGAAGCGCACCTCGCCGAGGTCGCCGGACTCGACGATCTGGCGCAGCATGATGGCCAGCGGCTTGTAGTGGTAGTTCTCGCCGACGAGGACCATGCGACCTGCCGCTGCCGCCGCGTCGCGCACCGTGTCGACATCGCCGCTGTGAAGGAAGGCGGGTTTCTCGACCACCACGTCCTTGCCGTTGGCGAGTGCGGCCAGCGTGAGTGCGAGGTGGGTCGACGGCGGGGTGGCGACGACGGCGCAGGTAACGCGCGGGTCGGCCAGCGCCGCTTGATAGGTGCCGAAGGCGCCAGCACCACCCAGCTCGCGGTTCATCGTGTCGGCGCGCCCTTTCTCACGGCTGGCGTGAAAGCGGGAGACGTCGCGATACGCACGGAGCCGAGCACTATGTCGCCGCGTGATCGCGCCACAGCCGAGGAAGGCGAATGCGATGCGGGCCTTGCCCGTGGGGTCAGGGGGCATGCGCCGCCCGCTCGATCGTGGGGAGCTGTGCGCGCGCCGTGCCGCGCGGCGCGGCCCGTCCCGTAAGCAGCGTCCCGATGCGCAGCGCGTTCGCCGCGATCGTCAGGCTGGGGTTCACGCCGCCCGACGTCGGAAAGACGCTCCCATCTGCAACGTACAGGTTGTCGAGTCCGCGAAAGCGCCCGCGTTCGTCGATGGGCGCGGTGCGCTCGTCCGGCCCCATGCGCACCGTTCCCACCGCGTGCGAGAAGGAGCGCAGGTCGTGGACGATGCTGAACAGTGCCCCCGCCTCACGCAGGATGCGCCGCGACTGCGCCACCAGCGCCCGGCCGGCCGCCACGTCGCGGGCGGTGTAACGATGCCGGATGTGCAGCGTCGGTAGGCCTAACGCATCTCGCGTCCCGTGATCCACGAAGAGGCGGTTCGAGTCCAGCGGCTGGTCTTCGGCGATGGCAAGGAGCCCGAGCACGTGCGGAACGCCGATGGCGGCGATCAAGCCGAGCGGCGGCGGGAGGATGCGGCGGACGAATTCGGGGCCGGGTGCGGTGATCTGCTGGATGCAGCCGAGCTTCCCGATCGCTGGATCGACCCCCGGCGCGCCGAAGTAGAAATCGTGGATCGCCACCTGCTTGTGGAACTGCTTCCCGGGATTCGGACGCCGCGAGAAGACACCTAACGTGAGCAGGTTGTTGTGCCGGGTGAGGTAGCGCCCCACCGCGTCCGGGGCGGTCGAGTGTTGCTCGATCCCCGACGCGAGCAGGAGGTGCGGCGTCGCCAGCGTCCCGGCCGCGAGAATGACGCGGGCGGCCCGCAGCGTTTCTGACCGTCCCGACCGCCGATCGACAACCGTCACGCCGCTGACGCGCGTCCCGTCGACCGTCAGGCGCACGGCAGCCGTGCCGGCGCGCAGTTCGAGTCCCGCGGACTGCAGCATCGGGATCAACCCCGTGGCCAGATCGTTCTTCGCACTGATGGCGCAGGCGAAACCGTCGCAGGTGCAGCAGAGCGCACACGGCGCGCGATCGTCCGACGAGGAGTAGTTGATCGCCAGCGGAAGGGGGAACGGGTTGAGTCCCAGTCGGCGCGCAGCAGCGGCGACCCGCTGGGCCGGCGGCGTGAAGTCCGCCGGTCGTTGCGGATACGGCGCATGACGCGCTGGCGCAGTGGGATCGCTCCGATCGTCGCCCGCGACCGCGAGCAAGGACTCCGCCCAGTCGTAATACGGCGCGAGTTCGGCGTAGCCGAAGGGCCACTCGGCCCCTGAGTTGCCGACGATCGCCGCGCCGGGGGCGAAGTCCTCTTCGCGAAAGCGCAGCGCGACGCCGCCATAAAAAACCGAGGGGCCTCCCACACAGTGAAAGCTCCCGCCGCTGCGTGGGACTCGCGCGTCGTCAACGCGGTAGGGGGCGTCGGGACAGTAGTGCTCGGAGAGCTCGTGCGCGCTCCCGATCTCCCAGTTCTGCGGCCCCCGCTCGACCCACTCGCCGCGTTCGAGCATCAACACCCGCTCCCCGGCCATCACCAGCGGCAACGCCGCCATGACGCCGCCGAAGCCGCTGCCGATCACGATCGTGTCGAAAGGATCCGCGCCGTGCGTCACGTCGTGCTCCATCGCCGCGCTGGCGCGCGCGTCATCCCGACGGCGCGAGCGAGATTCGAAGCGACGGCCGAAGCGACGACGAAGAGCGACGAGAGCATCATGCGGGTCAGTTTGCCGACCCGACGGGAGAGACCGCCCCGCGTGTTCCCATGACTCCCCGCGACGGCTGCATCCATGCGGTGGAGTATGCGACCGCGACGAGCAGCCAGATACCGCCAAAGAGGTAGGCGAACTTCACGCGGCGCGTGAGCATGCTGGGATCGACGATCGGCTTCCCGGCAAACTTGCCGCGCGGCTTGTTGGGGAGAAAGAACGTCTTGTACGTCTCGACCGCCGCGCGCTCGTATCCCAAGGCACCCATCGCGAGAAAGAGCCAGCGATCGGTGAAGGGGGCGAGCAGGAGGGCGAAGCCCATCGTCATGAGCGGACTGCGAAAGAACTTGAGCGTCTCGAACCCCTCAATCGGGGCATCCTTCCACGCGCCGCCGATCGCCGTCAACCACCCGCCGACGCTCCCGACCGCCAACGCCGCGACCAGTGGATGAATCGGAAGCGCGACCCCTTGCAGGCTGTTGATCCCCAGCGCCGCCAGTCCCACGACCACGAGGCAGAGCGTGCCCACGGCCATGCGCAGGAGCGGGTTGCGCACCGGCTTCTTGAGCAGATGGAACTGCATCGGGATCGTGTACTTCGACTGATCTTCGTCGCGAAAGAACGTCTTCCAGATTTCGACGATCGTTCGCTCACACACGTAGACGAGCCCGAAGAAGACGACCAGCCCACCACCGGTGTGCAGGTCGAGTCCTGTGTACGGCTGCAGCGCCACGCCGACCACGGCGCCGACGACGACGCTGCGGAAGTAGCGCGGGATGAAGAATCCCTCGTGAATGGCGTCCTTGTACATCCCCCAGGTGGCGATGTGCAGGCCGGCGAGAGTGCCCACTATGACGGCAACGAGTGAGGACACGTCCAGAAGTGAAGGAAGGGCGAGAGGGGGAACGGGAGCCGTGAAAGCTAGTCGGGCAACGTATCAGCCGGGACACGTTGCGCCAGAAGAGGTTGGCTGCCGTCACGATCATGGAACGAGACGGGCCGCCCCCCGTGAGGGAGCGGCCCGACTCGGTCCCAAGGCGACAGGCTCAGTCCTCCGGATCGAGGATCTGCTTGATCTGCGCCCGCGCATCGTCGATGTGAGCGCGTGTAGTCCGATCGCGCGCACGTCCGGCAGCCGACGAAAGCTGGCCGTCGAGCGACCGAAGCTCAGCGCGGAAGATCGCCTTGATGTCGCTGGTGGCACGTGCTCCGGCGAACTGCGCCGCGAAGCCGGGCGGGAGGCCCGGCGGAAGCACGACCGGCTTCGGGTTGATCTTCCCCGCCAACGCCGTGATGTAGCTACGCTGAAGTTCACGACGATAGGCGTCAATGCGCACGTTCCCCGCCCCCAGTTCGCTCCATATCCCGCCGCGCAAGTCGGCTGCCATCTCGGCGAGCGAATAGGCGTTCCTCGCATCGTCCACCGCCTCGAACTCGATGAGCCGTTCGAGCCGCCGGTCGTTGAGGAGCTGGTTGAGGACGCGAGTCTGGGCCTGGTTGATCCGGCGCAGCGACCCTTCCACCTCGATCTTGTTGAGGATGTCGTCCTGCAGGAAATACGTCGGCGTGGCAAAGGCGTTGTCGTTGAGGAACTTCACCGCCGCCTTCTGCGTCGCGTGCGAGTTGGGGACGTAACGCGGGCCGGGCTGGCCGGCGTACTTCTCCTGCCCCTGCGATCCACCGACGACGTCGGCGACGTGATTCAGCTCGTTGGTCCATTGGCCTACGAGGCGATCGTACATCGCATCGAGATCGTCGTAGCTCTCGCCGGCACGGACGGTGGCCGGGACGAGGAGCGGGACGATCTGCTTGATGGACTGCATCCCCCAGCCGGTCGCCTTCACGGCATCGGCATCGCCCACCGCCTCGGTGTGGTCACCAGGATCGGCGCCGCGCGAGTCCGGCATGTTGAAGCGGAGCCACGGCGTGGCGTCCTGCTGGCGCGACCACGAGTCGAGCGTCGCCCACTCCGCGTCAGGCGTCGTCGCATTCGGGATCGGCGCGTAGCCCCAGTGCGTCGTGTACTTGTCCCACGGTCCGATGCGCGGGATGAGGTCTTCCAGCGCGATGTTGTCGCCGGGTTGGGCAGCGTAGTTGAAGCGTGAATAGTCCATGATCGACGGCGAGTGCCCCATCTTGGCGACCCAGGTGCGCGACCGCACCGAGTCGACCGGATAGAGCGAGCTCCCCTTCTGGTCGTGCTGGTAGCCTAACGTGTGCCCGACCTCGTGGGCGACGACGAATTCCACCAGGCGCCCCATCAAGGAATCGGGGAAGGGCCACTGCCGTGCGCGCGGATCGAGGTGCCCCACCTGGGTGAAGTACCACGAGCGCTGCAGGTTCATGATGTTGTGGTACATGTAGATGTCCGACTCGAGGATCTCGCCGGTCCGCGGGTCGTTCACGTTCGGACCGGTCGCGTTCTCGATGGTGGACGGGAACCAGCGTACCACCGAATAGCGCGCGTCCTCCGGTGACCAGTCCGGATCGTTCTTGGGCGCCTCGGCGGCGACGATCGCCTTAAGGAAACCGGCCTCCTCGAACGCCACCTGCCAGGACTCGATCCCCTTCTTCACGTACGGCTTGAGCCAGTCGGGGGTCGCCGGGTCGACGTAGTAGGTGATCGGCTTGATCGGCTCCGACTTGGCGGCGCTCGGGTCCTTCTTCTCGAGACGCCAGCGGATGATGTAGTCGCGCTCCTGCGCCCGCTGCTCGGGGCGACCGTAGTCCAGCGTGCTGAGCGTGAAGAAGCCGATCCGCTTGTCGGCCAGGCGCGGCATCATCGGCTTCTCAGGGAGCTTGACCATCGACCAGTGCAGCACGACCGACGCCGTCCCGTTCGCCGCCTGCTGGAACGGGTTACCCTCTGGTGCGGCAGCCGCGCCAGGGGGCGGGTTGATCGTGAGGACCGCTTCGACCTCCACGTTCGTGGGGAACGAAAGGACCTTCTCGATGAAGGAGCGATTCGCATCGACCGTACCGCGGAACTGGCTCCCCGGGCCGATCTCGGTCGGCGGCGCCGTGTACAGGCGCGTCACGTCGATCACTGCGGCACTGTCGGCGCCGTAGGCCTCGACGTTGAATGCGGCGAGGATCAGGTCGAAGTTCGAGTTCCGCACCGCCTGATAAATCGCCGCCGCCGAATCGGCCACGGTGGCGTAGGAAACGTTGCGCAGCAGGATGCGATTTTCACGGCGCTCCCAGCGCACCACGCGGCGCTGCCCGATCTGCTGTCCGCCGTAGCCGGCGTTGACCGGGACGCGGGCGGCACGGGTGACCAGGAGCATCTCCTTGCCCAGCTCGGCGCGTGGGATCTCGAATAGCACCCGGCTCCCGATGCGATGCGTCTTGAACATTCCGTCGCGGGAGACGGCCTGTGCGGTCACCACCCGGTTGTACGGGCGTGGGGCCGGGTCAGCGCCAGGGGCGCCACCCGGGAGTTGCCCCCTCGCGGAGTCCCCGCCAGGAACGGCAGCGCCCGCGCCGGCGGGGCGCTGGACGGGAGCCGGGGCGGTAGTTGGCGTGGCGGTCCTGCAAGCGGCAAGGAGCCCGCCGGCCGCGACGAGGGCGACAGTGGATCGCGAAAACGACAGACGCGACATAGAGAATTTGGAGGGGAGAAAGACGACCGGCACTCGCCCGATGGCGACCCCGGCGCGCGAGGCACGCTCAGAATCTACGCCTCATCCCGGTCGTCCGCTGCGAGCAGCCCGACGTGCGACTCGACGACCTCTCCCTAACCGTCGAGCACGTACACGGCGACCAGGTCGCCAAAATCGTCCCGCTGTGTCGGGACCCCCCTCGGCGTGACCCAGTTCCCGCCGTCGGCGCGCAATCGCAGCCGCACGATCGGGCCGGGGACGACAAACGAGCCGGTGAAGGTCCCGTCATCTTCCGCTAGGAGGGAGACAGGCGTCCACGCGGTCAGGTCTCCCTCCACCTGCACCGAGCGTGCGCCGCTCATCCGGACGCGCAGGCGCACCCGGTTCCCCGCCGCACCGTTCCCACCGCTCCCTGACGAATCGGCAAATAGTTCGACCTGGGGCGCGTCGGAGGCATCACGACCGGTGGCACGGCGGTCGGGGAGCGGGGAACTCAGCGCATGGGAGATGGACGCCAGCCGCACCCCCAACCGCCAGCGCGCGTCGTTCAGCGCGAGCGACCCGGTGACCGACGACGGATCGTGCGAGGTCCACTGCGCAACCATCGCGACCCTCGGCGACAGCTGCCGTTCGGCTCCGAAGGTGAAGAACGTCTGCTCCCCCGCCGCGAGCGAGTCGCTCCCTCGATGCGCGGCACCAAGCCGTCGAACCACCGCCCCCTCGACGAGCAGCGGTCCGCGCCTCATCGCCAGCCCTCCGCGCATGGTGGAGGCCCCGAGTGCGCGCCAGACGTTCCGCGGTTCGAAGATGGTGGTTTGCGCCAGCGTGTCCGGCCTCGGCGTCAGCGTGTCCGGCACGATCGGAAGCTCACGCGGCACGAAGACGGTTTCGAGCGACGAAAAGCGGGTGTGGCCGACGGCGAGCTCGCCAGACACCGTCCACCCCCTGACGCGTCGCCGCAGCTCGGTGCCGGCGAGCAGGGCGAAGTCCCGCCCCCGACCGAGGGGAACGTTGCCGAGCGCCAGCCCCCCCTGCAGGGGGAGCTCGTTTCGGGTGTGCGCCACGGGGGAACGCAGCTCGCCTCTCAGCCAGAGGCGAGCGCCGATGGTGGGGCTCGTTTGCAGCTGGCGCGAGAGCTTGAGGGCCGCGGACCAGCGCGTGCCGTCCTCGTCCAGGCGTAGCGCCGACGCCGGCGCGACCTCCCAGGCGGTGCCTAACGGCAACGCCAATCCGCCCTCGGCGAGCACGGCGCGGGGCGCGGCGCCGGTGGGGGCACTGAGCGAGACGAGGGCCAGTGATGCTCGCCGTGCGAGGGGTGGCAGGGTGTCCACGGGGATGGGGCGGCGTGGGCCGCGACCCGCTGCGGGCGGTTGGTCTCCGGACGGCGCGGCGAACAGTTCCACCAGCGACTGCAGCCGTTGCGCTGAGGCCGGCGCTCCCTCGCGCGCCACCGCCCCCTGCAGGGCGAGCAGCGCCTTGTCGGTGGAGCGCCCCGCCAGCTCGGCGATCGCGTCGGCCGCGTCGGCGGAGGGAACGCCGCGCCAGAGCAGGTCGGTCAGGACGATGATCGCGGTGGTCGCGGTCCCTGCGGGACGGGCCGAGCGCAGGCGATGCAGATCCGCGCGCGTCGCACCGGCGTGCAGTGCCGAGGCGCCGGCGTCAAGCTCGTCGGCCGAGGCCCGGGCGCCTAACGCGACACGCGCCGCCCGCATGGAGTCGGCATGCGCGCGCACCAGCGCCAGCATGCGATCCCCAGAGACGTGTCGTGCGGCCCCCTGCCTGATGCGATTGAGCAGGGGAGCGTCCGGGAGGCCGGCGTTGCGGCTGTCGGCGAGGAGACGCCGCAACTCGGCGGTGGTGCGCGCGTCAAAGGCCGAGTCAGGGAGCGCCTGGGCGCGCACCGCCGGAGCAGCGAGCGCGAGCGCGACAAGCGCGGTGCCGAGCGGACGCCCGGCGCGCGCGAGGATGCGGTGGATGCGATCACCCCCCGCCCGGAGGAATCGGCGTGTAGGCTGCATGCTCAAGAGTCTCCCGAGACGGCGATGACGTTGGCGGGACCGAGCGCCCCCTCGACCGTGCGCGGGGCGAGCGGATCGATCACCCAACGCGTCCCGTCGACGACGAAAGAATACGTGTGTCGTCCCGGGGCGAGTGGGATGCGAACGCGCCACGTCCCGTCGGCCGGGTCCCGCACCATAGGTAGCGTCGACGCGTCCCATCCGTTGAAGTCGCCGGCAAGCGACACTTGGCGTACCGCGGCGTCCGGCAGCCGGAGGGCAAAGCCGATGTCCTGCGCGCCGGGGAGCGGTCGCCCCGGGTCGTGCCCTGCGACCGGAACTCCAGTCTGCGACCGGCCGTCGCGCCACGCCGTGACACCCGCAGCGGTGCTGGCGGCCACCACGAGCAGTGCCGCCGCCCTCGCCCACGGCCACCGCCGCGCCGCCGCCGGAGCTGCTGCCTGGAGATTGGCGCCCGGCATGCGATCGCGCGCAGACGCTGGCGCTTCGCGCCCGGCGGTCGAACCGCG
>JBDTUA010000125.1:0-12952 GCA_040007995.1 Gemmatimonadota bacterium | reverse complement strand
AGCGTCGCCCACCGATCGTGGGTGGCGTGCCGGCGTCGTGGAGTTGGAGCCCGACGAGTTGCGAGGCGATGATGCGCGCTGGTTCGCGGTCTGGCTCGGCGCCGCGCCGCGCGTGCATGCCGATCCTGCGGCGGGCCCCTTCCTTCGAACCGCGGTGGAGGCGTTGCTCGTCGATGCCAGGGTGGCCACCGGGGATGATGTGTCGCTGGGCTCCGCCGATGCGGTTCCGCGCCTCCCGGCCCTGCTGCTCGCTCCGAGCGAGCCGTCCAGGCTCGGTGCGGCGAATCGTACGCTGGAGCGACTCGGGCTGCCGTGGCGATTCGGCGCCCCGCGTCGCGACGAGACCGCCGTTCGGGGAGAGCGCTTCGACGGCGTGCGCGTCACCCTGCGATATCCGCTCGAAGCCCAATCCGGTGCAGTCAGCGACACGCTGGCTACCGCAGGGGGCGCTCCGTGGATCGTAGCCGGTGATGGCTACGTGATCATTGCCAGTCCCCTCGATCCTGCGGCGACCGACCTTCCACTGCGCGCGGCCTTCGTGCCATGGCTCGGCGACGTGATCGCCCAGCGCCTCGCGGGTGCGGCGACCGCCGTCATCGACGCGCCACCAGGAGGAACCGTCCGAGTACCCACGGGCGTCGACGCCCTTGAGAACAGCGACGGGCAGACCGTCCCGTTTGTCGCCGGGAACAAGGCGCCGGCCAGGGCTGGGGTCTACTTCCTCCGACGCGGCATCGAGCGCGTCGGCGCCCTTGTCGTGAATGCCGAGCCCGAGGAGTCGGACCTGCGACGCCTGCCGATCGCCACGCTTCGCGACCGGATTCGAACGCGCGACGCCGTCGTCACCGCAAACCCCGACGAGTGGAAGCGGTCGCTTTTTGACGTAGGGTCGCGGCGTCCATTGCAACTCCCCCTGATCCTGCTGGCCCTCGCCCTGCTGGTCGCCGAGACCGTGGTGGTGCGCCGCGACGAGCGGCTCGGCGCGGCGGCCTGATGTCGCTTCCGACGATCCTGGACGCTGTCGAGCGTCTCGGGGCCTTTGCGCGCGTCGCCAACGCGATTCCGTCGGCGCGTTCGCGCGTTCCGGTGGCCGGGCTCGAGGGGTCGAGCGACGCCGTCCTCGTCGCCGCGTTGGCGCGCCGTTTTCCGCAACGCTTCTTCGTCGTCGTGACCGACTCGGTGGCTGACGCCGAGCGATGGCTGGCCGACCTGCACGCGCTGACCGACGATGACACGGCGGCGCTCTATCCCCCGCGCGAGGGCTTCGGCGAAATTGAGCCGCACGCCGAGATCGCCGGCGAGCGGGTCGAGACGCTGGAACGCGTCTCGCGCGGCGCGGTGCGCATCCTGCTCACGACGGCCCGTGCACTGCTCGAGCGCACGGCGCTCCCCCGTGCGTTAGGCAAGGCGCGCCTCGAACTGCGCAAGGGCGACGTGCAACGCCCCGCGGCACTCGCCGCGCACCTCGAGGCGATCGGCTTCGAGCGCGTCCCGATGGTGGACGACGTGGCGCAGTTCTCGATCCGCGGCGGGATCTTCGACATCTACTCGTTCGGGATGGCCGAGCCGGTGCGCCTCGAGTTCTGGGGTGACGACATCACCGAACTGCGCCACTTCGAGCTGGGGTCGCAGCGCGCCACCCGCGAGGCGACGGTGGCCGTCGTCCTCCCGGTCGATGGGGCCGCGACCGAGATCACGTTAGGCACCGAGCGGGTCTCGATCGTCGACCTCTTCCCGCCCGACACCATCCTCGTTCTTCCCGACGAATCGCACCTCGCCCCGGAATTTGCCCGCACCTGGGAGGAAGCGCGCCACCACGCCGACGTCGTCCGCCGTCGCGGCGAGGAGGCGGTCGCTCGCGAGGCGCTTTTCCTCCCCCCGGCATCGATGGAGTTGGCGTTAGGCAGCTTCGGCCGGATCGCCGCCGCCGACCCGTCGCGCGAGAAGGAGTGCATCACCTTCCCGATCCGCCCGCCGGAGAGCATCGCCCGCGACATCAAGCTGTTGCGGACCGTGGTGCGCGACGGGACGCCGACGATGATCCTCTGCGACAACCCGGGGCAGGCCGAGCGCCTCGACGAGTTGCTGAACGAGGACCCGCGGTTTCCAGCACCCGCGAGTTTGGTGATCGGGGTGCTGAATGGCGGGTTCGTCGTTCCGGCGGGGGTGGCGAACAGGCGGGAGACGGGAGACGGGTCACGGGGGTTCGACGCGCCCGGCGCCGAAGGCGCCCCCCCGTCCCCCGTCCCCCGTCCCCCGTCCGTCCTCGGTCTTCGCGTCCTCACCGACCACGAAATCTTCCGCCGCGAACGCCGCCTGCGACGGGCGCGCAAGTACTCCACCGGCTCGGCGCTCGAGGCCATCACCGCCCTCAAGGCCGGTGACTACGTGGTGCACCTCGAGCATGGCGTCGGGATCTATCGGGGCATCGAGCAGCTCTTCATTCGGGAGAGCACCATCGAGGTCGCGGTCATCGAGTACGAGGGAGGCGACCGGCTCAATGTCCCGCTGTATCGCATCGACCAGATCGAGCGCTATCGGTCCGGCGTCGATGTCGGCGATGATGCCCCCCCCCCGAAGCTGCACAAGCTCGGCGGGCGGCGTTGGGCGCAGCAGCGCGAGAAGACACGCGCCGCCATCGAGGAGATGACGCAGGAGCTGCTCGTGTTGTATGCCCGGCGCCAGCTGGCATCGCGCCCCCCGCACCTCCCCGACACGGCCTGGCAGCGCCAGGTCGAGAGCTCGTTCCTCTTCGAGGACACGCCCGACCAGCGCAAGGCGACGAGCGACGTGAAGGGCGACATGGAGAAGCCGCGCCCGATGGATCGCCTGCTCGTCGGCGACGTCGGCTACGGCAAGACGGAGATCGCCATTCGCGCCGCGTTCAAGGCGATCCAGAGCGGACGCCAGGTCGCCGTGCTCGTGCCGACGACGATCCTCGCCGAGCAGCACTTCCGCACCTTCTCGGAGCGCCTGGCCGATTTCCCGGTGCGTATCGCCGTCGTCTCGCGCTTCCAGACGCCCAAGGAGCAGGCGGCGATTCTTGTCGAGATCGCAGCCGGCAGGATCGATGTGGTGATCGGCACGCATCGCCTGCTCAGCAACGACGTCGTGTTTCCGCAGTTGGGACTGATCGTGATCGACGAGGAGCACCGCTTCGGCGTGAAGCACAAGGAGCGCCTCAAGCAGCTCAAGCTCGAGACCGACGTGCTGACGCTCACCGCCACGCCGATCCCGCGCACGTTGCACCTGTCGCTCGCCGGCCTGCGCGACATGACGCTGATGCAGACGCCGCCGCGCGACCGGTCTCCGGTGCTCACGTTCATCGAGCCCTGGGACGACGCGCTGCTCGATGAGGGAATCTCCCGCGAGCTCGATCGCGGCGGGCAGGTCTTCTTCGTGCACAATCGCATCGAGACCATCGAAGCGGTGGCCGACCACATCCGGCGCGTCGCCCCGCGCGCGCGCGTCGCCGTCGGTCACGGGCAGATGCGCGAAAAGGACCTCGAGGAAGTCATGCGACGCTTTGTCGCCGGCGAGGTCGACGTCCTCGTCTCGACGCTCATCGTCGAGAGCGGCCTCGATGTGCCGAACGCCAATACGATGTTCATCAATCGCGCCGACTACTTCGGGCTCGCCCAGCTCTACCAGCTGCGCGGTCGGGTCGGTCGGTCGCATCGGCGCGCCTACTGCTACCTCATCGTCCCCGACCGCATCGACGAGGATGCGGAACGCCGGCTGCAGGTGCTCGAGCATCACACCGAACTCGGCGCCGGCTACTCCATCGCCCTCAAGGACATGGAACTCCGCGGTGCCGGCAACCTGCTGGGCGCCGAGCAGTCGGGGCATGTGCATGCGGTCGGCTTCGAACTCTATCTCCGCATGCTCGAGGAGGCCGTGCACCGGGTCCAGCTGGGCGACGACGCCCCCAAGGCGGTCCCCTCCGACGTCTCACTCGACCTGCCGTCGTATCTCCCCGATGCGTACATCGAGTCGGGAGAAGCGAAACTGGACATCTATCGTCGCTTGACCGCCTTGGCCGACCCCTCGGCCGTCGATGCCCTCAAGGCCGAAGTGCGCGACCGGTTCGGCCCCCTGCCGCGGGAGGCGCTCCACCTGTTCGCCAATGCCGTCCTGCGGCTCGTCGGGGGGGAGCTGGGAATCGAGGGTATCCTCGTGCATGGCGACGAAGCTCGTGTTACTTTTCGCGACTCTGCTGCGCCGCGACTCAAGGGGCTCAACGCGGCGTTCGGAGAGGTGCAGTTCCGCGCCGAGGTGCGGCGAGTGCATCCCCTGTCCCTGAAGCTGACAAGGCTGGGCGGTGCCGGCATTCTCGATGGACTCGTGCGTGCCCTCACGATCCTCCGGCCGAACGATCCAGCACGTGCTGTGTAAACAATGCTCCCTTCGCATCTCAACCGGACGACCATGACCCGCCTTCGCTTCATTGGTGCGCTCGCCCTCCTCCCGCTTGCCGCCTGCGGTGGGCTGAAGGACGCCTTCTCGTCACACGTCGATGTCGCTGCGCGCGCCGGGTCGCAGGAGCTCTCGGTCTCCGAGCTCGCCAACCTGCTCGGCAACTCCCGCGTTCCCGTCCGCAAGGAAGTCGCCCAGAGCATCGCCGACACCTGGGTCAACTACCACCTGCTGGGCGAGGCCGCGGCCGCCAACGATTCGCTCAACGATGGAAAGCTTATCGACGACGCCATGTGGTCGGCCTTCACGTCGAGCAAGACGAACAAGTTCTACAAGAAGGTGTCGGAATCGTGGGTCATCGACACGTCCGACGCGGCCGCATCAGCCGCCTACAACAAGGGCGACCTGCTTTCCGCGCGACATATCCTCTTCCAGTCCGCCCCGGGAGCCGAGGGCGACACCCTCGCCGTCATGAAGAAGGCGCAGGGCGTCCTGGACAAGACCACCGCCGCCAACTTCGCCGCGATGGCCAAGCAGTACGGCTCCGACGGCACCAAGGACGTGGGGGGTGACCTCGGAGTATTCCCTCCGACGCAGATGGTCCCCGAGTTCTCCAAGGGGATCGCTGCGCTCAAGCCGGGCGAGATCGGACCGCTCCTCCGCACGCAGTTCGGCTATCACATCGTCCGCCGTGCCACGTACGACGAGGCGAAGCCGCAGTTCATGGCCGAATTTGCCAAGCGCCAGCGCTTCGTCGCCGAGAGCACCTACATCACGGGGCTCGAGAAGGACGGCAACATCGACGTCAAGGCGACCGCCGCCAAGACGGTGAAGGAAGTCGCCGCCGATCCCGCGCAGCACGCCGACGACAAGACGGTCGTGGCCACCTCGAAACTCGGCAACTTCACCGCGGCCAACGTCGCGCGCTGGATCAATGGCTTCCCGCAGCCTGAGCAGATCCGCGGCCAGATCGCGCAGGCGCCCGACTCGCTCATGAAGACCTTCGTCCTCAACCTGCTGCGCAACGAGCTGATTCTCGCCGCGGCGGACAAGGACAAGATCACCCTGGACTCGGCAGAGACGGCCGAGATCCACAATGCCTTCAAGTCGCTCATCGGGCCTGCATGGATCGGCCTCGGCGTCGATCCGGCGTCGCTCGCCGACAGCGCCAAGACGAAGTCCGAGAAGGAGCGACTCGCCGCGAGCCGTATCGACGCCTACCTGGCCAAGCTGGTAAACGGGGAGGCGCAGTTCGTCGAGATTCAGCCGCCGCTCGCGCATGCCCTGCAGAAGAAGTACGACTGGAAGATCAACGCCGCCGCGCTCGACAAGGCGGTCGCCGACGCCCAGCCGATTCGTGCCAAGGCCGACTCCGCGCGCGCCGCGCAGACCCCGCCGTCGGCAGTTCCGCTCCCCGGCGGCACGCCTCCGGTCGACACCGGCGCGAAGCACTAGTCAACTCCGTCCTCACGAGGGTTCCGGCGCGGGCGATCCCACAGGATCGCCCGCGTTGAACTTCCTCCCCCATTTCCGTGTACCTTTCGGTATGACCTTCCATCTTCGTGCCGCGCTCTCGCTGGCGGCGCTTCTCGCCACCTCCGCGCTGCAGGCCCAGCAGCCGATCAACATTCCGGTCGACAAGGTCGTCGCCGTGGTCGGGCAGTATCCGATCCTTTGGAGCGACGTGCTCGAGGAGCTCTCGCAGCGACGCGCACAGGGGCTGCAGGTTCCCGAGGATTCGACCGCGCAGCTCGCCCTCGCGCGCACCATCATCGATGAGATGATCGACATCGAGGTCATGGTGCAGCGCGCCAAGACCGACACCTCGATCACCGTCGCCGATGCCGACCTGACCACAACGGTCGATCAGCAGATGAAGCGCATTCGAGACCAGTTCAAGACCGAGCCCGAGCTGGCCGAGGCGCTGAAGGGTGGTGGCTTCGGATCCGTGGAAGAGTACAAGCGCTGGCTGACGGACCAGGCGCGCCGTCGCGCGCTGCAGGAGCGGCTCGTCTCAAAGATGAAGCAGGACGGCAAGATGGTCACCGTCGCTGTGTCCGAGGACGAGATCACCGAAGCGTTCAACAACGAACGGGCGAAGCTCCCCAAGCGTCCCGCGACCGTCACCTTCCGGCAGATCGTCGTCCCCACGCAGGCATCGGCCGAAGAGAAGAAGGTCGCGTATGCGCGCGCCGAGTCGGTCTACAAGGACCTCACCACCGGCGGCGACTTCGAGAAGATCGCCAAGCGCGTGTCCGATGACTCAGGATCGGCGGTGCAGGGGGGTGACCTCGGATGGAGTCGTCGCGGGCAGATGGTGCCGGCCTTCGACGAGATCATGTTCCTCCTCCCGCCCGGGCAGATCTCGCCGATCGTCGAGACGCAGTTCGGTTTTCACATTATTCGTGTCGATCGAATTCAGCCCGCGGAGCGAAAGGCGAGGCACATCCTCATTAAGCCGAAGTACGATTCGGCCGACGTGACGCTTGCGCGATTGCGAGCCGATTCGGTCCAGATGCTCTGGAAAAAGGGGACCCCGTTCGACACCCTCGTGGCGCGCTATCACGACGTCGCGTCGGATGAAGCGCGGGGCGTGCTCGAGCCATTTGAACGCTCACGCCTTCCCGAGTCCTATCAGACCGCCTTTGCCGATCACAAGGACGGCGAGTTCGTCGCGCCGTTCCCGGTGGAAGACAAGCAGCGTGGCGTCCCGAAGTTTGTCGTGGCGCAGCTCGTGAACGTGGTCGACGAGGGTGAGTACACCAAGCAGGACCTGCGCAACCAGATCCGCGATCAGCTGACGCAGGAGAAGTCCTATCGCCGGCTGCTCGACTCGCTGCGCAAGGACACGTACGTCGCCGTCCTGCTCGACGCGCCAGAGAAGAAGACGGCGACCGACGGCGGTCGCTGACGCGGCCACTGTCGCGCACCGAGAACTTCCGCCTTCCGTGCCGCGTCCCATCGCGATCACGCTCGGCGATCCCCGCGGGATCGGTCCCGAGGTCGTCACCAAGGCGCTGGCGAGCGTAGAGACGGCTGCGCTCGGCCCGTTCGTCATCGTGGGGCCGACCGGGACGGGGGTCGCGGTGGATCATGCGATCGGCGACTGGAGCCCCGCCGCGTCGGCGGCGCATGCCGGCCGCCTCGCCGGAGCAGCGATTCAGCGCGCGACCCAACTCGCCCTTGCCGGCGAGGCGTCGGGGATCGTCACCGCACCGATCGATAAAGCGGCACTGCTGGCCGGCGGCTACGAGTATCCCGGGCACACCGAGATGCTGGCCGATCTGACAGGCGCCAGGGTGGCGATGATGCTGGCGTCGGATCGCCTGCGCGTCGTCCTCGCGACGACCCATATCGCACTCCGCGACGTCCCCGAGGCGGTTACGCGAGAGGCGATCCTTCGTGCGGCAGAAGTTACGCGAAGCGGATTGATCCGCTGGTTCGGGATCGAGCACCCCCGCATCGCGCTCTGCGCCCTGAATCCGCACGCGGGCGACGGGGGGCGTTTTGGTAGCGAGGACGACCTCCTTTTGTCGCCAGTGGCCCTCGAAGCGGGGATCAGCGGCCCGTATCCGGCCGATACCGTCTTCGTGCGCGCCATGCGCGGGGCCTTTGATGCGGTGATCGCGCCGTATCACGACGTGGGCATGACCGCGATCAAGGTGGCGTCGTTCGGGCACGCGGTGAACGTCACGCTCGGCCTCCCGTTTCCGCGCACCTCGCCCGACCACGGCACGGCGCTGGACATCGCCGGCCAGGGGATCGCCGACCCAGGGAGCATGATCGCGGCGCTGCGTCTCTGCGTCTCGATCGCCCGCCGCATCGAGCGCCCCGAACCCGACTGAAGCAACCGCGCCCGACGCGCGGCGAACCGGGTGGGGGTCGCCTAACGCGCCACCGCCACCTCGGGCACACCGTCCAGCCGCATCGCTAACGTCTTGATCCGGCGCGCTTCCATTTCGCGCACCGTGAACGAGGCGCCGCCCGACGCCACGCGATCACCTACCGCCGGAAGACGCCCCAGCACGCCGAAGACGAAGCCACCGATCGTCGTGTAGTCCTCCTCCGACACGGTTGTCCCGTACTGCTCGTTGACCTCGGTGATGTGCGTTTCACCGGGAAGCAGGGTCTCGCCCGACGACGACGTGGTCGCCCGGTTCTCCGGCTCGTCGTACTCGTCGAGGATCTCGCCGACGATCTCCTCCAGCAGGTCCTCCATTGTCACGATGCCCGCGGTCCCGCCGAATTCGTCGAGCACGACCGCCAGGTGCTCCTTGCGACGCTTGAAGTCGGCGAGCACTTCCTCCACCTCGCGCGACCCGGGCACGACGAGGACGTCGCGCACGATGTCGCCTAGCGCAAAGGCGCCCGGCCCACGACGCAGCACCCGCAACAGGTCCTTCGCCAGCACCACGCCGATCACGTTATCCAGCGTCCCCTCGTAGACCGGATATCGTGAGAAGTTGCTCTCCTCCACCACCGTGAGCACTTCCTCGAGCGTGCTCTCGAGCGGGAGGGCGACGACCGATGTGCGCGGTGACATCACTTCGCGGGCGTTCTTCTCGCTGAACTCGAATACCCCTTCCATCAACGCCGCATCCTGCGTATCGATCGCCCCCCCTTCCTCGCTGTGTTCGATCAGCATCCGCAGCTCGTCCGGAGAGTGCACGGTCTCCTCGGAGACATCCGCCTTCTGGCCGAAAAGGCGCAGCACCAGCTCCGCCGACTTGTTGAGGACGTACGTGAACGGGGTGGTGAGCCACGCGAACGCCAACAGGAAGGGGGCGAGGAAGCGGGCGAATTCCTCCGGATGATTGAGGGCGGCCGCTCGCGGGGCCAGCTCGCCAAAGACCACGTGCAAGAACGTGGCGCAGGTCAGCGCCACCGTCGCCCCGATGCTCACCCGCACCGACGCCTCGATCGCAATCGGCACCTGAGCGAACCAATGCTCGAAGAAGACGCCAAGCGATCCCTCGATCGCCCAGCCGAGGCCGAGCGACGCCAGTGTGATACCCAACTGGCTCGCCGAGAGCACCCTCGACAGATTGTTGGTGGCGGCCAGCGCGAACCGCGCGAGCCGGTCGCCGGAGCGTACCATCGCCTCGAGTCGGGTCCGTCGAGACCGAACGAGCGCGAACTCCACGGCGACGAAGAAGCCGTTGAGGAGCAGCAGGATGACGATGAGGACCGCGCGATTCGGCACCCTGCAACTTACCCGAACGGCTGAGCCGTCGTCCACCGAATAACGGTTCCTCGCGTTGTCGACCCATCCAGACACCCCCGATTCTCTGCCCGTCGATCCTGCCACCCCACCGAACGGTCGCGCGGACGCCTCGTCCGACGACGGCGCGCATGCGCATGGCCACGACCATGGACACGGCGTCGGGCACGGTCACGTGCACTTCGACCGTGCCGACGACCCGTCGAGTCAGAAGCGGCTACGCTGGGCGCTGGTACTCACCGCGCTCTTCCTCGTCGCCGAGGTGGCCGGAGGGTTGCTCACGAACTCCCTGGCGCTGCTGGCCGACGCCGGACACATGCTCACCGACGTCGCGGCGCTCGGGCTCGCCTTGTTCGTGGCCTGGTTCGCGAAGCAGCCGGCGGCACCTGAGAAGACCTATGGCTACCTGCGCTGGGAGATCCTCGCCGCCTTCCTGAACGGCGCGACCCTGCTTGTCGTGTCGGGATTCATTCTCTACGAGGCCGTCGCCCGCCTGCGCGCCCCCGAACCGATCGAGACGGGATTGATGATCGTCGTTGCCTCGGGGGGGCTCGCCGTCAACGCGCTCTGCGCCTGGATCCTGCAGCCGCTCCACCAGCACTCCCTCAACGCGCGCGGCGCCTACCTGCACGTGCTCGGCGACCTGCTCGGCTCGTTAGGTACCGTTGCAGCGGGGTTGCTGGTGCGCTACACGGGCTGGCAGGCGGCCGACCCGGTCGCTTCGGTCCTCGTCACCCTCCTGATCGTCCGCTCCTCCTGGCGACTCGTGCGCGAGAGCATCGACGTCCTGCTCGAGTCGACCCCGGCGCATATCTCGCTCGAGGAGGTACGCCGCCGTCTCGCCGACGTGGCTGGCGTGACGACGGTGCATGACTTGCACGTCTGGACCGTCACGTCGGGGATGATCGCGATGAGCTGCCACGCCATCGTGCCCCGGGACCAGGACCATCAGCGGGTGCTTCGCGATGCCGTGTCGGCCATGGGAGAGGTCGGGATCCATCACTGCACCGTGCAGATCGAGTGCGAACCCATGTGCGACAACGCACACCCGTAGCGCTGGTGGCCGGAAGCGGCCGTGAGGGCGGTCACCGGAAGGGCGTGCCGCACTTCGCGCTCACGAGAATGTCGTCAGGCGCCGACACTTCCAATCATCGAGCCGGGTGGGGCCACCGCACGGCCCCTGTGACGGGTTCGGAGCCCGGGCGTCGTGTCCGGTGAACGGAAGACAACGCGTGAGCGCCGATGTGGACCATGATCAACGACTTCAGGATAGAGAAGTCCCGTCTCCCGGTGGTGCTGGTCACCGTCGAGGGACAGCGGATCTCGGGTGACCTGTTCGTGCAGGCCAGTGCACGGAACAAGCTCGGGCACGAGACGCCGTTCGACGTGCTCAACGCCGCCGAACCGTTCTTTCCCATCGCCACGATGAAGGGACGCACGCTCCTTCTCGCCAAGGACGAAGTGCGCGAGTTGTACGTCGCGCGCGAGGATGCGGACGACAGCGACTGGGAGTTTGGAACCCCCGCTGAGGTGGATGTCGTGATGCACGGAGGCTCGCGTCACGTGGGTACGATCCTGCTCCAGCAGTCGTCCGGGCGCCAGCGCGTGCTCGACCATCTCAACCGTCTCCATGATCGATTCGTCGCCCTCTACAAGGACGAGGGCATCGTGCTGTTGAACCGCGCGCGCATCGCGCACGTCTGCCACGAAGCCTGATGTCGCAGCTTCCCCGCCTCCTCGAGGTGCTCGCCAGCACCCGCTCGGATGCCCTCTTGTTCGTCGAGGGTGCGCCGATCACGCTCCGTCGCGCCGACGGCCGGCATCCGATCACGAAGCAGCCGCTCACCGCGGCGCACTGGCGGGCACTCGTCGCCGAACTCGTTCCCGGAGCGGCGCTCGACGCCTTGGACGAGGGTGAGCCGCAGGTCTTCCCCCTCGCGGAGGGGGGGGGCGAGTACACCGTCACGCTGTGGCAGCAGGATTCGTTAGGCATGGCCGAGGTACGCGCGGTCGGCGCGCGCGCCGGCGGGGCGAGCGTGTCGCCGCCGGCGCCCGCGCGCCCGGTGGTGGTCCGCGAGCCGTGGCGTGTCGCCGTCGACGAGTCGGCGCTCGCGCTCATGGAGGAACTCCTGCGCGAGCAGATGCGCCGCGGCGCCTCCGACTTGCACCTGCGCTCGGGCGAGTCCCCGCTCATGCGCGTGAATGGCGACATCGTGCGGCTGGAGGAACGGCCCGCCCTCGCACCGGAGCAGGTCGGCGCGATGTTGTACTCGATCATGCCCGATCGCAATCGTCAGGAATTTCACGAGGTCAATGACAGCGACTTCGCCTACGAGATTCCCGGGCTCGCCCGTTTTCGCGTCAACGTGCTGCTCGACCGCCATGGTCCGGCCGCGGTCTGTCGCGCAATCCCATCGGAACTCATCACCGCCGAGCAACTCGGCCTGAGCGCCGAGGTACAGGCGCTGTGCAAGCTGACGAAGGGATTGGTGCTGGTGACCGGCCCGACCGGGAGCGGAAAGTCGACCACGCTCAGCGCGCTCGTGGACCTGGTGAACCGGCAGCGACACGATCACATCGTGACGATCGAGGATCCGATCGAGTTCGTGCACGCCAGCAAGGGGTGCTTAGTCACGCAGCGACAGGTCGGCGTGCACACCAGTTCCTTCAAACATGCGCTGCGGGCGGCACTGCGCGAGGATCCGGACGTCGTCCTCGTCGGCGAACTGCGCGACCTGGAGACGGTGGGGATTGCGATCGAGACCGCCGAGACCGGTCACCTCGTCTTCGGGACGCTCCACACGACGACAGCGGCCAGCACGATCGACCGGATCATCGACCAGTTCCCCGCCGACCGGCAGGAACAGATTCGCGCCATGCTCGCCGAGTCGCTCAAGGGCGTCATCGCCCAGACGCTCTGCCGCAAGATCGGGGGCGGACGCGTGGCGGCGATGGAGGTGCTGCTGACGACGGCTGCCGTTACGAACCTGATTCGCGAGTCCAAGACCTTCCAGATTCCGAGCGTCATGCAGACGTCGCGCCGACTGGGGATGATCACGTTGAACGACGCGCTGGTCGATCTCGTCGAGAAGGAGAAGGTCGAGCCGCAGGAGGCCTACCTGCGGGCCATCGACAAGGGAACGCTGGTCAATACGCTCAAGTCGCGCGGCTTCGATATGTCATTCGTCGAGCCCGAAACCTCGGCGAGTGGTCCCCCCTCGCGTCCCGATCCCAATGGCGGGGTGGGGAACAAGACCCCTGCGGCGCGGGCCGGGTACGGGCTGCGGCGCTGAGCCGAAAGAAGCGGCGCGCGGG
>JBDTUA010000124.1:0-13009 GCA_040007995.1 Gemmatimonadota bacterium | reverse complement strand
CCGCCCCTCCCCCCGTACCCCCCCGCCTCACCACGTAGCTTTTTCTCTCGTCTTGTCGTCTTCTCGTCTTCTCGTCTTCTCGTCTTCTAGATTTCATGCTTCGTCTCGGCATCGTCGGTCTCCCCAACGTCGGTAAATCGACGCTCTTCAACGCCCTCACCTCTGCTGCCGCGCAGGCCTCGAACTATCCGTTCTGCACGGTCGAGCCCAATGTCGGCATGGTCGAGGTCCCGGACGAGCGTCTTCCGGCGCTGGCCGAGGTGGTGCAGCCCAAGCGCACGGTACCGGCGGTGGTGCAGTTCGTCGATATCGCGGGGCTCGTGAAGGGGGCGTCGCAGGGGGAGGGGTTGGGGAACAAGTTCCTCACCAACATCCGCGAGACCGACGCGATCGTGCACGTGGTGCGCTGCTTCGACGACCCCGATGTCACGCATGTCATGGGCGGGGTGAACCCGGTGCGGGATCGGGAGGTCATCGAGTTCGAGCTCGCCCTCTCCGACTTCGCGGTGGTGGAGAAGCGGCTCGACAAGGTGCAGCGCGCGGCGCGCACGGGGGACAAGGAGGCGCAGGCGGAGCTGCCGGTCCTCGAGATGGCGCACGCGTTGCTCAACGATGGCAAGGCGCTCTGGGAGGGAAAGCTGACCCCTGAGCAGCGCGCCGTGCTCGAACCGCTCGCGCTGCTCACCGCCAAGCCGGTGCTGTACGCCGCCAACGTCACCGAGTCGGAGCTGCACGGTGACGAGGGTGTGCACCTGACGGCGCTGCGCGCGGCCATTGCGGCCAGCGCGGAAGAGGCGGAAGTGGTCCCCTTCTCGGCGAAGATCGAGGCCGAACTCGGCGAGCTCCCCGCCGAGGAGCGGACGGAATTCCTCTCATCGTTAGGGCTGGAGTCGGCGGGACTCGACCGGTTGATCCGCGCCGGCTATCACCTGTTAGGGCTGCAGACGTACTTCACCGCCGGCGAGCAGGAAGTGCGCGCCTGGACCATCCACCATGGGGACACGGCGCCCAAGGCGGCCGGCGTGATCCATACCGACTTCGAGCGCGGCTTCATCCGCGCGGAGACGGTCTCCTATGATGACTTCGTACGCCTGCGCGGGTGGAAGGAAGCGCGCGAGAAGGGGGCGGTGCGCAGCGAAGGGAAGGAGTACGTGGTCAAGGACGGGGATGTGCTGCTCTTCCGGTTCAACGTGTAGGGAGCAGCGCCGAGCCCGGCGAACGCCCGTCCCGTCCGCCCGGCGGATCGCGGTCAACGCGAGACGGTTCGTCACGCCGGGAGCGGCGTTGGACCGGTGATAGTTCCTTGGCGCTCGTGCGTCGTAGTATGGTAGGGGAACCCGTCACCGGAGGAGCCCGTGTCCCTCGTGTGTCCGTCCACTGCCCGCGCTCGCACCGCGGGCGCCCCGCTCTTTCCACTTCGCTGGCACCGCGCGAGATCTCGATCCGCCGCACTGGGCAGCGCAACCGTGACGCTGGCCATCTTCTCGCTCACCGCCTGTGCGGGCGACCCCACATCGAACGAGATCCCGGCGCCGGGCGACGCGGCGCAGGTCGTCGCCCTCAGCGTCTGGCACGCCGGCGGACACGAGCAACGTCAGCAGGTCGTGGTCGACTCGGCGAGCCAGCATTTCAGGGTGACGCGCTGCGACGACGCGCCGATTGCAGTGCCGTGCACCAACCTCCGGCTGCTCTACGAGGGGACCTCGCCCTCCAACTCGCTCGTACAGCTCTTCGCCGCCACGACTACACCCGGCTTTCACGCGCTCAACAGCAGCTACTCGGCCCCCGCGGGAAATACGCCGCCGGACGGCGGGAGTACTCGGCTGGAAGTCGTGCGTAACGGCACCAGGCGGGTCATCACGTGGGCGAGCTCGGCCTACCTTCCGGCGCCCTTGGTGACCGTCAACTGTCTCCTGCTCTCCGCGCAGCTGAACAAGCGCCTCTGTGATTGATGCGCCGCCCGGCAGACGCGGCCCCATGCATCCACGGATCACTCGTCGGCGGTCGCCGGCTCCGGCTCCAGCACGCGCGGATCGTCGCTTTTCGGATTGTTGATCCGCAGCGAGACGGGGTAGGCCTCGAGCCATTCGCTAGGGCTCGGTCGCATCAGGTCGTTCAGCGCGGGCGCCGGGGTCCGGGGGTCGAGCCACGCCGTATACGACTCCGACGGGATGATGACCGGCATCCGATGGTGGATGGGGGTCATGAGCGTGTTGGCGTCGGTGGTCAGGATCGCACAGGTGACAATCGGCTCGCTGTCGCCCTCGGGCTCCTTCGTCTTCCAGTATTCCCACAGTCCTCCGAGGGCGAAGGGTTCGCCATCGGGGCGGCGGACGGCGTGGGGGCGCTTCCGTGAGGCGCCCGGAACGCGCTGCCATTCGTAGAAGACGTCGACCGGAATGAGGCAGCGCCGGCTCTTCATGGCATTCCGGAAGGTCGGCTTCTCGAAGGCGGTGTCGGCCCGGGCATTGGCCATGCGGTTGCCGATCTCCGGGTCCTTTGCCCACGCCGGGACGAGCCCCCAGCGGAGGAGGTCGCCGATTCGAGTCCCGTCGCGCTCGCGTATCGCCAGGACGTCGGAACCCGGGGCGATATTATAGCGCGGCACGAGCGGGGGGAGCTCATGGATGCCGAAGCGCTCGAGGTCGAGGCGCTCGGGGCGGGTCAGTCCGAAGCGGCCGCACATGTCGGCTAATGTAATCCCTTGGTATTGAACAAGAAGCCCGCTAGCTTGCGTGGATAATTCACCGGCGCCGGCTTTTCTGGCGCCCTTCCCCTCCTCCCGTTTACGGCATCCAACGGGGGGCGGTTCACGACCAAAGGGAGGAATGCCGACCGTGTCTCGACAATACGAGGCGGTATACATCTTCGACTCCACGCTCGAAGATGCCGTCATCCAGGAAAAACTCACCAAGCACCACGCCCTGCTCGCGGCGACCGAGGAGATCAAGGTCGACCATTGGGGACGTCGTCAGCTCGCGTACAAGATCGGCCGCCGTGAGACGGGATACTACATCCTCACGCGTTTCAGCGCTGATCCGAAGACGCTTCCCGAGTTCGAGCGTGCGCTCAAGCTGGACGACGGCGTCGTCCGCTACCTGATCACCTTGTACGAGCACGAGCTCGGGGCCCCGCCGGTCAGCGAGGAAGAGGCAGCCCTGGCCCGTCGCCGCGACGAAGACGACGAGGACGAGGACTAACCCATGCGACGCCAGACCAAGAGCTGCCCGTTCTGCGAAGGACGTGTGCACTATGTGGATTTCAAGGACGACCGGACGCTGGGCCGCTTCATCACCGACCACGGCAAGATTCTCCCGAGCCGGCTGAGCGGCGTCTGCGCCCGGCATCAGCGTCAGCTCTCGACCGCGATCAAGCGGGCGCGATACCTGGCCTTGGTACCGTACCAGCGCGGCCACGTCAGCGCCTCCTGACGCGCGCGGGAACCCGGAGGACGTACGAACTCCCCTTCGACGCCGGCAGCCGTGCCGGCCACGACGGCCGCTCCTCGGGAGCAGGGATGGATCCGCACCATCCTCGCGCTCTTGTTGGCGCTGGCCATCCCGCTCATCGCGGCGCTTCGCCTGATCGTCCCGATCGAGCAGACCATTGTGCTCATCGCGCCGGCCATGGCGGTGTGCGCGCTCGTAGGGTGGTCGCAGGGGGGACGGCTCTGGTTGGCGATCGTCTGGGTGGGGTTGGCCGGCTGGATCCTGGCCACCAGCCTTCCCGACGGTGGCACCTTCCAGCTGCTGAGCAAGGGGTGGGCGACGGCGCTCGCGGCGGCATTCGGCATCGTGAGCGTCGTGGCACCGAAGCGACCGTTCTTCACGCGCGCGCTCTCGGCAACGGGGATCACCTTCGCCGTTGCGCTCACGGTGATCGTGGCGATGCGGGTACCGCCGGCGACGCTGGCGGGGCACGTCTCGACCGAGATCACCCGCCGCTACACCGCGTCGGAATCGGAGTGGGCGCAGCGCACCACCTCCCCGGAGTGGAAGGAGTTGACGGAGAAGTACCCGCAGATGTCGGCGATGGTGGACCAGGGCGAGGCGCAGTTGCAAGCCGTGGTGCCGATCTCGGCGATGCTCTTTCCGTCGCTGCTGGCGATGGAATCGCTCGCCGCGCTGGGACTCGCATGGTCACTCTACCATCGAGCCAGCCGCACGCGCATCGGGGCGCCGCTCCGGTCGTTGAGTGAGTTCCGATTCAACGACCAGCTGGTGTGGGGAGCGGTCGTCGGCGTGACCGTGCTGGTGCTTCCCACGCTGCGCGACGCGCGGGGGCTGGGGCTCAACCTGGTGGGCTTTTTCGGCGTGCTGTACGCGCTGCGAGGGCTTGGTGTGCTGAACTGGTTCCTCGCACCGCGCGGCATGGTGCGGGTGCTCTTTTTTATCGCGATATTCCTTGCCTGGCCGGTCGTCAGCGTCTTCTCGCTGGGACTCGGACTGGGTGATACGTGGATCGACTGGCGCGGGCGCGCACGCCCCGCCGCATAACGAGTGGAGCTGACCATGGAAGTCATCCTGCGACAGGCAGTCGAAAACCTCGGGCACCCCGGCGACCTCGTGACGGTCTCCGCCGGCTTCGCCCGCAACTACCTCCTCCCGCGCGGCGTGGCCGTGTCGGCGACCGAGGGAAACAAGCGCCGCATCGCGGTCGAGCGTGCCCGCCTCGAAGCCGACGAGACGACCCGTCGTCAGACGGCCGAGGAGTACGCGACGAAGGTCGAGCAGATCTCGCTGACCTTCTCGGCGCGCGTCGGCGAGGAAGGCAAGCTGTTCGGTTCGGTCACCTCGGCCGATATCGCTGCGCAGCTCGAGGCGCAGGGCTACCACATCGAGAAGCGCCAGATCGACCTTCACGAGCCGATCAAGGCGCTCGGCGTCTACCGCGTGCCGATCAAGCTGCACGCGGACGTGAAGCCGGAGATCAAGGTGTGGGTAATCAAACAATAGAAGACGAGAAGACGAGAAGACGAGGGGTTTGGGGGGGCGTCACCTGCGGGTGCACGCCCCCTTCTCGTCTTCTCGTCTTCTCGTCTTCTCAAAGCCCGTAGGGGCGCTCTCCCACGCCGCGTGTTTCTCTCCCCAGTCGCGCGCGTTAACGTTGGGGACCGGCCCGCCCTCGGAACTTTTCCGGGCGCGGCTGTACCACCTCCACCCAACCTCGCGCCCCGAATGGTCTCAGCTTCGTCCGCCGCATTAGCCGCACGCCGCAAGAGTTCCGCCTTCCTCGCTCAGCGCATTGCCGCACTCTGCGAGGAATTCAAGGCCACCGACGTCACGATCCTCTCGTTAAAAGGGGTGAGCGACATGACCGACTTCTTCGTCATTGCCAGCGGGTCGTCGGACACGCACGTGCGCAGCACGGCACAGCGGGTGGAAGAGGAGCTGAAGCGTGAAGGGAATCGCGTCACGCACTCCGAGGGATTGGAGCAGGGGCGGTGGGTGATTCTCGATTACGTGGACGTCGTGGTGCACGTGTTTCATCCGGCGATGCGCGCCTACTATCAGCTCGAGCGGCTGTGGGGCGACGCCGCCATCGTCCCGCTCAAGCAGCAAGGAGCTTCCGCATGAATGCGCGTCAGTGGATCGTGGCCGTCGCCCTCGCGGTAGCCGTCCCGGTGGGACGGGTCGAGGCGCAGATGTACTTCGGCCAGAATCAGGTCCAATACGACAAGTTCAACTGGCGCGTGCTCGAGACCGAGCACTTCCTGGTGCATTACTACCCGGAAGAGCAGGACATCATCGTCGACGCAGCCCGCATGGCCGAGCGATCGTACGGGCGACTCTCGCGCATGCTGAACCATCAGTTCCGCGAGAAGAAGCCGATCATCCTCTTCCGCTCCCGCACCGACTTCGGGCAGAACAACGTCACGGGCGACCTGGGCGAGGGGACGGGGGGGGTCACCGAAGCGCTGCGGCATCGTGTCCTGCTCCCCTTCACTGGCGACTTCAAGAGCTTCGAGCACGTGCTCGCGCACGAACTCGTGCATGCCTTTCAGTACGACATCTTCGCGCGCGGCCGGGCCGGCGGCGGGCTGCAGACGCTCCAGCAGGTGCAACCCTCGCTCTGGTTCATGGAAGGGATGGCCGAGTACCTCTCGCTCGGCCCCAATCACATCCTGACGCAGTCGTGGGTGCGCGACGCCACGCTCAACGGGAACCTGCCGACGATCGAGCAGATGACCGACCGACCGGACCTCTTCTTCCCGTATCGCTACGGCGAGGCGCTCTGGGAGTACGTCGGCAAGCGGTGGGGCGACGACGTGATCGGCGAGATCATGAATGCGGTCCCGAACGTGGGGATCGAACGTGCCTTCAAGCGTGAGCTGGGGCTGTCGCTCGAGGAACTCAGCGACGAATGGCGCGAGGCGATGCAGGTGAAGCACCTGCCGCAGATCGCGAACCTCGACCGCGCCCGCAAGTTCTCCGAGCCGCTGCTCAACAGCCGCAAGTCGGGGGGCTTCTCGCAGCTGTTCATCGCGCCCGCCTTCTCCAACGATGGAAAGTTCATCGTCTTCATCTCACAGGGCTCCTTCCTGCGCGGCGAGGTCTTCCCCGATTTGTGGCTGGGCGACGGCGAGACCGGCAAGCGCATCAAGCGCCTCGTGAAGTCGGCGCTCAACCCCGACTTCGAGGAGTTGCGCCTGCTCTACTCGCAGAGCTCCTTCTCCCCTGACGGGCGCACGCTCGCCTTCACGGCGCAGACGGAGGGGAAGGACGTCCTGTACCTCATGGACATGCGACGGAAGAAGGTCACGAAGACGTACGACAAGTTCCCGCTCGACGTCGTCATGTCGCCGGCGTTCAGTCCCGACGGCAAGGAGATCGTCTTTCAGGGGTACAACGACGGGATCAACGACCTCTTCATCGTCGACCTCGCCACCGGAAAGCTGCGCCAGCTGACGAACGACAAGTTCGCCGAGATGCAGCCGCAATGGTCGCCCGACGGCAAGACGATCGTCTTCACGACCGATCGCTCGTCCGAGGCCGACCTCGAACTGCTCAAGTTCGCGCCATGGAAGATCGCCACGATGGACCTGGCGACCTCGCGCATCGACCTGCTCCCGAACCAGGACGGGTTGAACCTGAACCCGATGTGGGCGCCCGACGGGAAATCGGTGGCCTTCATCTCCGATCGAACCGGAATCCAGAACATCTTCCTGTACGACTTCGACGCGAAGGAGCACTACCAGCTCACCAACGTGATGGGCGCGGTCAGCGCGATCACCGAGTACTCGCCGGCGATCACCTGGGCGCGCGGCGCCGACCGGCTGGCCTTCACGTACTACGAAAAGGGCGACTACACTATCTGGTCGATCGCCAACCCGCGCCGCCTGAAGGGGAAGCCGTACCGCGAGGCACCCGCCGCCGTGGTCGCCACGGTGAACCCGATGCTGGCGCCCTCCGTCGCGCTCTCGGTCGGCGACTCGACGCGCCGCGCCGCCGAGGAGGCCAACGCCGCCGAGATGTTGCGGGCGATCGAGACGGCCGCGCGGGCCGCCGATTCGGTCAAGGGGAATGAGCGGCAGGTCTCGCTCTATCGCTCGACCACCGGATTGCGCGCCTCGGCCGACGTGCCCTCGTCGGCAGAGCGCTCCGGCAACGCGCCGATTTCGGTCGCACAAATTCTCGACAGCGCCAGCCTGGCGCTCCCCGACACCACCAAGTTCCGCGTGTACCCATACAAGCCGGGGCTGCAGCCCGAGTACATCTCGCGGCCCAGCATCGGCTACGCGCAGGACAACTTCGGCCGCGGCATCTTCGGCGGAACGGCGATCGTGCTGGGCGACATGCTCGGCAACAACCGACTCGTGCTCGCGGGACAGGTGAACGGGCGGTTGAGCGAGGCCTACTTCTACAGCGCCTACACGAACCTTGCCAGCCGGCTGCAGTACACGACCGGCGTGTCGCAGACGCCGTACTTCTTCCTGAACGGCTACAGCGAGGTCCCGGTCGGCGACGGGTCGAACCGCACCTTCCAGACGATCGAACTCGCTCGCTACATCTTCCGCCAGGCCTTCGCGATCGCGTTGCGCCCGAGCAATCGCTTCACGCGCTTTGAGTACGGCATCAACGTGAACAATGTCGCGCGCTCGACCGCCTTCCTCCGACGCGGCATCGACTACTCGCTCGGCTACGCCACGGACTTCCAGACCGACTCGGTCAACAATTTGCCGAGCATGAACTATGTGTCGCCCTACGTGGCGTATGTCTCGGACAATACGCTCTTCGGCTACACCGGCCCGATCTCGGGACGCCGCTATCGCTTCCAGGTCGAACCGTCAATCGGCGGGTTGCGCTGGACGGAATACCAGGCCGACTACCGGCGCTACGTACCGATCCTGTTCAACTTCCTGACGTTTGCCTTCCGAGGTCAGACGAGCTTGGCGATCGGCAAGGACGAGAAGGTGGTGTCCAGCAAGTACATCGGACGTGCGGACTTCGTGCGTGGTTACGATCGCGAGCAATTCCTCTCGCAGTCGTGCGGGGGCGTGGTCAACGACAACTCGGCCTGCTCGGCTACCGACTTGCTCGGCACCCGCGTCGCGTTCGCGAACGTGGAGATGCGGTTTCCGCTGATACGGCGCGTCGACCTCGGCCTGCTCCCGATTTCGCTCCCTCCGGTGGATGGACTCGTCTTCTACGACGCCGGTGTCGCGTGGAGCGCGGGGCAGAGCGTCTCGCTGCGCAAACCGGACAACTACAACGAGGCCAACCAACGATACCCGCTGCGCAGCTACGGCATGGGGATCCGTCTCAACCTCTTCGGCTTCGCCCTCGTGCGGTGGGACTATGCGATCCCGCTCGACCGACCGGTTCGGAAGGGGTATTGGATGTGGACGTTGGGGCAGTCGTTCTAAAAGCGGACGGGGGACGGGAGATCGCTCAAGGAGGTGAACGCGTGAGCTATGTCACCCACGCTCGCCATTCTCACTCCCACGTGGTAGAACTCCCGTCTCCCGTCTCCCGTCTCCCGTCCCGTCTCCGTACTTTGCGTTGGTGCGAACCCCAGCTTTCTTCGCGCTGTTGCTCATGGTGTGCGCGTGTGGTCGCGGTGAGCGCGACACCGCGTCTGGAGCGACCAGCGCCCTTCCCTCGTCTGGTCCCGACCCGATCGTCGTCCGCATACCGCGAGACGGCGGCGTCGTGCGTGCGTTCCGATATACCAACCTCGACTCCCTGATCTGGCGCTCCCAAGCGTCGACGCCGTCGATCGAGCGCCTGCTCTCGTTCGACGCCGAGAACGGCCTGCTGGCGTACGTCAGTCAGGAGAAGGGGGCGGGGTGGCTCGATCTGCGACTGGGGTCGGTCCGGGCGGGGGGCAACTCGCGCCTGGTGGCGCTCACGTCGGCCGACGGGTGGTCAATCTACGGCGTCGATTCCGTCAACTCGATCGTGCGGCTCACGCCGACCGGAGACTGGAAGCTCAAGACGACGGGGAAGGTGCGTCGGCTCTTTCCGCTCGCCGATGGGACTCTTGTCGTCCTGCTCGACCGAGGCAAAGGGAGTCTCCTCCTGCGCTTGCGTCCCCCGGGCGACGCCGTCGGCGACTCACTCGAAGTCCCACATCCCGACCGCGCGGTCGCGACTCCGCTCGGAGACCGACTGTACCTGGGCGTGAAGGACGAGTTGATGAGTGTCCAGCCGCGCACCTTCGAGGGAGTGACCACCGTTTCGGCCAAGGATGAGATCCTGGCGATCGCGCCGACACCGAGCGGCGACCGGATCTTCGTCGCCAACAAGGGCGGGCCGCGTCTGCAGGTGATGGACCGGTACGCGGAGGAGATGGGGGCGTCGGTCAAGCTCCCGGGGTTGGTCACCGAACTGCGCATGGATCCGATGGGGCGCTACCTCCTCGCCCGCCCGGTCGAGGGCGATTCGGCGTGGGTGGTGGCGATCGGAACCGACGAATTGGTGGGGACGGTGCAGACCGAATGGCGTTCGGACCTGCCGGCGGTGACGGTCGACGGCCTGATCGTGACGGTCCGTGGCGCTGACGTCACCTTCGTGGATGCCGCCACCGATCGCGTGGCGCGCACCGCGAAGGACGGGGCGCGCGACCTCTGGTTCTTCACGCTCTGGAACGGCCTGCGGCCGCGTGCGGAAGGGGTCGACACGCCGGTCTCATTTTCGTTAGGCGAGGGCGAGTCGCGTCCCGAGGTGGACGACTCCATCCGCCGCATGGCGGTGCGCCCCTCGACGCCCGGCGACACGACTTCGGCCGAGCCGGTCCCGATCCTTCCGATGGCCCCGGCCCCGCCGCCGACGCGCGTCGCATGGACGGTCTCGTTTGCCGCGGTGCTCTCCGACGAGCGGGCCCGCGAGATCGCCGACGGCATCAGCGTCGACGGCCAGCGTCCCCGCGTGGTGCGCGGGGAAACGGCCGGCACCACGGTCTACCGGGTGATCTTCGGCCCCTACAACGCGAAAGCCGACGCGGAGCGCATGGGGCGGGCGTCGAAACACAACTACTGGGTCTACGAGGGCATCCCCTGACCGACCTCGACGAACGGGACTACGAGGCGATGTGGGAGGCGGCCGGCGGGCGCGTGAGCGCGTCAATCGGCTCGGCGACGGCGGTGGCGGTGCTGGGTGACGATCCGGATGCCACCGGAGCCGTCGCGCTCGGGATCGCCCGCAGCCATTCACGCACGCGCCGTGTCTTTCTCTTCGACCTGCTCGGTGGCGACCACCGCCTCGGCCCCGCGGTCGGTGACGATGAGGCGCTCGGCGTCAGCGACATGGTCAATTTCGGCGTGTCGCTCGGCCGTACGGCGCACGCGCTCGCGGACGCCCCGAACCTCTTCCTCGTCTCCGGCGGGGCGGAATCGCCGCTCAACGAAGCGATCCTCACCGACCGCTGGTGGGCGGTCATCGTGGAGCAGGTTCGGCGGGCCAACGCGCTCCTGCTCATCGCCGCTCCCTCCATGGTCCCGGGAATGCGGGAGATGGTTTCGCACCTCAATGGCGTCCTGCTTGTCGGCGAAGCCGCGGCGCCGACGCCATTCGTGACGGTGCTCGGCGAAGTGCGGGCCGCGTCCACATTGCGGGCGCAGGTCACGCCGACCGGCTCTGCGCGACCGACGCTCGTCGCCCAGCCACGCTCCCGCTGGCCGATGATCGTGGCCGGCGTTGCGGCGGTCGCGTTGGCTGCGGCCGTCACAGCGCCCCGCTGGCGTCCACTGCTGGGGCTGGACGGGGGGACAGGGAGTGCTGCTGGCGCGCTCTCTCTCGTTCCCCCTCCCCTCCCGCCCGAGCCGTCACCCATCGTCAGCCAGGCGG
The DNA here is from genome assembly GCA_040007995.1 of Gemmatimonadota bacterium. Lineage (GTDB taxonomy): Bacteria > Gemmatimonadota > Gemmatimonadetes > Gemmatimonadales > Gemmatimonadaceae > SCN-70-22. Next base: position 1,721 of record JBDTUA010000124.1, on the reverse strand, counting down.
CGTACAGCGTCGAGCTGCTCTTCACGAACTCGAACGAGGACGCGCTGCGATATCTCGCGCCGGCGGCGGATACGCTCCCGGCAGCAACATTCGCTATTGTGTCACGCGGATTGGAAAGCGAGCACTGGTATCGCCTGGTCGCGGGAGCCTTTCCCGACAGCGCCTCTGCCGAGGGTTTCCTTGGACGGCTGCGCGGAGGGGGACGACTGACCACTGGCGAAGGCAGCATCGCTCGCACACCGTTTGCGCTTCTGCTGGATTCCGCCTCATCCGACGCGATCGCCCAGGTGCGGGTGTCGGCGTACAGGGGACGCGGGATTCCCGCGTACGTCCTGCTCGACTCGGCACAGGTGTGGCGCGTGTATGCGGGCGCCTTCCCGTCGGAGGACGATGCGAAGTTGCTCAAACAGCAACTCGACAGCTTGAACATTCAGTCGGTCCTGGTGACACGGGCCGGGAGTACTCCTTAGTGCGTCTTTCCAAGCTCCAAATGCAGGGTTTCAAGTCGTTCGCCGACCAGACGACGATGACGTTCGATGTTGGCGTCACAGCGATCGTCGGCCCCAACGGCTGCGGGAAGTCGAACGTGTCGGACGCGGTTCGCTGGGTCCTCGGCGAGCAGCGGGCGCGCATGCTGCGCGGGGCGAAGATGGAAGAGGTGATCTTCCAGGGATCGTCCGCGCGGCGCGCGGTGAATGTGGCGGAGGTCTCGCTCTTCTTCGACAACGAGGATGGCGGGCTGCCGATTGCGTTCAAGGAGGTGGTGATTACCCGCCGCCTCTCGCGTTCGGGCGACAGCGAGTACCTGCTGAACGGCGCATCGTGCCGCCTGCGCGATATTCATGACATGCTGCGCGGCACGGGGCTCGGCGCCGACTCGGGGATCGTCATCGAGTCGAAGATGATCGACGCCCTCCTGTCCGATCGCCCCGACGACCGTCGAGAACTCTTCGAGGAAGCTGCGGGAGTTGGCTTGTATCGCGATCGCCGTCGCAGCACAGAGCGTCGGCTGGAGGAGACGGCGGTCGACCTGTCGCGCCTCGACGACCTCATTTCCGAGGTGCAGAGCCAGGTGCGCTCGCTCTCTCGCCAGCGCAAGCGTTCGGAGCGTCACACCGAGCTCACCACCCGCCGTTTCTCGGTCGAGTTGACGGTGGCCTCGCGCGAGATGGCCGCGTGGCGCGAGGAGTTGTTGCAGCTGGAAGAGAAAGTGGCGAGGCTGCGTGAGCATTCGCCGGGCGACATGACGCGGGTGAGTGAGGCGGAAGAGGCGCGGCACGTCGCACACGAGGGACGCGCGTCGTCCGAGGCGCACCGCAGCGAGCTGGCGCGCCTCGCGCTGCTGCAGCGGCAGAGCGTGCAGGAGCTTCGTTCCGAGATCGCCGTCGCTGAGGAGCGCCAGCGCAACGCGATCGAGCGACGCCAGCGCGCCGAGGTGGAGCAGCGGGAAGGCGAGGCCTTCGGCGAGCGCCTGCAGTCCGACCGTACGCGCGCGACCGAGGACACGCTGACGCTGGAGACCGAGCTCTCCGCGGCGACCGAGGAGCTGTCGGTGCACGCGCGTGAGGAGGATGCAGCGCGCCGGGCCGTGGGGACCGCGCGCGCCGCCGTCGATGCCGCCGAATGCGCCGCGCGGGAACTGCGCGAGCAGCAGCGCCGCATCGACCTCGACCGCGAAAGTGCACAGCGCGAGTCGGTGGAGCTGGAGCAGCGCGCGTCCG
>JBDTUA010000123.1:0-13132 GCA_040007995.1 Gemmatimonadota bacterium | reverse complement strand
CGGAGCATCATGCCGACGCCGCCCGATGTGCCGGACGTAGATAGGTCGCCGGTGCCGACCATCGAGAAGTTGGCGACGACGGGCGTCGTGAACGGGGCCTGGTTGAAGCCGTTCGTGCAGCCGGTCCCGTTGCAGCCGTCGTTCTCGATCCCCTGAGGGTCGGAGGAGACCGAACCTGCGCCGGAGCGCGGCGTCAGGACGGTGCTCTGGTAGGAGATGAGGTACTGCAGGCGGCCGCGGAAGCCTTCGGACATGTCGAAGTGATCGTCGCCCGCCTCGTAGGAGACGAGGTAGGTTCCATCGACGGTGCCGCCGAAGAACTCGTAGGCGTCGTCGAGCCCGGAGAGCGCTTGGAGGTACGACAGCTTCGTTCCGCTGCCGACCGCGGCGAGCGTAAACGAGTTGAGCTCGTTGTTGAGCGACGGCGCAAAGCCGGCGAACTCCACGCGCACGTACTTGAGTTCACCGCTGTTGTCCGCGTCGTTGGTTCCACCGCTGTACAGGATCTGGTAGTTCTTGCCGCTGACGACCGCCGTGCCGTCCGTTCCTGAGCCTTCGATTTCGACGTCGCCATCGCGGCTGGAGCGCGAGTTGCCGACGAGGATCAGTCCGCCCCAGTCGCCCGGGAGGCGCTGTCCGACGCCGCGGGACGAGGTGAAGACGATCGGCGCGTCGGCGGTGCCGACGGCGTTGATCTTCGCGCCGCGCAGGACGAAGAGCGACGATCCAAGCGTGGCAAAGTCGCCCTTGATGGTCGTTCCCGGCTGGATGGTCAGCGTGGCGCCGTTGGTGACGTGGATGAAGCCCTTGAGGGTGTAGGCCGTATCGGCGTAGAGCGTCCTGTTCGCCGTGATGTCGCCATTGACCTCCTTCGTGGCGTTACCGAAGGGGAGCGTGGTCACGGCAGCTTCTGACGTGTAGTCACTCTCGAGCGCCCCCTTCACCGCCTTCACGCGATACCGATACTGCGTGTCGCGCGTGAGGCCGGTGTCGGTGAACTTGACCACGCCGGCGGTCGCGGGGGACGTTACCGTGCCGGCCTGCGCAAACGCCGCGGTTCCTGCGGCGCGCTCCACGGTGTAGGAGTTGTCACCAGCGGTGCTGATAAAAGTGACGTCGATGGAGGACGAGCTGGTCGCGACGGCCTGCAGGCCGAGCGGAGCCGTTGGCTTGGCTGGTGCAGACGGGCCGTTATCACTACCACACGCGCCGAGCGCAGCGGCGCACGCAGCGAGCGTCAAGCTTCGTGTGAAGCGAATCGAGAGAGGCATGCGGATTCCTGATTGAGCGAGAAAAGAGAGGAGCGGGATCGCGAAACCGCCGAACACGCTTCAAGAAGTGCGGGGGACGTGTCGGTGCTGTGTCACGACGGTCACGGGCGTGTCACATGAGTGGCGCCCTGTGGACTAGGGGCGATACTGCAGGCCCAGTTGGATCGTTCGGCCGGTCTTCCAGTACTCGCGGGTCACCGTACCCTGAACCGTCTGGTATGGCGCGTCGAGCAGGTTGCGGGCGTCGACGCGTCCGCTGAGCGAGCCGACGAGCGGGAAGCGCAGCGAGACGTCGAGCACGTTCCGCGCGAGGTCCTTCACGTCGGGCAGGGGAACGTCGCCGGCCGCGTCGATGCGCTCGCCGACGCGATTGAACAGGAGTGTCGCGCTCGTACCGCCCGTGCGCGTAGCGTAGCTCACGCCGGCATTCACGACGTAGGGCGCCTGGCCCACCATGGAACGCATGGGGTTCGTCGACGCCTGCTTGGCCGAGTCACCGAGGGTGATCGTCGACGACATGAGCGTCACGTTGCTAAACAGGGTGAACGGGCGCAGCGCCTCGTGGACGACCGCGAGACTCTTGCGCAGCTCCAGCTCCACTCCGTAGTTCGTGGCCTTTTCGGCGTTCACGAAGGCGAGGAAGCGCTGGGCGCCGGCACTCTTGTACACGCGCTCGATCGGCTGGTCGAACTTCTTGGCGAACAGGGCGACGCTGACCAGCTCCGCGGCGTCGGGATACCACTCCCAACGGATGTCGGCGTTGTCGATGCGCGTGCGGGCCAGCGCGGGATTTCCCTCGAGGTCGTCGCCATTCAGCACGTCGCGGCTCTTGATCGGGGAGAGTTCGCGATACTCGGGCCGGGCGAGCGTGCGCGTCAGCGAGAAGCGAACCGACTGAAAGTCGCCGAGTTTGACGTTCAACGCTGCCGAGGGCAGGACATCGTTCCACACCTTTTTGGTGCCCACCGGCTGACCGAGCGTTGACTGCGCGTTCACTGCGATTTCGTCGTGTTCGTAGCGCGCTCCGGTAATGAGGCGCAAGCGCGGGCTCAACCCGACGTCGGCCATGAGATAGCCGGCGGCAAGGTGATCTGAGGCAGTGTACGCTCCCCCCTGGCTCAGCGGCGCGATCTCGAAGACCGCGGCACTCGGCGACGTGAAGCGCCCATCGAAGAGCTGGTCGGCCGGCAGCGCACGGTCGGCGAGGGAAATACGTGGTGCGCTGATAGAGTACGAGCGTGAGTCGGCGTCGCGGCTTACCGAGCGTGCCAGCGCCCCAAACTTCAGGCTCTGCGGAACGCCGCGTCCCGAGAACGAGAGGAGATAGTTGAGCCGTCCCTCGTTGGAATCCTCGGTGAGATTCGAGAAGGTACGAACCGCGCCGCCGTTTCCGGTCGAGAGCCACAGCAGCTGCTCGGTCGGACTCCCGGGGTTGGTGATCTGCGAGACGAACTCCGAGCGATCGGGCTCGTCGCGGCGAACGCCGGACGAGGTCAGCTGCCAGTCGATCTTGTGGTGCTCGCCGAACTGGTGCTCGACCGCCAGCTGCGACGACCGCACCGAACGCTCGACGTACTGCATGCGATCGATGCGGGCCGCGATTCCTTCGTTCTCGAAGCTGCCGCGCTCGATGCGGGCGTCGTTGTCGGAGGTACGATTGTAGGTGTTGTTCAACGACACGCGCGTGGTGCCGCCGAGCAGGGTGCTCAGGTTGAGCAGTCCTCCCCAGAGCGTCCCCTGGTTTGCGGTCTCGCCGTCGAAGCGGTCGATCTCGTTCGTCGAGCCAGGGGTCGATCCGCGCTGGGCGAGCGCGCGGTGCTGACTCGTGCGCAGCTCGCTGGAGTAACTATAGGTTCCGGAGAGCAGGTAGCCGATGCGCTGTCCGATGATCGGGTCGTTGCCGCCGATCGAGAGCGCCATCGAACTGTTAGGGAGGACGCTGCGGGTGGTTGGGGTCCAGGCATCGCGAAACGAGGAGACGAGGCGATTCTTGTCGCCCTGGTTCAGGTCGATGTTCTGCAGGTTGCCGACCGAGCGCACGAGCGCCGGCAGGTTGCGCGATGCGCTGGCGTTGGCGAAGGCCTCACCGCCCACGTTGACTGGCGCAAGGACCGACTGACCGGTAGCGCCGGAGTTGTAGCCGAAGCTGCTCTGCCACGTCATGGCGCGGCGCGCGGGAAACTCGCGGGTCCTGATGTCCACCTGCGCCCCCGAGAAGTCCCCTTGCTGGTCGGGCGTGAAGGTCTTCGAGGTGGTGATGGACTGCAGCATCCCGGCCGGGAAGAGGTCGAGCGGGACAACACGCCGTTCCGGTTCCGGGCTCGGCATACGCGCGCCGTTGAGCTGTGTGACGGTGTAGCGCTCACCCAGCCCGCGCACGAAGACATAGCGCCCATCCTGGACGGTGACGCCGCTCACCCGCTGCACTGCCTGCGCCGCGTCGGAGTCGGGACTCCTGGCGATCTGCTCGGCGGTGACCGAGCTCACGATCCCCGTCGCGGTGCGCTGCGCATCAAGCGCGTCGGCGACCGAGCCGCGTTCGGACGAGGCGGTCACGGTCTGTGAGGCAAGCTGGATCGCCGCGGTCATCAGCGTGACGTTCTGCTCGAGCGATTGGCCGCTTTCCAGGAGGATTCCGGTGACCGTCTTCGGCGTGTAGCCGATGCGCCGGTACTGGATCGTCACGGTTCCGGCCGGCACACCGGTGATGGAGTAGCGCCCTTCGACGCCGGACATCGTGCCTAACGTGGTGCCGACCACCTGGACGCCCACGTCGGTGAGCCCGAGGCCGGTGGCGGCGTCGAGCACACGCCCGACGATGCGCCCGCTCGGCTGCTGCGCGGCGCTAGGGGTGGCGAACAGAAACGAACTCGCGAGCGCTACGGTGAGGATGGTGCGAAGGCGCGTAGGGAGTCCGACAAACATTGCGATCATGGAGGGGTCTCTCTCGAAAGGGAGCGTCGTGCGGCGCAGCAGGCGCATCGCACACTGTTACATTGCCCGCCCTTCGTCTCGAATCGCCGACGGCATTGCAACGAACCGGTCACGGCCGGGCCCCACGCCTCTGGCGGACTGCTTCGGCGCGGTGGTGAGCGCGCCGCGAGCGGACACTCAGCCCGCGGGCGTGACCGCGATGACCGCCGGCGCCGCGGGGTGCACGATCGCCGCCTCCGCGCTGTCGGGGAAGAGCACACTCACCGTGGTCCCCTCGCCGGCGCTGCTTTCGGCGCGCACCCCCCCGCCGTGCGCCTCGACCATGTGCTTTACGATCGCCAACCCGAGCCCGGTGCCACCCTCGTGGCGCGAGCGCGCGGCATCGACGCGATAGAAGCGCTCGAAGATGCGCGGCAGGTGCTCGACGGCGATCCCCGCCCCCGTGTCGCGAACGCTGAGCAGGACGCCTTCTCCCTCGTGGCGCGCCGAGATCGTCACGCTTCCTTTACTGGTATGGCGAAGCGCGTTGTCGACCAGGTTGCTCAGGACCTGCCGAAGCGCAGTCGGGTCGGCATAGACTGCCGGCACGTCGGTGGGGAGCGCCGAGACCAGCGCGATCCCTTTCTGGTCCGCGACCGGTCGCGCGCCGCTGAAAATCTCGTGCACCACGCCACGCAGGTCCGCGTACACGGGATTCGGGCGCCATCCGCCCGACTCGATCCGCGAGAGGTCGAGCAGATCGTCGACGATGCGTTGCATCCGGCGGGTATTGGCCAGAATCGTCGCGCAGAAGCGCTCGCGGTCGTCGACCCGGAGCGTGGGGTCCTGCAGCGTCTCGGCGAAGCCGCTCACGACGGTGAGCGGGGTGCGCAGCTCGTGCGAGACGTTGGCCACGAAGTCGCGGCGTACCGTCTCGAGTCGGCGAATCGGCGTGACGTCGAGCAGGGCGAGCACGGCACCGCCGCCGTCAAGAGGGCGGGCCGTGAGCGTCACGGCGCGATCGTGCAACTGGGTCTCGAGCGCGTCGGTGGAAATCCCTGCGATTGCCGCCGCGAGTGCGTCGCGCAGGACACGATCGCGCGGCAGCCTGTCGGCGGGGAAGGGGAGCGGATCGCGCACGTTGAGGAGCCGGCGAGCCCCCGCGTTCATGTGCAGCACCTGTTGTCGTCCGTCGAGGGCGACGACCCCTTCGTTGAGCGCCTCCGTCAGCGCGCGCAGCAGCGCATCGTCCGCTTCGAGCGCTTGAACGCGGGCCGTCAGCTGCTCGGCGAGTCGATGGAAGGCCGACGCGAGTTCCCCGACCTCGCCTGGGGCGACGAGTGACGGGCGTCGCGACAGGTCTCCCGAGGCGATGGCGCGCGCGTCGTCGCGCAACTCGAGGATCGGGCGCGTGACCGATCGGGCGAAGACGGCGGCCAGGAGCAGTGCTGCAGCGGTGGCCAGCAGCGCGACGGTGAGTACGTCCGCCTGCACGCGCCGGATGATGATCCCCTGGGCGGCCGTCGAAATGGAGACGCGCACGAAACCGAGCGGCGTGCGGCGGGCGGCATACAACTCCTCGTCGCCGGCGGACGGGGAATCGCGGATCGAGGCGCCGCTCCCGCTGTCGATGGCCGCAACGATCTCGGGGCGCGTGCGGTGGTTCTCCAGCGCGCCTAACGCGGGCGGGTCGAACTCCGAGTCGCCGATGACGACCCCGTCGGCAGTGATGAGGGTGACGCGGTGGCCGAGCGCCGCCCCGGCCCGGTTCGCCAGCGAGTCGGCGTCCATGTCGGCTCGCCAGCCGTCGGCAATGAGCGCCGCCTCACGCAGGAGTTCGACGGTCGTGTCGGCACGCAAACGTACCCGGAGGCGCCAGTCGAGCGAGAGCACGACCAGCACCACGAGCACGCCGATGACGAGGAGCGAACCTGCGAGCAGTCTACTGGAGAGCCTCACGCACTACGTGGTTGGGCCGCCTTCAATCTATACCCGAACCCACGCACCGTCTCGATCAATTCGCCGGCCGACTCCAGCTTGGTGCGCAACCGTTGCACGTGCATGTCCACGGTGCGGGTCTGGATGTCGGGGGCTGCCTCCCAGACGGTCTCGAGGAGGTGGGCCCGGGCCTGCACGCGTCCGCGGCGTTCGGCGAGCGTCAGGAGGAGGCGGAACTCAGTCGGGGTGAGTTCGATGTCGCGTCCGTCGACCGAGACGCGATGGGCCGAGCGGTCGATGGCGATCGGACCGACGCGCAGGGTGTCGCCTGCCGGCTGCTGTCCCTGCCGGATGCGCCGCAGGATCGCCCCCACGCGCAGGATCAACTCCTGCGGGGAAAACGGCTTGGTGATATAGTCGTCCGCGCCTAACGACAGCCCCTTGATGCGGTCGGGCTCATCCTTGCGCGCGGTGAGCATGAGGACGGCGACGTCGCGCGTTCCCTCCTCGGCGCGCAGCTGCTCGAGCACCTCGAAGCCGGACATCCCCGGGAGCATGAGGTCGAGGACGACGAGGGCGGGGCGTTCCTGCCGGGCCTGGGCGACCGCGTCGTGCCCTGAGGCGGCGGTCGAGACGCGATATCCCGCCTTCGCCAGGTGGTAGGCGACGAGGGCCACGATGTCCGGCTCATCATCGACGACGAGCACGCGTTCGGTGCCGGGTGCTGGACGGATGGTCATGGCTGGGCCGCCTCGAAGCGCTGTTGGATCCGGGCGGTGATCATCTCGATCGCCACGGGGTTATGCCCGCCGCGCGGGACGATGACGTCGGCGTAGCGCTTGCTGGGCTCGACGAATTGCAGGTGCATCGGTCGCACCGTAGTCAGGTACTGCTCCAGAATCTCCTCCAGCGGGCGACCCCGCTTGGTCATGTCGCGTTGGATGCGACGCACCAGCCGGATGTCGGCGTCGGCATCGACGAACACCTTCACATCGCACAAGTCGCGCAGCCGGACATCCACGAAGAGCAGGATGCCGTCCACCACGATCACGTCGGCCGGCGGAATCCTCCGCGTGGCGGTCGACCGCGCGTGCCTGACGAAGTCGTAGACCGGCTTCTCGATTCCCTCACCACTGGCCAGCCGCTCCAGATGCGCGACCAGCAGGTCGGTGTCGAAGGCGTCTGGATGATCCCAATTGAGCTGCCGCCGCTCCTCGAGCGACAGGAGCGCGAAATCGCGGTAATAGGCGTCCATGTCGAGGAAGGCGACGGACGCGAGCGTCAGCTGCTCGGCCACCCGGCGCGCCACCGTCGACTTTCCCGAGCCCGTCCCCCCCGCGATGCCGATAATGAGCGGCTTCACGAGACAAACACCGCAGTGTGTTCACACACAGGACGTTCGTTCATCGCGGGGTGAAATAGAAGCGTGCAGGGCGTCACGGTTTGGTATCGGCGTCGGTCCGGTGGGATGCCGGTCACGGGGATTGGCACCTCCGTGCCCGAGCGGTCGAGGGGCGCCGCTCCCTGCAAGCTTGCGATGCGTGTCGATTCGGTCAATCGAGGGGACTCGGCTCCCAATGCCCAAACGGCACGGCTAGCTTCCGTCCATGCATCGTCCGTCTGCCCTCGCGCTCGTTGTAAGCGCCGTCGTGAGTTGGTCGTGCGCCTCGTCGTCCACCCGCGCGGGCGGGGGGGCGGCGCTGGAGGCGCCTGAAGACAGCACCGAGATCGTCGTGGCCGCCACGACCGACGTGCACGGACGGTTGCGCGGGTGGGACTACTTCGCCGACGCCCCGGACACGCTGCGCGGACTCACGCGCGCCGCCACTATCGTAGATTCGGTCCGCCGCGCCCGGCCCGGTCGCGTCGTACTGGTCGATGCAGGTGACCTGCTGCAAGGGAGTCCGCTGACGTATGTCGCGGCGCGGATCGATACGGCCGGTCCGCATCCCGTCATCGCCGCGATGAACGCCATGCAGTACGACGCGGCGGCGGTCGGGAATCACGAGTTCAACTACGGTCTCCCGACCCTCACCCGCGCGATCGGCGAGGCGCGATTCCCCTTCCTCGCCGCTAACGCGTATCGTCCGAACGGCGAACGCGCCTATCCGGCGTCGCGGATTGTCATACGCGCGGGTATCCGTGTGGCGATCGTCGGCGCCACCAACCCCGGCGCGATGATCTGGGATCGCGATAACCTCACGGGGCGGCTCCAGATCCGCGACATCGTCACCGAGGTGGCGCGCGAGGTGCGTGCCGTGCGCGATCGTGCCGACGCGGTGGTGGTCGTGATGCACTCCGGCCTTGGGGAGCGCTCGAGTTACGACACCGTGACGACCGTGATTCCCAGCGAGAACGTCGGCGCGCGCGTCGCGCGGGAGGTGCCGGGGGTCGACCTGATCGTGATCGGTCACTCGCACCGAGAGATCGCCGATACCGTCATCAACGGCGTGACGATCGTGCAGCCACGCAACTGGGCGACGTCGGTCGCCCTTGCGACGCTCTCGCTCACCAGGCACGGCGGGACGTGGCACGTGACGGGAACGCGCGGCGTCCTGGTCCGCGAAGCGGGACACGCGGAAAGTCCAGCGCTGCTCGCCGTGACGCAGCGGGCGCACGACGCCACGGTCCGATGGGTGAACCAGACGCTGGGGAGCACACCGGTCGCCTGGCGCGCCGACTCGGCGCGCGTCCGCGACACGCCGCTGATCGACTTCATGCTCGACGTCGAGCGGCGGGTCACCGGAGCCGACCTGGCCTCGACGGCGGCGTTCGACATCGGTGCCTCGCTCGACGCGGGGCCGATCACCGTCGCCGAGGTCGCGCGACTCTATCCGTACGACAACACGCTCCGGGCGATCCGGATCACCGGGCGACAGCTGCGTGACTACCTGGAGTTCAGTTCACGCTACTATCGCACGGTCGGGACACCGGAGGCCGAGCGTTCGCCCATCGATCCGTCGGTCCCCGGCTACAACTTCGACATCGTCGCCGGCGCCGACTACACGCTCGACCTCAGCCGGCCGATCGGGAGCCGGGTCACGCGCCTCGAGGTGAAGGGACACGCCGTGGTGGATGGCGACGTGTTCACGATGGCGCTGAACAACTATCGGCAGACGGGGGGAGGTGGCTACGCGATGCTGAGTGGCGCCCCCGTGGTGTACGATCACCAGGAGGAGATCCGCGACCTGCTGATCGCCGAAGTGCGCCGCCGCGGCACGCTTCGGCCGGAGGATTTTTTCGTACGCAATTGGGAGTTGGTGCCGGCTTCGGCAGCGGCCGCTGCCTATCGCGCGATGCAAGGTCCCGCCTTCGACGCCAGCGGGGCGACGCGGGTTCTGCGCGGCGACGACCACCTGCGCAGTGGTCGCTGGCTCCGCATCATCGCGACCAATGACTTCCACGGTGTCTTCGAGCCGCGCGTCGACTCGACCGGCCTGGCGCGCGGCGGTGCTGCCAACCTCGCGACAGCCATCGAGCGCGCCCGCGCCGAGTGCGTCGCGCCGAGCTGTGCCAGCCTCTGGCTCGATGGCGGTGACGAGTTCCAGGGGACGCCTGCTTCGAACATGTCGTACGGGGCGAGCGTCGTCACGATGTTCGCGCGCCTCGGGCTCTCGGCGTCGGCGTTAGGCAACCACGAGTTCGACTGGGGGATCGACACGCTGCGCGCGCGCATGCGCCAGGCGCCGTACGCGATCCTCGGCGCGAACGTGCGCGACGCCGACGGCGGGACCCCCGCCTGGCTGCGGGGCGATACCCTGATCGACGTGCAGGGGACCACGGTCGGCGTCATCGGGATCTCGACCGTCCGGACTCCCACCACGACCCGCCCCTCGAACGTCGCCGGGCTGCGTTTCCTCGCTCCCGCGCCGGTGGTGGATGAACACGCGCGCCAGTTGCGTGCGCGCGGGGCGGCCGTGGTGATCGTCATCGCGCACGCTGGCGCCTTCTGCGATCGCACCTCGGGCCAGTGTACCGGAGAGATCGTCGACCTCGCCTCGCAGGTGACGGAAAAAATCGATGCCATCGTGAGCGGCCACACGCATTCGCGCATCGCCACGCGCGTGCACGGCATCCCGATCGTCCAGGCCTACTGGGCAGGCTCGGCGATCGGCATCATCGATCTTCCCTTTGGTGGGAGCGCGTGGCCCGATCCGGAAGTGCGCAACGTGCGCCCCGATTCCCTCAGGGCCGATCCGACGGTCGCCGCCTACACCGACAGCGTCCTCTCGCAGACCGCGAGCGCCTTTGCGGCGCCGGTGGCGACCATCGCCGAGCGCATGGAGCGCGGACCCACAGGGACGTTAGGCAACCTTATCGCCGACGCGCAGCGTTGGGCTGGAAAGGGCGATGTGGCGGTCATGAACCGGGGCGGGGTGCGGGCCGCCCTCAACGCCGGTGTCGCCACGAAGGGCACGCTCTACGAGGTGCAGCCCTTCGGCAACGTGCTCGTCGCCGTGCGCATGCGCGGAGTCGAGCTGCAGGCGTATCTCGAGCGCGTGGTCGCCAAGCCGGAAGGGTCGTTCCACCTCAGCGGGGTGCAGCTGCAAGTCGATTTTCACCGACCGCAGGGGAGCCGCATCGTCCGTGCGCGTTTCAGCGACGGGCGCCTCCTCGATCCGCAGGGAGTGTATCGCGTCATCATGACCGACTTCCTTGCCTCGGGAGGCGACGACCTCGGCGTGAGCGAGCGCGCCCTTGCGGTGGAGGAGCTCCCCGTCGTTGATCTGGATGCGCTCGCGAACTATCTGCGCTCGCGTCCCTCACCAGTGCGTCCGCCGACGGACGCGCGCATCCTCTCCGTGCAACCATGAGCGCCACTGTGCGCGTGTACGTCAACGGGCGCGGTATCGACGCGCCGTCCGACGGTTCCCCGGTCGACGCCGTGCGCCTCTTCGATCCGGAGCTCGCCGTGAGCGTTGTCGCCGGCGATCGTCGGATCACCGACTCGCGTGGGCTCGACGTCGTGGAGGGTGACGCGTTGTACAACGGAGCGATCTTCCGCGTGATCGCCAACCGCCGACGCCCGGGTGGCGACGAGAATGCCTAGCGCTCGCCGATGAGTCCCGTCATCACGCGGTCGCTGCTTGAACGGCTTCCCAAGGCGGAGCTGCATTGCCACCTCGATGGATCGCTCCGCCCGGCGACGATGCTGGAGCTTGCCCGGGACATGCACGTCCGGATGCCTTGCGACGACGCCGAGGCGCTTGCCGCGCACATGCTGGTGCGCGACGCGCGGAACCTTGAAGACTATCTCCTGCGCTTCGACACGACGCTCGCGGTCATGCAGAGTGCCGAGGCACTCGAACGTGTGGCGTACGAACTGGCCGAGGATGCGGCCCGAGAGGGGGTGCGCTACATCGAGGTGCGATTCGCCCCGATCCTGAACGTGCGCGGGGGGCTCTCGTTAGGTGAAGCGGTCGAGGCGCCGATGCGGGGCCTCGCGCGCGCCGAACGCGATCACGACATCACCGCCCGCGTGATCGTCTGCTCGCTGCGCCACCTGTCGCCCGAGAGCTCGGTCGAGCTGGCGCAGCTCGCGGTGGACCACATGTCGTCGGGCGTGGTGGGCTTCGATCTCGCCGGCGGAGAGGCGGGACATCCGGCGTCGACGCATGCCGACGCCTTCACCCTCGCGCGTACGCACGGCCTCGCGTGCACCTGTCACGCGGGGGAGGGAGATGGCGCGGATTCGGTCTGGCAGGCGGTGCATCAGTGCGGCGCGACGCGTATCGGGCACGCCACGCGCCTGTACGAGGACCCGGTACTCACCGACGAGGTGAACGAGTCCCGCATCACCCTCGAGATCTGCCTGACGAGCAACGTCCAGACGCACGCGGCGCGCTCGTACGAGCTGCATCCGCTGCGCCATTACTTCGACCAGGGACTGAACGTCGTGCTCAACACCGACAATCGACTGATGAGTGGCGTGAACCTGGTCGACGAATACCAGCACGCCGTGCGCTCGCTCGACTTCACGTTCGACGAGCTGGCCACCATCGCCCTCAACGGCTTCGAGAGCGCCTTCCTCCCGCCGGCCGAACGCGATCAGCTCATCGCACGCGCGCGTGCCGACATCGAGGCGCTGCGCCATGCCTGACGAGACGACAACGCCCGAGCGCGCGCCTCTCCCGCTCGCCGAGGCCGTCGCCCTCCTGCGCCAGCGGCTTCCGGTGCAGGCGCCGGTCGCGGCGATCGTGCTTGGCTCCGGGCTCGGGGGGCTGGCCGCGCGGATCGCCGATGCCACGCGGATCGCCTACCGCGAGATCCCCGGCTTCTCGGAGCCACGTGTGGAAGGACATGCGGGCGAGCTGCTGCACGGTACGCTGGGCGGGCGCGAGGTCCTCGCGCTTGCCGGCCGCTTTCATATCTACGAAGGACACGACGTCGCGCACGCGACGTTTCCGGTGCGCGTCGTGCACGCGCTGGGAGCGCGCACGCTGATCCTGTCGAATGCTGCTGGCGGGATCCGCCGCACCTTCGGCGCCGGACAGTTGATGGTGATCGCCGACCACCTCAACCTCATGTTCCGCAACCCGCTCATCGGGGCGGTCGTACCCGGAGACGAACGCTTTCCCGACATGTCCGACCCGTACGACCCCGCACTCCGCCGCCAGCTGCACGTGATCGCCCGCCATCTGGGTATCCGCCTCGAGGAGGGAGTCTACGCCGGACTGCTCGGTCCCAGCTATGAAACGCCGGCCGAAGTGCGGATGCTCGAGCGACTCGGCGCCGACGCCGCGGGGATGTCGACCGTGCCCGAAGTGCTCGTCGCCCGCGCGATGGGGATGCGATGCGCCGCCGTCAGTTGCATCACGAACCCGGGCGCCGGACTCTCCCCAGAGCCGATCAATCACGCCGACGTGATCGCCGTGACGAAAACCGCCGCCGCCGACTTCGAACGCCTGATCGAGACATTCGTCGCCGCGCTCTGACACGAAGCACCTCGCGCACGCACGAAGGGCCGCCCCCGGCGGCCCTTCGTGCACTCCCGTCCCCCGTCCCCCGTC
>JBDTUA010000122.1:0-13241 GCA_040007995.1 Gemmatimonadota bacterium | reverse complement strand
TCCCGCTCCGCACCACCCGCGCGCGCCAGGGCCTCGCCCAGCACATTGACGCAGAAGACGGTGGCGAAGATTGCGACGCCGGGAAAGATCGCCAGCCACGGCTCCGAGGTGAGTGTCGTCTGCGCCTGATAGAGCATGTTCCCCCAGCTGGCGGCCGGAGGCTGCACCCCCACTCCAAAGAACGAAAGCGCCGACTCGAGCAGGATGCCCCGCCCCACTGCCAGCGTGGCGGAGACGGCGATCGTCCCCAGCACGTTCGGAAGGATGTGCGCCACCAGCACCCGGACTCGTGACACGCCGGTCGCGTGCGCTGCCTCCACGAAACCTCGCTGCGCCAGCGAGAGCACGTCGGCACGCACCACTCGCGCCGTCTCCATCCAGCCGGCGATGCCGACGAGCACGATCAGGAGCGGGATCGACGGTTGCAGGATCGCTGTAACGATCATCAGGAACGGGAGCCGCGGAATGGCCAGCATGGCATCGGTGACGCGCATCAGGACGGTATCGAGCCAGCCGCCCACGAAGCCGCCCACCGCACCAACTGCGGACCCGAGCGCGACGGAGAGCATCGCCGAGAAGAGTCCGATTGCCAGCGAGACGCGCGCCCCCACCAGGACGCGGGCGAGGACATCGCGCCCGAGTTCATCGGTCCCGAAGAGGTGTGCGAACGACGGCGGCGCACGTCGCGCCGCCAGGTCCATCGTCTCACTCGCGGCCGGCACAAGGATCGGCGCGACCACCGCGGCCACCGCGATCACGACCAGCACTGCGAGCGCGACGCGCGCGCCGCCACCCGTCCGCCCCTCGCCGTCGCCCGCCAGCGGCAAGACGATCGATTCGGCGGGTGCGCTCACGTGCGCACCCGCGGATCGAGCCACCGGTAGCTGAGGTCTGCCGCGAGGTTCAGCACGATCACCGAGGTCGACGTGACCATCAGGAAGGCCATGAGCACCGTATAGTCGCGCCGCGCCAATGCCTCCGTGAATAGTCCACCAAGACCGGGCCAGGCGAAGACGCTTTCGGTCACGACCGCGCCCGAAACCATGATGGCGGCGTCGAGGAAGACGATCGTCACGAAGGGGAGGAGGGCGTTGCCGAGTGCGTGCCGGAAGACGACGCGCCGAGACGGCACGCCGCGGCCATGCGCCGCGAGGATGAAGCGCTGGGCGAGCACGCCGAGCATCGAGCTTCGCAGGTAACGCGTCCACACCGCGGCGTGCACGGTGGCCAGGACGATCGCCGGCAGGACGAGGTGCCGCGCGCGGTCCACGAGATCTCCTCCCATGATCGAGGTGCGTCCCGACGAGGGGAGCCACCCTAACGAGACCGCGAACAGCAGCTGCAGCAGCAGGCCGAACCAGAAGGTCGGGAGCGAGATCCCGGCGAGCGTGAAGATCGTTACTCCCCGGTCAAACAGGCTGTGACGACGGGCGGCGGCCGCCACCCCCGCCGGGACCGCCGCCAGGAAGGCGATCACCAGCGACGCGAGGATCAGTTCGAGCGTCGCAGGGATCCGTTCCGCCATGCGCACGAGGACCGGTCGCCCGTCCGCAAAGGAGAAGCCCCAGTCGCCGACCACGAATCCCTTGAGCCAGGCGAGGTACTGCACCGGAAGCGACCGATCCAGCCCTAACGAGCGCCGCAGACGCTCGATGTCCTCCGGGCGGACGTTCGGATTCTCCAGATAAATCGCGAGCGGCCCGCCTGGCGCCGCGTGCAGCAGCGCAAAGACGAGGATCGAGATGAGGAGAAGAAGGGGGACCGCCTGGATGAGCCGGCGCGCGGTAAGCTTCAGCACGAGGTGAGAATACGCCGGTGTCCCCCTGTGGCGCGAGAGGCCAGCCCCCGGCCGCAGCCGCGCGCCGCTACGGCTTCACGACCTCCCACTCCCAGACATTCCAGAAGATCCCGGTGTTCGTCGGATTCCCCTTGAAGTTCCGCAAGGTTGCCGGCACCGCATCGAGCCGCGTCACGTTGTAGAGTGGGATCTCCGGGGCCAGTTCCGCCAGCCGTTGCTGCGCCGCGACCAGGAGCGCGCGCCGCGGGGCACGCGCGACGGTGCGGTCCGAGGCATACATCAGGCGGTCGAGCGAGTCGTCGGCGATGTAGTTGATGTTGCGCCCCGCCGGCGGCGTGCGATCAGACGCGAAAAAGGTCGTGATCTCCGGATCGCTCGGCATGTGCCACCAATGCAGCATCGCGTCGAACTTCCCCTCGAACCAGAGCGATGAAATCGCGGTGCCATCGACGAGCTGGATCTTGACGTCCACGCCGACATCCTTGAGTTGACGCTGCACCGCCTGGGCGATGTTCTCCCGGATCGCGAAGCCCGCCTGTGTCATGAGGGTGAAGCGGAGTGGCGATCCGTCCTTCTCGCGGATGCCATCGCCATTGGTGTCCCGCCATCCCGCCTCGTCGAGCAGCGCACGCGCGCGTGTCGTGTCGTAGGGATACTTGCGCACGCTGTCGGTATACGCCCACGACAGCGGCTGGATCGATCCGTCGATCACCGGTGCGAGTCCGTCGAGAATCGTGCGCGCCAGCAGTTCGCGGTCGATGGCGTGGATGAGCGCGCGTCGCACGCGCACATCGCGAAATGCCGGAACGGAACGTTCGTTCAGCGTGATATGCTCGTAGGAGTTCCCCATCATGCGGTGCATGGTCAGCCCGGGGACGTCCTTCAGCTCACGGAACTTGTCCCACGGTACCAGGGCGGCGAGATGCGCTTCACCGCTCTTGAGCTGGTTGATTCGCGTGGTGCTGTTGGGAATGAACTTGAAGAGGATGCGCGCAATCTTGGGATACTCAGCGCCACGCCAGTAGTCCGGCACCTTCTCCAGCAGGATGTACTCGCCGGTCTTCCATTCCGTCACCTTGTACGGCCCGGTGCCTAACGGGTTCCGGTTGTACTCCGTCGCTGCGTCGATGTCCTTGCCGTCGAGCAGGTGCTTCGGCAGCGCGCCGCGGATGAACTGGATCTCGTAGGGCGCGTAGACTTCCTTGTAGTGCACCACCGCCGTCAGCGAATCGGGGGTGTCGACCGACGCGATACGGTCGAAGCCGTCGGTGCTCTCCGGGTTGTAGACAGGAGAGTTGATGGCATCGACAGTGAACTTCACGTCCGCCGAGGTGAACGGGACGCCGTCGTGCCACTTGACTCCCGGGCGCAGCTTCCAGGTCACGTCCATCCCCCCGTCCTCGCGCAGCACGACGCCGCCGTTCTCCGGCGACGGGACCTCGGTCGCGAGCAGCGGCACGACCTGCATCTTCTCGTCGGTCGTCACCAACCCTTCCACGATGCAGGTCTGCACGTCCTCGAGGATATGCGTACTGAATCGGTTGAGCGTGTCCGGCTCCCGGTCGTACGCGACGATGAGGAGGTCATTCGACGCTGCGCGGCCCACCCCGCCGTTTCCTCCCTCGCGCGAGCACGCGCCGGATGCGAGCAGGGCCAGGACGACGTAGGCCGTCGCACGCGAGTGGCGTCGTGCGACGATTCGTGTTTCCGACACGAAGGAACGGACTCGAACTGGGAGAAGCAGCGACATCGGGATTCCGGCTGGAAATGAACGGCGGTATTCTCGTTCGGTCGATCGGTGACAGTGCTCAGGCGCCCTATCCGCCCGAGATCAGGCGCGCCGCCAGTGCGACGGGAATCGCCCCGAAGGAAAGGAAGGTGTCGTGGAACGCGCGCGCGTTGAAGCCCGATCCGAGTCGCGCTTGTTCGGACGCCCGCAGCGCGTGGATCTGCGAGGTCCCGAGCCAGTACATAAGCGCCGTGCCAGGAAACATCGAATTCTTGACCGCCTCTCCGTGCGCCGCCGCGGCCGGCATCCCGACCTCGTGCTGATACAGCGACACCGATTCGTCAAAGCTCCGCGCGCCGGTATGAAACTCGAGATCCACAAGCGCCCGCGCCAGCATCCGCACTCGCGACTGCTGCTCGGAGACCTGCTCCGCCTCGTTCAGGAATCCGCACTCGTCCATGAGATCGGTCGCGTAACACGCCCATCCCTCGGCCATCGTCCCACCGAGAAACATCCCGATCCGGCTGGCGCAGTCGACGGCGGCGATGCGGCCGATGGTCAGTGGACTCCGTGCCGCCTTCCAGTTCTGCACGTGGTGCCCGAGGGCCCCGTGATGCACGACGTGATTGAGCTTTATCACGCCGTCGTTCCACGTCCGCAGGTGCCGCTCCAGCGCGTCGCCCGTCAGTCCATCGATCGGCGTGACGACATAGTCGTGAACGTCCGGCCACTCGAGCGGCGCGGGCGATCGGTAGAAGAGATAGTACAGCGAGGGCGCCGCCTCACGCGTGGCATCGGGAATCGGCACATACCGGATCGGCGCGTCAGGCCATGAGACCAGCGCGTGCGACATCGATACCGCATGACATGCATCCCACGTCGACTGGAACGCCGGGAGATACTCCGCGGCCGATGGATGTGCCGACGCCAGTCGCTCCTGAACGGCAGACATCCCCGCGGGATCGACGGCGCGCGCCATCACCTCGAGTCGCGCGCGTTCGGTTGCGAAGGCGGCCCGCACATCGCCAAGCAATTCGTCGACGGATCGATCGTACCAATGCCCCCGCTGCAGGAGGAGCGCCAGCATGTCGGGCCCGCAGGATCGGGCAGGTGCAACGTCTCGCGGCAGCGACATCAGCGCCGTCACGAACGACTCCAACGCCCCAAGCGAGGCGTCTCCTTCGCGGCGCAACGCCTCGCGCAACTCCATGGGGATGGCTGGCGCATCGCGCCATCGATCGAGCCCCGTCCCGAGCAGCGCGCGTGCCCCGTCGCATTCCTTGCACGCCTTGTCGATCCACGTCGAAGGAACTGGCGCCTCCGAGACAACGGCCAGTGCCGAGGCGAGGAAGCGCGGCAGCTGTGCAAGCCGCGCGCGCAACATTCCCGCCCGCGAGTCGAGGGGCGCAAAATCGCGCACCATCAGGCTGATGAGCGCAAAGACTGCCTCTCCGATGACCAACGACGGGTTGCCACGCTGAAAGTGGCGCCCGTCCAGCTCCGCCAGCTGGATCTCGAGGAAGGAGTCCGCCAGCGCCAGGTCAAGACCACTCCAGTCGCGGGCCGCGATCAGCGCATCGAGCGACGAGAGCTCTCGCGCCGCGATGCGCTCCCGCAGCGCCCGCATCTCCCGCCTGATCTGCTCCACCCCGGCTGGCGACCAGTCGGGCAGCGAATGGTCGAAGTCGTGAACGCCGGTATACGTGGCGTTGACCGGCCGGCGCCGATAGTAATGCTCGAGAAATTCGGCGAAGTCGCCCCCCCCGTCCCCCGTCCCCCGTCCCCCGTCTCGCACTGCTACCTCGGCAGCGGCAACGACACCCACCGCCTTTCGCGAAAGGACTGCTCGACGCCGTTGATGACCTCCTGGACCCGCGCGCCGTCGATGAAGCTCCCCTCGTTCTCATCGCCCTCCGACAGGATCTCCCCGATGAATGACGCCGTGAGGTTGGCATAGAAGAGGGTACGCCACGATTCCTCCTTGCTCCCACCCGGAGGGTAGAATTCGGGCGGGACGGGAATCTCCTTGAACTCCACGTCGTTCGGCTTCGCAGCCTTGAGCGATTCGCAGACCCCGAACTCTTCCACGAGACGGCAGATCAGTGCCCCCTCGCTTCCGTAGATGCGCGCTTCGATCCCCGGGTAATTGCCGACCGTCACGAACGAGGTCTGGATGCTTCCGAGGGCGCCGTTGGCAAACTCTCCGATGAAGATATCGCCATCGTCGATGTTCATCCGCATCACGCGCCCGGTCGCGCGAACCATGCGCTCGGGGATGAAGTTGCGCATCGTCCCGACTACTTCCTTATAGTCGCTACCGACTGCCCAGGCACCGATGTCGATGATTGGCGCGCCGTAGCCTTCGAGCGACGAGACCTGCAGCTCCGACTGGTCCGCATCGACGTCGACCTGTCGCAGTGGATTCATCGGGTCGAGCCACTGCGAATTCTGCTCGTAGCCATTGAAGATGAACGGCGTGCCGATGAAGCCGGTGTCGATGAGATGCTTCATGTACCGCATCGCCGGCGCGTAGCGGAACGTGAAGCCGAGTTTCGTCTTGAGCTTCTTCGAACGCGCGAGCTCGGCGGCGCGAATCGTGTCCCGGAAATCGAAGGCGACCGGCTTCTCGCAGAGTACGTGCTTGCCCGCCTCGAGCGCCGCCCACGACAGGTCGAAGTGGGTCGCGGATGGGGTACAGACGTCTATGACGTCCACGTCCTCGCGCGCCAGCACTTCGCGGTGATCGCTATACACGTCGGGGATTCCGAACTCCGCGGCTACTGCCTCGGCCATCGAACGCTGCGGATCACAGATCGCCACGACCTCGCAGCGTGCGTCGCGCGTGAAGCCCGGAATGTGCGCCAGGCGTGCCCACGCCCCAGCGCCCAACACTGCGACGCGCACTCGGCGCGTCCCTTCGTTGACAGGTGCAGCCACGTCGTCTGCCTTCTTGTGAGTCGTTGCGAGCGTGAGGGGGTACGAACGGCGGCGAATGTATGCGCTGATGCACGGCTGAGCCAGCACGCCGTGGCGCATCGCTTGCACTATAATTTGAGTTATATCCACCCGTTCAGGCCTGCTGCCATGTCCCGCTCATCCGCGCCATTTCGACGTTCGGCTCTGCTGCTTGCCCTCGCATGGTCCGGTGGGGTGCTTCAGGGGTGCGTGCCAAGCGCAGAAGGAGGCCCGGTGGACAAGAAAGCGGTGAAAGCCGCGCGGCGGGCAAAAATGGGAGTCGGGGGCAAGAAGCAGGCACGCCAGGCAGCCCGATTCAGCAGCGCCTTTTCCGCCGCCGGCCGCAAGCCAGGCGACCCGGAAGCGATTTATGCGCCGGCGGCAGGATATATCGTCAAGGGGACCGACTATCTGGCGTTCTGGCCCTGCGATAGCACGGGCTACTACTACCTCGCCGCGGGCCAGATGGTCAACGCGAAGATCTCGCAGCAGTACAAGTTCTCCGCGCCGCGGCCGTACACGCCCATGTACGCGGAACTTCGCCTGAGCTACGTCGAGGACACGCTCCGGCGAGGTGATCACCTCTTTACCCGATACGCCGACGTCATCGACTACACGGCGACCGCGCGAGACGAGGCGAAGTGCAAACCTCCCTCGCGCAACACGCTCTCGACCGAGATGGAACGGCTCGACCAGTTCAAGCCGACGAAGATGAATCCCTAGGCTGTGTCCTCCCGAGCCAACGGGCGCCGGGAATCTAGGCGGCGGAGCGCAGGTCGTCCCCTGCATCGGTCGTGGCGTGGCGGTCGTTCAGCAACTCGACGACGTGCGATCGCTGGAGGTAGTACAACCAGCCGCCATACAGCGCCGCCGAGAGGAGCAGCACGCCGCGCGAGATCGAGGCGCCGTGCTCGAGGTGATAGCCGCGAACCCATTCTCCGACGATCGCGGCCCCCCCTCCCCAGGCAAACAGACGAGGAAGCGCAGGCCGGTATCCGGGCACATCACGCCCTCGGAACTCCGCCGTCATGTAGCCGAGAAGCGTGAACGCAGCGACCTGTTCGAGACAGCGGAGGATCTCGGTCTTCGTCCACTCGGTCGCGATCCCCGGAAAGCCCACGCCAACGCTCCAGCTTCCAACGCCGTGGAGCAGTGGAGCGAACGTCAACAGGGCGAGATACGTCGCGTATGCCGGCGCCGCCGACGTGAGCAACGGAACCTCGAATCGGCGGTTCGAGTCGTCGGCCACGAACGGGCGGCTCCCCTGCCACCACGCCAAGCTGCCCACGAGGAGCGCGCCTCCCATGAGGAGCAACGGACGACTGGGAAGCGCGGGAAAGGTCCCCGCGAGGAACCAGACGGCTGCGGCTGCGGCTGTCGCGCGCGCTTCGAGCGATCGGACCGGGCCGAAGTGACGACGTTGCATCCCGCCCAGCAGGCTCGCGCCGAAGACGCCGAGCAGCACGGAGAGTCCCCCTCGCTCGACCTCCCCGCCGGTCGAGAGGGCGTTGAGCCAGAGGAGAGGGACCATCAGGTAGATCAATCCCATGAGCGGAAGCTCGAGCGAGAGCCGGCCGATCAATTCGCCGTCGACGCGCGCCCTCGGCGAGAGCCGGTCGAATGCGAACGCGCCGAGCCATGCACCGAACGCATTCGTGGCGACGTCCAGCACGGAGGCGTACCGCTCACGTTCGAACAGCTGTGCCGTCTCGATCGCCATGCTCATGATCGCCCCGATCCAGAGCACCGTCAGCGTGGAGTGCCGAAACCCCTCGCGTCTGGCAAGGCGATAGAGGAAGCCCAACGGAAGGAAGAGGAGGACGTTGGCAACGATGTCGACCGGTCCGCCGGTAAACATCACGCGCCAGCGAGAGGGCCAGTCGAACTGGAACGGGAGCAGGGTGATGATGAGCGTCACCGCGAACATGTACGCGAGGAGCGCCACGCCGAGCTTCGCGCCGGTCCGAACCGCTGGTCCACTCGCGGGAGTGGATCTGGAGTAGGGAGGCGCGTGAAGCGTGCGGGGAACTCCGACCCGTGTCGAGCATGGTCCCTCTGTCGCCGACTCGCCGGTCGTCGACGCGCCGGTCGTCGACTCGCCGGTCGTCAATTCGCCGCTCGGCGCAAGCCGTGCCGGATGGGACTTGGGCGACGTCAGCGAGGCGGGACTAGTGTTTGGGCGTTGCGTTGGTGAGGTGCTCACGTCATTGGGCGATGGGGCGCTGTCGAGTATCGGCAGCGGGAACCGAAAATCTGTCGATTCGCCGCCGAGCGCCTGCGAAGGGGAGCAAACTGCGCGACCGCGGGTGGCGAGCACGAGCGCATTTTTATTCGGACATTCAGAATTTTCCGCCTTTCGCCACCCGTCGAGGGCCATTACTGTGCAGCGAAATTCATGATCAGTTCATCCATGTGGGACGACGGAGCGTCGGATCGCGATCGCCTTGCGGCCCTGGTCGCAACCGGCGTGACCTTCCTCCTACTGTTTGCCGAACCGCTCGTCGGGACGGTGCGTACCTGGTGGTCCGATCCCGAAGCAGGGCACGGGCTCTTGCTGGCGCCGCTGGCCATCCTGTTGGCGTGGAAGCGGGGTAAGGCGCCGGAGGCGCGCGGCAACTGGATGCTGGGCGCGGCGATGCTGATGATGGCGATCGGACTGCGCTACGTCGCGGCGCTGGCGGCTGAGGCGTTTGTAGGACGCGCGTCGATGTTTCTGGCGCTGGCGGGGCTGGTGGTATGGGGCTGGGGATTTCGCCAGTTGCTGCACTGGTGGCTTCCGGTGGCGCTGCTGGCGCTCTCGGTGCCACTCCCCGACATGGTGATCGGGGCGCTCGCGCTACCGTTGCAATTTAAAGCATCCCAATTGGGCGCGGCGCTGCTCTCCATGCGCGGCATACCGGTGCATCTCAGCGGGAACGTGATTCGCCTGCCAGGACACGACCTGTTCGTGACCGAGGCGTGCAGTGGGCTGCGTTCGCTCACCGCGCTCCTGAGCCTGGGGGTGCTGCTCGGCGGGCTTCTGCTGCGGCGACCGATCTCGCGCATAGCAATCGTCGCGCTGTCCATTCCGGTCGCTGTTCTGGTCAACGGGGTGCGGGTCTTCTTCACCGGATTCCTGGTGTCATTCGTCGATCCGGCGCTCGGCGAGGGGTTCTCGCACATGACCGAAGGGTGGCTCCTGTTCCTCGTCGCGTTCGCGATCCTCGGCTTCCTCTCGTGGATTGCGCTCAAGCTGGAAGACCGCTGGAGTCCGAGCATGACAAATGCATAAATGGAGATTGTTCTTGCCCGCGGTGTTGCTGGGACTCGGCAGTCTGCTCGTCACGAGTGCCCGGAACCAGAAGGTCGTGCGGTTGTCGCGTCCGCTCCGCGAGGTCCCGATCGGGTTTGCGGGCTTCGCGGTGGAGGACCGGGCGATCAGTGAGAACGAGCAGCAGGTCGCGGGGATGTCGGACTACGTGTTCCGAATCTTCGGGCAGCAGGGTGACTCGGCGCAGGCGTTCTCGGTCTACGTGGGCTACTACGACTCGCAGACCACCGGGCGCACGATTCACTCCCCGCGCAACTGCCTGCCGGGTGCTGGATGGCAGACGGTGGAGGCAGGGACGCGGACGCTCGTGGTCGATGGTCGGTCGGTCACCGTGAACCGGTACATACTCGCTAACGGTCCGATGCAAGCGATGGTGTATTACTGGTACCAGGGTCGGGGACGGGTGGCCTGGAACGAGTACCGGGTGAAGTGGGACCTGTTACGCGATGCGGCCACGCGCGGGCGGACGGAGGAGGCGTTGGTGCGGATCATGGTGCCGATCCCGCCCACGCAGGGGTTCAATGCAACGGATTGGCAGGAGCGACAATCGCGTGCGGACGCCCTCGCGTCCCGCGTGGCAACCGGACTGGTCACGGCAGTAGGGCAGGAACTCCCGGCGTGGACAGGACCGGAAACCTAACGAGGAACATTCCCTGGCCTGGGAAGGAGAACATGGGCAGCATGAAGCGGGTGGTACTAGGTACAATGTCCCTGACGCTGGCGCTGGTCGGCCTGGCGGGGACGCCGGCGGTGGTGATGGCGCAGGCGAAGCCGAAGGTTGCGCTCAAGCCATCGGTACCGGTGACGGTGATGTCGGGTGGCTGGAAGCGGGAGGTCAGCGTGACGGTACTCGGCGGGTACGCCGCGACCGGATCGCAGCTCTACTACTTTCCCTCGCCGTTCGATCCCCTCACCGGGATCTTTTCCCCGACGCACAAGATCGCGATCGGACCGTCAGCGATCGGCAATGGCAAGACGCTGTGGAAGGCCCCGGCGAATTCCACGACGCTCGGTAATTTCTCGGCGGGGCAGCAGCTCGTGTTCGGGCTGTGGCTCCCTAACAACACCTGGTTCTTCTCCGCGGCAGTGGACGCCAGATCGTTGGGGCTCCAAATGCTTAGTGTCGTGAAGCCGCAAGCTCTCGTGAACAACCAACCGGCGCCCACCGTGGCGGGCACGGACTACGAGTACTACGGCTTCGGCGTGAAGCCGGGCGTCAACGGCGTCGACTACAACGACTTCGTTTTCCGCACGAACCAGGCGACGGTAACACCAGAACCGGCCACCATGACGTTGCTCGGACTCGGCCTTGCCGCGATGGGCGGAGTGCGTGCTCGTCGTCGCCGCCTTGCAGCTATCTCGGTGTAGGGTGCCTGATGTAGGTCGCAGGAGATTCTCCACCTCGGCATGAGATAGTTTGAGGTCCAAGCGGTCGAACTATTGTTGGAGTTGCAAGGGTTCTGTTGCGGGTCGTTGGATGTGCAAAGGAATGTCGATGGGCGTAGCCGGGTGGCTGCGCCCATTTTCCGTTTCGACATGGTCGTCGCGCGCTTCCGTTTCGGGGGCGCTCGAGCGGAGCGGTGCACGCAGTCCGCCAAGGTCCACTCGCGCCCACCAGACCGCGACGTTCGGCGGCTGGCGTGATTCGGGATTCCCCGGAGAGGGTTCGGTTCCGCCCGCGGCGCCACCGACCGTAGTCGGTCGAACCGATCGCGGGGGGAGGCGTTGTCGGCTGACGCTCAGGTGTCGGCGGGTGCGGCCGATACTCAAAGAAGAGAATCCGGGACGTCGCGTGCTGGTACGCGGCGCCATGACGGGCGGCCGCCGGTCCCCGGGATTCATCACGCTCTCTTGTTGATCTGCCATGCACCCAGCCCTGGTTTCGCGGACGCGCCTCGTCTTCCGTCATCGCTCGATCACAGGGCTCGCTGTCCTCCTCTCCGCCCTCGGCGCGGGATGTGGCAAGAAGGCCGTGTTGGAGGCGCCGACCCCCGGATCGCTAGTCCTCGTCCAGGGGAACAACCAGCAGGTACAAGGCGGCCTCGAGCTTCCCAACCCGATCGTCATCCGCGTGCTCGACACGGGTGGTACTCCGATCGGGAAGCTCCCGATCGGCTTCAGCGTCACGCAGGGCGGGGGCTCGGTGACCCCGGGGAGCGCCGCCAGCGACGAGAATGGCGAGGTGAAGGTGAAGTGGACGGTCGGTCCCAACGAGGTGGCGCAGTTGCTCCGTGCCTCCGTCCCCGGAGTCGAAGCCGTCAACGTGAGCGCCCTCGCTTTGTTGCCCAGCGACATCATCATCGCCCAGGGGAACAACCAGAACGCCAAGGCGGGCGCTGCGCTCCCGAATCCGCTCGTGGTGCGAATCGTAGGTCCGGGCAACGTTCCGATGAAGGGAATCGCCGTGGCCTTTCAGGTCCTCAGCGGTGGGGGGCTCATCTCGCCGCAATCGGGGCTGACCAATGCGCTGGGAGAAGTCACCGCGCGCTGGACTGTCGGAGGAACTGTCGGCGTGAATACGCTGGCCGTCTCGAGTGGTTCCTTGCAGCCGCTCACCATGTCCGCGGTCGGCCAGTAGTCGCGCTGAACCTCAGCTCGGGCGACGGTTGATCGGACGCGCGCGCCATTCCGCGTGCGCTCTCATGATCGCCGCCGGATCATCGGAGAGGATGCCCCGCACGCCCACGCGCCAGAGTCGCAAGGCGATCGCAGGATCGTTGATGGTCCACACGTGCAGGGGAACGCCGGCCGGCTCGGTGGCGCGCGCGAGGGCTCCCAGCGGGACCGGAATGCCCCGGTAAACGCGCGGCAGCGACATCGCCTGGAACGTCAGCGACGTGTAACGTCGGCCGAGCAGGGCGGGGATGCACATCGGCACAATGGACGCGGGGGGCGAGGACACGGCAATGCCGCTCTCCTCGAAGGGGAGCAACGCCTCCGGGTGGAACGACGCGGCGATGCAGCGCAGCTCGGCCCCCGCGCGAGCGATGACGTCGCGCGCTGGCCGCGCGGCTTCGACCACCTTCACCTCGATCAGCATCGGCATCTCGGGGAAGGCTGCCAGTACCTCGGCAAGCGTCGAGACCCCGATCCCTCGCCCGCGGTACGGAAAGACGCTCCCGCGGTTGGTGGTGAACGTCGCGCCGGCGTCGAGTCGGCGCATCGCATCCAACGTCATCGCGGCGACGACGCCTGCGCCGCCGGTCGTGCGCTTGACCGTAGCGTCGTGAAAGACGACCACCTCGCCATCGCGCGTCAGGCGCACGTCGAACTCCAAGGCATCGACCCCCAACGCCACCGCCTGCCGGAACGACTCCAGCGTGTTCTCCGGCGCGTGCGCGGCGTTGCCACGATGTCCGACAACGGGCCGGAACGTGAGGTCGAGCAGGGGGTGCATGCGAGAAGACGAGAAGACGAGAAGACGAGAAGACGAGAAGACGAGAAGACGA
>JBDTUA010000121.1:0-13271 GCA_040007995.1 Gemmatimonadota bacterium | reverse complement strand
GCAACATCGCCGCAATCGCCGTGTGACCGCGATCGCGCGCGACGTCGACGAGCGCATCGTCGCCGACGCGCCCGAGCGGATTCGGGGTGCGGATGGCGAGATACTCGGCAACGGCGAAGTGTCCGCCACGGACCGCACACTCAAGCGGCGTGCGCCCCTCGTGATGGCATCGCAGGAGCGAAGGGTCGTGGACCGCGAGTCGATCGATCGCCGCGAGGTCGCCGGCCGCGGCCGCGGATAGCATCGCCCACACCTTCGTCCCGGTCCCGGTGGACCAGGGAAGCGCCTGGTCGAGTTGCAGCTCCGGCGGAGGTCGCATCGGTACCTAACGATCCTCGATGAGGAATTCGTAGTACCGCAACGCGGTGCCCCGACTCCGCGCGCGACCAACCTCTCGATAGCCACATCGTTGATAGAAGCTACCGGCCCCCGCTGGCGCGTCGTACGCATCGAGACGGATCGCACGCGCCGGCCAGGCGCGCGCCAGACGGGCCGCCTCCACCAGGCACTCGCGCCCCACTCCCCTTCGCTGCAGCTCAGGGTCAACCGCCATGTCCACCAGGTAGAGCGCCTTCGTCACGGGCGAAAAGTCGAGGGGGGCGATGGCCCACGGTTTTCGGGACTGGAGCCGTAGCGTAGCCACCGGGGTGCGTCCGACACGCGCGACGAGGACGTAAGGAGTGTGCAGCGAACGCACGACCGAGTCCATCGAAACCATCCACGACCACGGACCCTCGCCGTGCGTGAGGGTCAACTGTTCGGACGCTGCGATCCTGATCGCCGCGATTGCTGCGGCGTCCTCCGGTTGCGCTCGTTCAAAGGTGAGTTGCATGCCGTCGTCCCATGAGCCCCCGTCCCGTAACGCGTCCAGGTGGAACGATCCGCCCGGACGCTCTTCCTCCCACAACGCGTTCCGAAACTAGTATCACGGCGCGCCGGCGTCATGCCCTCACCTGTCGACGTTCAACTACTCGCTAGCGCTCGCTATCGCGCAGCGCTGCTGCGCGGTATGCGCGCTACTGCGCGGCATGCGCGCTACTGCGCGGTGATGGCCGCCCTCCCGCCGCGCAGCACGTACTTCTGGATCTTCCCCGTCGCGGTCTTCGGAAGCTCGTCCACGATCGTCAGCGCCTTGGGCACCTTGAAGCGCGCGAGCCGTTCGTGCGTGAACTCCCGCATCTCCTCGAAGCTCAACGTCGCGCCGGGACGAAGCACCGCGAAGGCGTGCGGGGCCTCACCCCACTTCTCGTGCGGCATGCCCACCACTGCGACCTCGAGGATGGCGGGGTGCCTAAGGAGGATCCCCTCCACCTCGATCGACGAGATGTTCTCTCCGCCGCTGATGATGACGTCCTTGAGACGGTCGCGGATCTCGACGTAGCCGTCGGGGTGCACGACAGCTGCATCACCGGAATGGAACCAGCCGCCGAGAAATGCGCGGGCCGTCGCGTCGGGATCGCGATAGTAGCCCTCCATCACCACGTTGCCCCGCACGACGATCTCGCCGACCGTTTCGCCGTCGTGCGGCACGGCGATTCCCCGATCATCGGTCACGTCCAGTTCACCCGAGGTGATCAGCTCGACGCCTTGCAGCGCCTTGCTGCGCGCGCGCTCCGCGGTGGACAGCGCGGCATGCTCCGGCCGAGGTTCGCAGACGGTGATCAGGGGAGAGGTCTCTGTCAGCCCGTAGACGTGGGTGATCGTCCAGCCGAGTTCCTCCTCCACGCGCTCGATCGTGGCTGCGGCCGGCGGCGCACCCGCGGTGAGCACGCGCACGCCCCGCGGGGCTCCCGCGCGCAGTTCCGGGGGGGCATTCGCGACCGTGATCAGGACCGTCGGCGCCGCACACAACATCGTGATTCGTTCGGCTTGCGCCAGGTGAAAGACGCCGGCCGCGTCCACCTTGCGCAGACACACGTGCGTCCCGCCAGCTGCCGTCACGATCCAGGTGAACGTCCAGCCATTGGCGTGAAACATCGGCAGCGTCCACAGGTAACGATCCGCGCACGACATCGGGTGGTGAATCAGTGTGCCGACGGCATTCACCCAGACGTTGCGGTGCGTCACCATCACCCCCTTGGGGCGTGACGTCGTACCGCTGGTGTAGTTGATCGCCAGCACGTCGCCCTCGTCGAGCGCCGGGCGAATGAAGTCGGTCGACGCTTCGGCGAGCAGCGCCTCGTATGATTCCCATCCGTCGCCGCTCCCCTCCAGCGCCACGAAGTGCTCGACCGCGGGCATCTCGTGCCGCACCCCCTGCACGAGATCGAGATAGTCCCCATGCACGCAGACGACTCGGCTCCCGCTGTGGTTGATCATGTACGCCCAGTCGGCCGGCAGCAGCCGGTAGTTGAGCGGGACGATGATCGCCCCCACCTGCGGTACGCCGTAAAACCCCTCGAGGTTCGCGTGTGTGTTGGGGGCGATGTAGGCGACCCGGTCGCCTGGCGCGACCCCGAGTCGCTGCAGCGCGTTGGACCAACGATCGCACCGCTCGAGAAACTCGGCGTAACTCCAGCGCTGCTCCCCGTCGACGACCGCTTCACGGTCGGGGTAGAGGGCACGCGCACGACGGGCAAAATCAAGCGGAGTCAGTGGGGTCTGCATGTCCAACCTCGTGCAAGTGGAAGGGCGGCTCGGCCTCAGTCGATCTGGCGCTCGCCGGAGCCGAATCGGAGAAAAAAGAGCGCCCCGCTCACCGCGATCGCGGCAGTGACGACAAACGGCGCGGTGTAGCCGCCGGTGCGCTCGACGAGCCATCCCGTGACTGCCACGCCGACGATCCCGGGGATCGTCCCGAAGGTGTTGCTCATCCCCCAGATCACGTCGGCGTAGCGCGGCGCAATGTCGAAACAGTTCGGCGCGAAACCGGCGAGGCAGAAGGCGAGCGTCCCCGCCGCGCCGCACATCAGGAGGACTCCCATCGTCGCCGTCGTCGCGAGCGGAAGCAAGAGGAGAAAGCTCGCCCCGCCGAGCAGCCCGATGCACTGCATGAGCTTGCGTACCACGGTCGCGCTCGTCCCGCGACGCAGCATCCGGTCGGCGAGCCACCCGGCTAGGTTGGCCATGACGAAGCTCAGGAGCCAGGGCCCCGCCGAGAGTAACCCCGCGTTGGCGAGCGAAACACCGAAGGTCGACTTGAAGTAGGAGGGGAGCCAGGCGAGCAGCACATACAGCGACCAGTTGTTGCAGAAATGATTGACGATGATCGCCCAGACCGCACTGTTGCTCAGCAGCCGCTTCCACGGAATCGTCCGCGCCAACGACGGCCCGGCTCCCTCCCTCTCGTCGGACGAGGCAGTCGTCGCCCCTTGGCTGACCGCCGATTCTTCACCGGAACGCCCGCCGCGTACGAAGGCGAACCACGCTGCGGCCCACACGAATCCCAGGACGCCAAACGCGTAGAACGGCACCGGCCAGCCGTAATCTCGGACCAGCCAGCCGGTGATCGGGAGCGAAAAGACGGTCCCGATCGACAAGCCGCTCGAGAAGAGCGCGACAGCTCGCGACCGTTTTTCTGCGGGGACCCACCGCCCGACCATGTTGATCGAGGCGGGAAACACGGCCGCTTCGCCGAGTCCGAGTGCGATTCGCGCGGCGATCAGCATCGGGAGCGAGATGAGCGCGGCCGGCGGCGTCAGAAGAGTGAAGAGGGACCACCACACCACCGCCACGCCGAGGACGACCTTCCCGCCGTAGCGATTGGCGAGCGTCCCGCTGGCCACCTGCAGGACCAGGTAGCCCGCGAAGAACGACGAGAGCACGATCCCCTTCGTGGTCTCGGTCCAACCGAACTGCTCCTGCATCGCGATCGAGGCGACCGAGATGTTGGTGCGGTCGAGGTACGAGATGAAGACCGCCGCAAAGCAGAGCAGGACGACGGTCTGATAGTGCGACCATCCTCGAAGGGTGCGCATGGCGGCGAAGCTACCCCCAACCAACCGCGACCGCGAGCCGACCTGTACACATGGGGCCGGCGTTCTTTCGCGTCACCCTCCCGGGTCGTATCCTTGAGATCCTTCCAAGGTGCATCGCCAGCACCGCCCCGCCGCCCGACTCTGTGGACGATATCGTAGCAGCGCTTCAGACCGCCTTGGGAGACGCGTATGTCATTCAGCGCGAACTCCCTGCCGGTGGCATGAGCCGACTCGTGCTCGCAACCGACACGTCTGCCTTCGGACGCCCGGTCGTGATCAAGGTCCTCCCGCCGGACATGGTCAGCCCGCAGTCAACCGCCCGCTTCAAGCGCGAAGTGGACGTGACGGCGCATCTGCAGCACCCGAACATCCTCCCGGTTCTCGGGGCGGGCGCCCGGACGGGGCTGCTGTACTACATCATGCCGTACGTCGAAGGAGAATCGCTGCGTCGGAGAATGGAGCGGGGCGAGCGATACTCGGTCGTCGCCGCACTGCGCCTGCTGCGCGAAATCGCCGACGCGATCGCCTACGCCAACGAGCGCGGCGTGATCCACCGTGACATAAAGCCCGAGAACATCCTGCTGTCGGCCGAACACGCACTGGTCGCCGATTTCGGGATCGCGCGCGGCGCGATCAACCCCGTTGGCGGCGGCGACGCGGTCACTGCGACCGGCGTCTCATTGGGGACGCTCGGCTACATGGCACCGGAACAGCTGTTCGGATCCGCCGCTCCCGATGCACGCGTCGACATCTACTCGCTCGGCGTCCTTGCCTACGAGCTACTCGCCGGGAATGCCCCGTTCAGCGCCGTTTCGCAACTGGATCTGGCCAAGGCGCACCTGCAGGAAATCCCCAAGCCACTGCACAGCGTGGCCCCCGGCGTTCCGCGCGCGGTGAGCGATGCGATCGGAAAGTCGCTGGAAAAGCTACCCGAAAATCGCCAGCAGAGCGCGGCCGAACTGCGCGACGTCTTCGAGTCGGCGATTTCGTTGCTGCAAACCGGGGCGGTGGTGCGCCAGCTCGAGCCGCGTCCTACGGCACGGCGGCGGGGCTTGGCGGCGCTGGCGGTCGGTGGTCTGCTGGTCGCGGCCGTCGCCGCTGGCGCCCTGTTCTCTCGCAAGCCGGTCGTCGACGAGGCGAACAAGGACCGGATCCTGGTCGTCCCCTTCAATCTTCCAGACGGAGGGCGCTTCGAATCGTGGGGCGGCGCGGACCTCTGGTCGCAGACGCTGCTCAACGTGGTGACTCGATCGCTCGACGGCGTTGGTCCGCTGACCACGGTCGACGCGGCGTCGGTACTGCGTGACTGGAAGGGGCGTGGCGACGCAGAAAGTGCGCGCGCCGAGGCGCGCGACCACGACGCCGGACTCGCCGTGTACGGGGAGGTGGTGATCGCCGGGGGCGACTCGCTGGTGGCGCGTGCGCAGCTGCTCGACGTCGCCAGCGGCAAGACGATCGACTCGGTCTTCGTCGCCGGCGAGGAGGATCGCCCCGACCGGCTCGCGTCGGCACTCGCGTTAGGCATCCTGGATGTGTTGCGCAAGGTGCGGCCGGTGACCGCCACTCCCAATGCGGGGCTCGGCTCGCGATCGCCGCCGGCCGTGAAGGAGTTCGCCAAGGGGGAGGGTTTCTACCGGCTCTCGCAATGGGACTCGGCGCTGGCGCACTACGAGCGGGCCCTCGAGATCGACTCGAGCTTCGCCCTCGCGCTGCGGCGCGCGGGACAGTCCGTGGCCTGGCTGCGACACAGCGACGACTCGCTCGCCCGTGCCTACCTAAGCCATGCTGGTGCGCTGAACCGGTCGCTCGGGCGCCACGACTCGCTGCTCATCGCTGCCGACTCGCTCAGCTCGACGCTCCCCGATGACTACGCCGACCCGCGCTGGCTGCCGCAGGCGCGCCGCCTCTTCGCCCTGCTCAACACGGCGGTGCGCCTTTACCCCTCGGATCCCGAGGTCTGGTTTGCGCGCGGCGATGCCGGCTACCACTACGGCTACGGCCCCGGCGTCGGCGTCGGGATCGGCGACCGGCAGGAGCTCAGCGACTTTTCCCGCGCGATCCGCCTCAACCGCGGCTTTGCCCCTGCCTATCCGCACGTCATCGAACTCGCCTTTTCGCTCGATCTCCCCGACACGGCACGCACCTACGCCGAGTGGTATCTCGCGCTCAACGCCAAGCGCGAGGACGTGACGACGATCGGGACCGCCATGCGCATCGCCGACTATGCCACCCAGCAGTCAGCGGCGCTCGACTTCCTGCTCGATACCGCGGCCACGAAGCAGCTGGCCGGCGCCTGGCTCCTCCTGCGCCGCTGGCCCGACAACCAGGAAACGGCGGTGCGTGTCGCGCGGGCGCTCGTAAAGCGTCGACACACTGACGCGCTCTTTCCCGATCCCCGCGTCCGGCTCTCCTTGCAGCTGGCGTATCGCGGTCACACGAACGAGGCGGGGCAGCTCTGGGAGTCGCTGGGCGACCTGCGGGCATCGCTCGCTGTGGACTACGCCCTCGTCGAGGCGTTTCCCCGTGACTCGTCGACGGCGCGCTTCCATCGATGGCTCGACGACTACGCGGCTGACCACACCCGCCCGTTCCCGTGGTGGACGCTCCCGTGGTGGGTGCGCGTTGGCGACGCGGCGACCATCGAGCGGATCGCCGCCATGGCTGAGTCGGAATCCCGCGAACGCGACGTCCGGCGCGCGCGGATCGGGAGCTACGCCTCGCGCGCGGCACGCGGCTACCTCGCGCTTGCCAAGGGAGACTCCGCGGGCGCGCTGGCCATCCTGCGTGCGCTCCCGGACTCGCTCTGCGTCGATTGTTATCAGGAACGCCTGGCGGCGGCGCGCCTGCTCGCGCGGCTGGCGGAACCCGAGCGCGCGGCGCTCCTGCTCGACGAGCGCCCGAACCGCCTGCTGACACCGACCGAGATCCCGCTCGCGCTCGAGCGCGCCCGTGTCGCTCGCCAGATGCAACGCGACGAGAAGGCGCTGGAGAACTTTGCCCTGGTCGCCAGTGCGTGGGGGCGGGCCGATCGCGCGCTCGCCGCCGTCGTCGCCGAGGCGCGCGAGGCAGCGAGCGCATTGCGGACACGGTTGCATCTGACGGATACCGGAGGATGAACGAAGGACGGTGACGGGGGATCGTCCCCCGTCGCAAGACCCCGTGAGCGGGGCAGGTCGCACCTGTACAGGGAGGGGAATCATGAAAGTCGCATCGATCGCGTTGGTACTGTCGGCCGGGTGGTTGGCCGGATGTTCGAGCGAGGGCGTCCTCGCGCCGGTCGCCCCGGACGCCCCGTCGCTGGCGGTCGCGCTCGTGGGGAATCCACCGCCGCCCCGCGTGCTCGGTAACCTCATCGGCTCGTTCAGCACCGGGTCCCCGGGAGTGGGCGCGGCGCAGCAGTTCGTCTTCCGCAGCGACGCGTACTATAATCGCAATCTCACCACCGGAATGAACTTCTTCGAGATGGCGTCGGGAGCCGGAAGCATCCGGGCCAACGCTGCGGGCGTGGTGGCAGCCAAGGGAGTAGTGGTACTCGTCGATCCGGGGACCGGCGCCACGCTCACGGTCGACCTCTCACAGCTGGTCGGGTACCTGGGCCCGATCTTCGTAGCCTGTCCGCCGGGGTCGTCGGTCAACTGCTTCGCCCTGAGCGCGACGTTCAGCGGCTCGCTGCAGCCCGTCTCTGGACCAGCGGTTTCGGTCACTGGTCACTTCAAGTACCGTTGGGACACCTAACGATATGAAACGGGGCGCGGCCGGCATCTCCCGCGCGGCATGAGGGTCAGGGGGAGGTGGCGTCGCCGGTCGGAGAGCGACGTCGCGCTCCCCGTTCCCTCGCCTTGCGCGCCTCCTGTTCGCGCGAGCGCGGCGGGGCGGTGCTCTGCAACGCCTCGATGAGCCGGTGCGCCGCGCCCGTCACCTCGTCGACCGCCTGCTGGAACGCGGCGTCATTCGCGCGTGACGGGCGCGTCGAGCCGCTCAGCTTCCGCACGAACTGCAGCGCCGAGGCGCGTACCTCGTCGGCGGTGGCGGGGGGCTCGAAGTTGGCGAGCGTCTTGATGTTGCGGCACATGGTATCCTCCTGCCTAACGTCCGCCGAGGCGGATCGCCGTGCCGAGGTAGAGGGAAAAGGCGCCGTTCTTCGCGGATTCCTTCGCGGCGTCGAACTCGAAGTCCGCCACGCTCGACACCCCGAAGCTGTAGCGCGCGCCTCCGGTGAAGACGAATGGCCCGACATCGTAGTCCACTCCGCCCCCGACCAGCCCGCCGACGTCGACCGTCTTCGTACTCACCCCGGGAAGGTCGTTGCACGCGGTCGACGTCCCCTTCACACTGCAATCGACCTTGATCCCGAGGTACGGACCCGCGTAGAGGTGCGGTCGCAGCGGCGACGCTCGGCTCACCTTGAGTCGGACCAGGAGCGGAATCTCGAAGTAGCTGAGCCTGAGCCCCTCCGGATCGCCCGTCGATGCCTTGGCTCCCTTGTTGACCAGCAGCGCCTCGGGTTGAAAGGCGAACGGTCCGTCCGTCGGCAGCACGATCGAGAGCCCGCCGACGAGTCCGATGCGGCTGTCGAGGCCACTGATGCCGCGCAGCGTCGAGAAGGTCGCGCCGAGGATGGCGCCGACCTGTCCCTGGGCGCACGCCACCGCGGCAGGGACGCTCAGGCCCGCGAGTGCCAGGGTGGCGGCCGTCAGGAGCCGCATACGGCGATGCGCGCGCCGTGCCGCCGGAACTCCAACAGTGTGGTGCAGCATGTCAGGCAACCTCGTCCGGAGGAAGGAGGGTCAGGGAGTCGTGGCCTTCAAGCGCGCCTTCCGCACGATCTCCCTCACCTCCTGAAGCAACGTGGGTCCGTGATACGCGTAGCCGTCACGAATGGTCCACTCCACTCCCCCCGTTGCTACGACCTTCCCGTCCCGAACCGCGTCGGTCCCTGAGGGATACAGCACCTTGAGGTTCTCGAGCGGATTGCCGTTGACGATGATCAGGTCGGCCAGCCACCCCGGCCTGATGCGCCCGATCTCGTTCTCCTTGCCGAGCACCTTCGCGCCGTTGCTCGTGGCATGCTGGATGATCTTGAGCGGGCTGAAGCCCGCCTCCTGTTCCAGCTCCAACTCGCGAATGTACCCCCAGCCATACAACTGGTAGATGAAGCCGGCGTCGTCACCGACCGCGATCGTCCCCCCGAGTCGCTCGAACTCACGCAGCGCCCGGAACCAGATCTGGTAGTTCTCCTTCCAGTACGCCTCGTCGATCGACGTCCAGCCGATGAAGTACGAGCCGTGGTTGTTCGGGTTCGGCTTGAAGTACTCCTCCAGCGTGGGGTGGAGGTAGTCGCGGAACCAGGGCTGCCCCTGCGCCCGCTGCAGGTCGCGCGAAGCCTCGTAGATGTCGAGCGTCGGGACCCAGGCAACGTTCGCCTTCACCATGGCGGCCAGCACCTCGTGCAACCGCGCCGGGTCGGCTTCGCGCCACAGCCGCCCGGCGTAGCGGAAGCGGTGCACCTCATCGGTGTAGTTGAAGTCCGGCGGAAACGACTGCACCCCGTCGATGATCGCGGCGTCGGGGATGCCGTACCAATGCTCGATGCTTGTCGTCCCGAACTTGATGTCGTCCCAGGCGTTGGTCTCCTCGACCGCGGCGTGGTGCGCCACCCGCAACCCCAGCTTGTGCGCCTCGTCCTCCATCGCCTCCATCACGTCGCGCTTGGTGCCCAGGATCTTGATGCCGTCCGCCCCCGCCGCCTTCAGCGCCTGGACCCGGGCCCGTGCCTCGGCGGCGTTGTTAGGCACCGGCGGCAGGTTGAACATCGGATAGTGGAAGATGCGCGGCCCTTCCTGGCCGGCGTTGATCCGGTCGCGCAGGGGGATGGTCTTGCGCGTGTCGCTTCCCACGTCCCGCACCGAGGTGATTCCCGACGCCAGCCAGATCTTGAGTTCGTACGCCTGCTCCTGCGGCGTCCCCCCACGCTCGTCCTGCACGTGGGCATGGGCGTTCACAAAGCCAGGAAGGACGTACTTCCCCTTGGCATCGATCTCGGCGCCCCCCTGCGGGCGCCCACGCATGCCGCCGATTGCCGCCTGAATCGCGTCGGAGATCGGGACGAGCTGCGTAATGCGGTTGTTCTCGATCACAATGTCATACGGCCCCGATGCGGGCGTTCCCATCCCGTCGATCACGAGGGCGTTGCGGATGATCAGGCGCGCGCTCCGCTTGCCGTGCAACGACGGAGCCTGCGCCAGCAGCGCGGATGCGCCGGTGATGGAGAGCACCGCCAGCAGTACAAGGCGATGCACGAATGGAAGCGGACGACGGGACATGGCGCAGGGGAAAGAGTGAGTATGGTCCGAGTCTAACCTTCGACCGTGTCGGGCGCGACGCCAGCCGACGCCAGCCGACCGCTCCTCTTGACCCGCGCCGCCCCCGAGCGACATTGGCGCCCACATGATGCACACCACGGAACTTTCCTCGGGAATCGGAAGCACACGTCGCGCGCGCAGGTGGTGCCTCGTCCTGGCGCTCGCGCTCACAGCGTGCGACCGCGGCGGTACCGGCAGCGCCGCCGCATCGGCGCCGGCGCCCTATCCCCATGCGAACGAACCGATCGGAACGGTCCGCGAGAGCTACGATGGAACGCTGTCCGACGAGATGGCGGTCCATACCTTCCGCAATATCGACCGACTCTTTCCAACGCGTGGCATCGAAGCGGGCCCGACGTCGAGCGCGCTTCCCGCCCGTGCCCAGCCGCTGCCACCGGTCACCTTCGAGTCGAAGGGGGCGACGCACTCGATCGAGGACTATTTCCGCGACAACCGCGTCGCCGCGATCCTCGTGCTCGATCACGATTCGATCGCTCTCGAGCGCTACTTCTTCGGGAACAGCCAGCAGACGCGATGGATGTCGATGTCGATCGCCAAGTCGATCACGTCCACGCTGATCGGAGCGGCCATCCACGACGGAGCGATCGGGAGCGTCGACGACTCTGTCACCCACTATGTCCCAGCGCTCGAGGGAACCGCCTACGAGGGCGCCACCATTCGCGACGTGCTGATGATGTCGTCCGGGGTCAAGTGGATCGAGACATACACCGACTCGACCTCGGATCGCCGACACCTGCTGGAGGCCCAGATCTCCCAGGTCCCGGGCTCGGCGCTCTCCGTCATGGCCAAACTCCCGAGAGCAGCCTCACCGGGGACGCGCAACAACTACAGCACGGGTGAGACCCAGGTCGCCGCCGAGATCCTGCACGGGGCGATCCATCGATCGCTCTCGTCGTACCTCTCCGAACGGATCTGGCAGCCGATGGGGATGGAGGCCGAGGCGCGCTGGTGGCTCGACTCGCCCGATGGCATCGAGATCGGCGGAAGCGGCATCAGCGCCACCCTGCGCGACTACGGACGCTTCGGGCTCTTCTTGCTGCACGACGGCGTGGCGAACGGCGTGCGCATCCTCCCCGAGGGATGGGCGCAGAAGGCGGGGAGCGCCAAGATGCTGCGCGACGGTACGCGCCTGCCATACGGCTACATGTGGTGGATTCCGCCCTCCGCGGCGGCACGTCGCGACGGTGCCTTCGCGGCAGAAGGGATCCACGGGCAGTATGTCTTCGTCGACCCAGCGGCCAAGGTCGTGATCGTCGTCTGGTCGGCGCAGCCGAAGCCGACCGGCGGTGAGGTCTACGACGACCTCGCGGTCTTCGACGCGATCGTGGCCGCGTTGCGCTGACCCCTCGGACTCACAGCACGTCAGATCCCTGCAGGAGTCGCATGAAGAACGACACCGCCGTCGCAAAGTCACCCGTGGCGACGCGCTCGTTCACCCCGTGTACGCGCGCCCGGTCCCCCTCGCCGAGCGGGATCGGAAGAAAGCGGTAGACTCGCGCGCTGTGCGGTCCCCAGAACTTCGCGTCCGTCCCCCCCATCACAAGGTAGGGAATTACCGGGACGGTCTGCCCCGCGCGCATCTGGGTGATGGTGTTGGCAATCAGCTTGTAGGCCGGATCGTTGGTGTCGGAGACGGGCGAGGGATCGACGCCGACGCTGTCGAGCGGCGCGACGCGAACCTGCGAATCGGCGACGACCTCCGTGACCCGCGCGATCACCGAGGCCACCGTCTCGCCAGGCTTGATGCGGAAGTTCACCACCGCGGTGGCCACCGGCGGGAGGACGTTGTCCTTGATTCCCGCCGAGAGCATCGTCGGCGCGGTCGTCGTGTGCAGCAGCGCCCCGCCGAGTTCGTTCCCCGCGAGCACGCGCTCGACGAGCGGCCCGGTGATCCACAGGTTGCTGCTGACCAACCGCTGCATGAAGGGCTGGAAGGGCGCCATGGACTCGATCATCGTGGTGGTCGGCCCGTTGAGCGACGACGGGAACTGGTGCGCCTCGAGCCGGGCGATCGCGCGGCTCAGCGCCCCCACGGCGGTCCGCGCGGTCGGCATCGAGGAGTGTCCCCCGTCGGCGTGGGCCGTCAGTTGCAAGGACAGGTAGCCCTTCTCGGCGATCCCGACGATCGCGGCGGTCCCCGCTATTCCCGGGATCATGTTCTCGCCCATGAAGCCCCCTTCGTCGAGCACCAGGGCCGGGTTGACGCCGCGGGCCACGAGTTCCTGCACGATCATGCGGGCGCCGTACCTCCCCCCGACTTCCTCGTCGTGCCCGAAGGTGAGGTAGATCGTGCGCGCCGGATGCACGCCGGCGCGCAAGAGTCCCTCGACCGCTTCGAGCACCGCGATGACCGTCGCCTTGTCGTCGAGCGTCCCGCGCCCCCAGACATAGCCGCCGGCGATCGCGCCTGAGAAGGGCGGATGCTCCCACTCGGTCAGGTTGGATTCCGGGACCGGAACCACGTCGAGATGCCCCATGAGGACGATCGGGGCGAGCGTCGTGTCGCGACCCGTCCATCGGTAGACCAGGCTCAAGCCATCGACCACTTCACGCGCGAGCGTCGCATGGACGAGTGGGTACGTCTCCCGCAGGTAGTCATGCAGCGCGAGGAAGGCTGCCGTGTCGATCGGTCCCCCCGAGGCGAGTGACACCGTGGGGAACTTCACCGCCCCCGACAGATGCAACGCGAGTGCCGCCGAGTCGAGCGTCGGGAGTGGCGCCAGCGCGCTCGCACTGCTGGTGACGGGCACCGCGACGCGCAGGGTGCGCACGACCATGACACCGGCGAGGGCGACCACGACGAGAGCCAGAAAGGCGAAAATGCGCTTCATCGGACCTGGACTCCGGAAGGAGGACGGAAGCTGGAATGTGCGCCCGCGTCCGGCGATGCGCCAACGCCGGGTTCGGTGTCCGTCTTCGGCTCGACGTTGCCGCCCGACCCCGCAGCGCGCATACTGCTCCGCGATCGCGC
>JBDTUA010000120.1:0-13400 GCA_040007995.1 Gemmatimonadota bacterium | reverse complement strand
ACTCCCAGCGAAAGACGCGCGTCGAGATGGCCACGCCCACGACCGCGATGGCCAGCAGTGCCCCGACGTCGCCAAGGTGCGCCAGCCACCCTGACCCATCCCACACCCCTTGCATCAGCGCGACCGCGTGCGTCGTGGGAAGGACGCTGGCGATCATGCGGACCGCGGTTGGCGCACGGTCGAGCGGGAAAAAGAGCCCGGAGATCGCCACCATCGGGTAGAGCAGCGCTGCGCCGATCGGCTGCGCGAAGCGCGCCGTGGGGACGATGCTCGCGATGATGAACCCTAGCGATAGAATGCTCAGCGTCCCGAGCAGGACCGCCGCTGTGAAGCTGAGCAGGTTTACCTGCAGCGCGCCGGGGAAGACCTGCCGCCCGGCGAGCAGGAGGAGGCCGAGCCCAATCACGGTGAAGACGAGCTTCACGACGACGTGCGATCCGAGGATCGTGATTGGTGAAAGCGGCGTCGCCCGCAACCGCTTCAGGATCCCCCCTTCCCGATAGATCGAGATGATCGCCACCAGCGAAGACACTGCGCCAATCGCGATGAACAGCGCGGCGAGGATTGCGACGTTGAACGGTGTCCGCGGGGCGGCGGCGGCATCGACCCCACCGAACGAACGACCGAGTACGATGAAGACGATCACCGGGACGAACAACGTCCCGATCACCCCCATCGGTTCGCGGATGAAGATCTTGGTCTCGAGCCAGGTGAGCTTCCAGAATCCGGTGAGCATCGTTTACTCCCTCACGCCGTGCCCGGTAAGCTTGAGGAAGACATCCTCGAGCGTCGGCAATTCGGTGCGAAAGCCGCGCACGCGGAT
The DNA here is from genome assembly GCA_040007995.1 of Gemmatimonadota bacterium. Taxonomy (GTDB): domain Bacteria; phylum Gemmatimonadota; class Gemmatimonadetes; order Gemmatimonadales; family Gemmatimonadaceae; genus SCN-70-22. The sequence continues at coordinate 12,577 of JBDTUA010000120.1, read as the reverse complement.
CCCCTCACGCGCGATGAACGTGATCACCTCGGAGACGAAGTCGTCGCCCTCGCCCGACAGTGTGTGCGTCGTCCCGTTGCTCGACGACGCGCGCACGCCGGGAATGCTTGCCAGGCGCTCGGCAACTCCCGCTCCCTCGCCGCTGAAGACCACGACTCGTTGTGGGCAATGTCGGCGCACCAGTTCGTCCGGTGTCCCCAACTCGATCAAGCGTCCGTGCTCGATGATCGCGACCCGGTCGCAGAGTCGTTCCGCTTCTTCCATGAGGTGCGTCGTCAGCAGCACGGTCGTACCGCGCGCGCGGATGTCGGTCACGAGCTCCCAGATCGCCCGACGCGCCTGGGGATCGAGCCCCGTCGTCAGTTCATCGAGGAAGACGACGCGCGGTTCGTGGATGAGGGCCAGCGCGATGAAGAGTCGCTGTTTCTGCCCTCCGGAGAGCGTCATGAACCAGGCGTTGCGCTTGGCCGCGAGTCCAAGTCGCGTGAGCAGCGCCTCACCGTCTACCGCATCGCGATAGAGCGACGACCACAGGTCGATCGCTTCCCAGACCTTGATGCGCTTCTGCAGGTGCGCTTCCTGGTGCTGCACGCCGATCTGCTGCCGCAGGCGCGCCGAGTCGCGATGGGGATCGAGTCCGAGGACGCTGATCGTTCCGCTGTCGTGGCGTCGCAGCCCCTGGATGCACTCCATCGTCGTCGTCTTCCCTGCCCCGTTGGGACCGATGAGGCCGAAGATCTCACCTTCGTAAACGTCCAGGGAGACGTCCTGCACCGCGCGGGTTGCGCCGTAGCGCTTCTCCAAGTGGCGGACTTCGATGACGGGGACGGACATATGGACGATACGAGTGCTTGTGACGGGAGGTGTCACGCAAGCTACAAGGCATGCGACGGCTGCTGCGGTCACCGTCCACTGCTGGCGGTCCTACGCTCCGCGATCCAGAATGGATCGATGCCGCCCCGCCCCATCGCCGCGCGCGCGCCCCACCCATGGCGCTACGCCGCGCTCTACTTCCCCATGGGACTGATGATCGGCTATCCGAGCGTCGCACTTGGCTATCTCGCCACGCGCGCCGGACTCCCCGTCTCGGCCGCAGCTGCAATGGTCGGCTCGGCGTTCTTCGCGCACGCCTTCAAGTTTCTCTGGGCGCCACTGGCCGACTACTCGCTCTCGCGGAAGGCATGGTACCGCATCGCGATCGGCGTAATGTCGGCTGTCCTCTTGGCCCTCACGGCCACGCCGTTGCGGAGTGACACCGTCCCCCTGCTCTCCCTGCTCGTGCTCGTGGGAAACCTCGCCGCGACCTTTGTCGCCTTCGCGACCGAGGGGCTGATGGCTTTCAACGCGGGGACCGGCGGCCGCGCGCGTGCCAGCGGGTGGTTCCAGAGCGGCAACCAGTTCGGCCAGACCGCCGGCGGCGGGCTCGGTCTCTGGCTGACGCGACATCTTCCCGCACCGTGGATGGCTGGGATCGCACTCGCCGCGCTCCTGGTGGTCTGCTCGCTCGCACTCTCCGGCCTCGAGGAGCCCGACGGCGGACACGAGGGGGCCTCGGTCGGCGCGAGGGGGCGAGAAGCCTGGACCGAACTCGTCACCCTGCTCCGCAGCCGACCTGGACGCATCGGGTTGCTCCTGGCGATCCTCCCCATCGGCACCGGTTCGGCTCAATTCCTGTTCGGTTCACTCGGTGACGAGTGGCACGCCTCGGCCGACGCCGTCGCGTTTGTGCTCGGCATCGGCGGTGGCGTCGCGATCGTCGCGGGCTGCATGGCAGGTGGGGTCCTCGCCTCGCGCCTGCCCAGTGCGCGTGCATACGCCCTGGCCTGCGCGATCTCGGCGGGGGCGGCGCTCTTGCTGCTGGTCTCGCCGCGCACCTCGGTCGGCTACGCGATCAGCACCCTGACGTACACCTTCGCTCTCGGGCTCTGCTCGGCCACGCTGACCGGTATGGTACTCGACATCATTGGCGAGCGGGCAGCGGCGACGAAGATCAACGTCTATTTCGCCATGAACACCCTCTTCGGGCTCGCGATGTTGCGCGCGGACGGTTGGGCGCATGATCGGTGGGCAACCGGCGGCATGCTGCTGCTGGAGTTCGGCGTCGGCGCGGCCTGCCTCGCACTTTTCGTCTTCCTTGAATCGCGGATTCGCGGCGGGGAATTGCGCCGGGCGACAGGCTGACGATTCCCGCAGGGTGCGCGCCCGATGCGCCCCATGAGCCACATGCGCCGCTCGCGCCCCACGCGCCCTCGAGTACTGCCGCCGATACACATTCGGGTGTAGGATTGTCGTTCCCCGCGACCCCCGGACTCCCGACATGCCACGGTTCCTCATCGAGGTCTCCCACGAGCCGACGCTTGGCGCCTGCGTTCATACGGTCGAGGTCTTCCTCCGTACCGGCTCCCACTTCCTCGCTAACGCCGATTGGGGTTGCATGGACGGCGAGCACAAGGCGTGGATCGTGCTGGAGTCGGACTCGCGCGAGCACGCCCGCAACGTCGTCCCTCCCGACTTCCGCGCGCACGCCAAGATCACGCAACTGAACGCCTTCTCGGCCGAGGTGATCGAGCGGATCAAGCGGGAGCACGAGGTCCAATGATTGGCAGCGGGAGCCGACCGTGAAGAAGCCCGTCATCCTCGTCGTCGACGACGATCCGGCGGTCCTTGGCGCCATCGAGCGGGACCTGCGGCAGCAGTACCGGACCGACTATCGGGTGATGAAGGCCGGGTCCCCCGCCGAGGGGCTGGAGACCGCGCGGGAGCTGGCAGCTCGCAGTGTCGCGGTCGCCCTCTTCCTGGTGGATCAGCGCATGCCGAGCAAGACTGGACTCGAGCTCCTCGCCGAGGTGATTCCGCTCCACCCCGAATCGCGTCGTGTCCTGCTGACGGCCTACGCCGACACCGATGTTGCCATCGCCGGGATCAACGAGATCGCGCTCGACCACTACCTGATGAAACCGTGGGACCCGCCGGAGCAGCGCTTGTATCCGGTGCTCGACGACCTGCTCGCCGAATGGAAGGCGCGCGTCATTCCATCGTTTGACGGCATCCGGGTGATGGGCTCGCAGTGGTCGCCGGCGTCATACGAGACCAAGGAGTTCCTGTCGCGCAACCGCGTTCCGTATCAGTGGATCGATCTCGATCTCGACGCGCCGTCGCGTACGCTCGCCGAGTCGCTCGCCGGGAGCCTGGAGCGCCTCCCGGTTGTCGTCTTCCCAGATGGGACGCACCTCGTGGCGCCGACGAACATCGAGCTGGCGTCCAAGGCGGGAATGCAGACGCAGGCGAATCGCCCCTTTTACGACCTGATCGTGATCGGTGGCGGGCCAGCTGGCCTTGCCAACGCCGTCTACGGCGCCTCGGAAGGGCTTCGCGTGGTGATCGTCGAGTCGCACGCCACCGGGGGGCAGGCGGGGACGAGTTCGATGATCGAGAACTATCTCGGCTTCCCGTCGGGGGTGACCGGTGCCGACCTCGCGCATCGGGCGACGGCGCAGGCGCGGCGTTTCGGCGCCGAGGTGATCGCCGGACAGCCCGTGGTCGGCTTGCGGCGCGAGGATCCGTATCGCGTGGTCGTTCTCGCGGACGGGACCGAGCTGACGGCCTTCTGCGTCGTGATCACCACCGGCATGAGTGCACGCAAGCTCAGCGTCGCGGGACTCGATGCGCTCCACGGCCGGGGGATATACTACGGGGCGGCCATGTCCGAGGCCGCGCGCTACCGTGGCACCGACGTCTGCATCGTCGGGGGGGCGAACTCCGCCGGGCAGGGGGCGCTCTTCTTTTCTCGTTATGCGCGCCGAGTCTTCATCCTGGTGCGGGCCGCCGGCCTCGAGCCGGTCATGTCGCAGTACCTCATCGACCGCATCCACGCGACGCCGAACATCGAGGTGGTGCCCGGGGTGGAGGTGGACACCGTGGACGGTGACGGCTCGCTCTCGGCGGTGGTGGTGAAAGCTGCCAGGTCCGGCGAGAGGCGCACGATCCCGGCGTCGGCAATGTTCATATTTATCGGCGTCAAGCCGCACGCCGATGCCTTCGCCGGCGTGGTGCAACTCGACGACTCCGGCTCGATCCTCACCGGCGGTGACATTCCTCGGGATCACGGCCGGGAGCGCGGCTGGCCGCTCGCCCGCGCCCCGTATGCGTTCGAGACCAGCATTCCCGGCGTCTTTGCCGCCGGCGACGTGCGTACCGGCGCGAACCGACGGGTCGCCGCGGCGGTGGGCGAAGGGTCCGCCGCGATCTATTCGGTGCACCGCTACCTGCGCACGGTCTAACCATGAGGTGCCAGGGTGCCTGACGCGGCGAATCCGGAACTCCTCTCGGGGCATCGCACGCTCGGTGTCGCTCCGTCGCACGAGCACGAATGGCTGGCGGCGCACGGCACCAGGCGCACGCTGACGCCGGGCGAGGTCCTGACGGCGAAAGGGACGCTGGCCGACGCGATGCACGTCTACCTGTCGGGGCACGTCGTCATACGTGTGGACCGCGGCGCCGGATCGCACAAGATCTTCGAGTGGCGGGGCGGAGAAGTGGGCGGGATGCTGCCATACTCACGTGGTGCGCGTGCACCCAACGACGCCGTGGCCGTCGAGGAGACCGTCGTCCTGATGGTCCCGCGCGACCTGATGGACGAGATGATACACATGTGCCCGGTCGCCACCGCGACGCTCGTGCACGTCATGGTCGATCGTGCCCGCGAGTTCAACGCCAGCGACCTCCGCGACGAGAAGCTCGTGTCGCTCGGTCGTCTCGCCGCAGGGCTGGCGCACGAGCTGAACAATCCCGCCTCGGCCGCGGTACGAAGCGCCAAGCTGCTCGCTGCCGGGCTGAACGCGGCCGAACAGGCGTCGTCAGCGTTAGGCGCGGCGCATTTGGCGGATGCGCAGCTGGCGGCGATCGACCGCGTGCGCGCGCAGTGCGCGGAGTCGGTCGTCGTTCCGCGATCGGCGATTGAACGAGCCGACCGCGAGGACTTGTTCGGCGACTGGCTCGTGGAGCACGGAGCCAACGAGGGATGTGCGGTCCCGCTGGCCGAAACGTCGGTGACGCTCGAGATGCTCGACGAGCTGGGAGCCGCGGTGAGCGGACCCGCGCTCGATGCGTCGCTGCGGTGGATCTCCTTAGGCTGTCACGTGCGGGCGCTGGCGTCGGAAATCGAGACGGCGACGGCACGCATCCACGAGCTGGTCGCCAGCATCAAGGGCTTCACCTTCATGGATCGCGCCCCGAACCCGGAGGCTGTCGACATCCGGCGAGGCATCAACGACACTTTCATGATGCTCGGCGCGAAGTGTCGTGCGAAGGGGGCGGACGTCAAGGTGCAGTTCGCCGCCGACCTTCCCTGTGCGCACGCGGTCGGGGCGGAACTGAACCAGGTCTGGATGAACCTCATCGACAACGCCCTCGATGCGCTGCCGGTCGGTGGACACCTGCTCGTCGATGCGAGCGAAGAACGCGGCAGGGTCGTGGTGCGGGTCATCGACGACGGCTCCGGCATTCCTGCTGACGTCAAGGAGCGTATCTTCGAGCCGTTCTTCACCACCAAAGGCGTGGGAGAAGGGACCGGCCTGGGACTCGACATCGTGAGCCGCATCCTCCGACGCCACGACGGAGATATCGAGGTGGACTCGGAGCCTGGGCGCACGGAGTTCCGGGTGAGCCTGCCGCTCGAGCGACGCGCCGCCGCGATGTAGCGGTGGAATCGTGCGGCTCGCCCGGCGCGGCGTCTCCGTGCGAAAGCCCTCGACCTGCTCAGAGCGACGTGATGTGCGACGCCGACAAGTCGTTCAGGCCGCGAATGATGGCGCATCTCGGCCCACTGGCGAAGTCGACCATGACGATGTTGGGGAAGAACGAGCGCCGTTGCTGCGCCTCCGCCAGCGGATTGGACGACGGAAGTGAAACGCGCGCGTTGACGAAATCCCCGAGTCCCTGACCCCACAGCGTCTTCATCTTCGCGACGTTAGGCGGCTCCCACATCTGCTTGTCGCGCTTCTCGATGCTCTCCACCAGCCCGGTGGTGGTCCAGTACATCATCCCGATGATCGCCGGATTGTCCATCCCTGCGGCACCCGTCATCAGCTTCTTCTGCTTGGTGATGTTCTGCTTCTGCTTGTTGACGGGATTGAAGGGCGAGGTTCCCCCTTTCCCGTAGTACTGCAAGCCGTTGTAGTCGTCAACGTAGGTCGCCTTGTCTCCGGAAAGGTTCTTGAAGCCCAGGATGCCGGGCGAGTTGATCGGAATTTCCGCCAACCCCTTGGCGGAGAAGAGCACGACCACGTGCCCGGCAAGTTCCTTGAGCGTCCGGATGTTGAGGTTGCCGCGGGCGGTGAAGATGACGTCGGGCAGCAGCGCCTGACACGCGTTGGCGATGTGTTGCCAGTTCGAGCACTTATCGAACTTGAGGATCAGGAATTCGTTCTTCCCTTCCTGGGAGAGCACGTAGTCCCGGGCCTCTTTCAGAATGGAGCCGAGCCCCATGCCGAAGGCTCCGCCCCCCAGCTTGGACTGCTCGATCTTCACCGGGTTCGAGACGCCCTTGAGCATCACTCCCTTGCGGTTGAGATGCAGGACGACCTTGTCGTCGGCGTGGAAGGCGCGCAACTCGGCGACGGGGCGGCCCGACGCGTGTGATTCACTCGTTACCGCGGCCGCGATCCGGATATCGAAAAAGCGGACCCCCGCCTTCGCCTGACCCAGGATGTCCAGGTCTTGCGTCTGCACTCCGGATCCACCGCGGTCGATCCCGGCGTCATGCGTGCCGGCAAAGACGATTTCATTGAGCCGCTTGTTGGGGCCGAGCTCGTAATAGTTGACCATGAGCGGATGGATCGCCTCGGAGAGTTTCGAGCCGTGCGCGCCGGCCTGAAAGGGCCGGAGATGGGGTGCGCCAATTTATGGGTCGCTCCGCGATCACGGCAAGCAGCTACGCGGCGCCTAGTGTCGTCGGGAGCTTCGCGTGCTGCAGCTGGCGGGCACTCCGGTCGGTCGCGCGCACGCGCTCGAGAGTGATTCGCGAGGAGGACATGCACGTCTCGCGTAGGGACCATTCCGCGCGTGGCGCGCCTCACCGGCCTCGCCGTCGCTCGACGCAACGATGCCCCGTCAGCGAAACATCCGTCAGTCCGCCCGCGGTCGGTAGCGCTCGACTACTGCTTTCAGGTCGTCGGGAAGCGGGCGTGAAAGGTCTTTCGACAGGTCGTCGAGAAAGAGCGCCAGTTCGCGCAGCCGTTCCGGGTTCCCCTCCCGAACCACCGACTCCGCGTTCGGTCGCAGCTCGTCGAGGAGAAAGTCTTCGGCTCGAGCCGCCTCATCCGCAGTGGGGATCGGACGCTGTTCTTCTCTCGACATAGCGAGGCAGGCCGGACAAAGCGACACCCGAAGCACGGGGAGGATGGCGTCGTCTTCGTGGGTGGGCGCCCCATCCAGCACTGCTACGTGCTCGCGTCCGCAGCGATCGCAGAGTCTGATCATTGGTCGGTGTGTTTCGGTACGGGTCATGAGGCAGCGACTCGACGTGGAGTGCACGCTGAGAGTCGCGCCTGCACATTCCCGCGCATCCGGCCTTCGCGCAAGAGTGAAGGGCGAAGGGGACCATACGCGTGGTCGCGCGTCGCAGGGCCGCGCTCGTGAACCCGGTGAAGCGGCTACGGCCGGACGCGTATCGCCACGATACGGTCGAGCTTCGGATACGCCTTGTCGAGGTAGCGGTTGGATTCGCCGTAGAATCGTCGAGGATTTCCCTTCGGTGACGGGCTCGAAGGGAGCTCCCCGTAGCCTGAGTACACGCTGTCAACGATCTCCATGCCTTCGATCACCCGACCGATCGGGGTGAAGCCGAGCGAGTCGAGGGTGGGGTTGTCGCGCAGGTTGAAGAAGAGCGTGCTGCTGCGATCCCGTGGTGTGTGCTGCGCGAAGGTGAGCGCGCCCCGTACATTGCTCGCGCGCACCGAATCTCGACGGATCTTCCGATCGCGCCAGATAGCATCGACCGCGGGGCTCGAGGCGAGTCCGAATTGCGCGATGTAGAACGGGAGGACCCGGTAGAAGCGGGTATCGTCGAAAAATCCCGCGCGCGCAAGGTTGTAGAAGCGATCGACTCCCGAGGGCGCCCACTCGCGGACCAGTTGGAGCGTGAAGGTGCCGCGCGATGTTTCGACGTCGAAGATCGCGGTGTCGGGGGCCTGCGCCTTCCAGAACGGGTGCGCCGGGTTGGTAAGGCGAACGCGGCGCTGGGCAGCGGTGAGCGGCGGCGGCGTGGAGTCGCCCTGCGCTGAAGCGGGATGCGTCCAGACAAGCAGCACGGCCACGAGCAGCGCGGTGCGGCGCGCGAACAGGCGAAGGATCGACATGCGCCGAAGTAGCGCGGGTACCCTCGGCAAGGCAAGGGCGCGAGCGGCACGAACTCCCCCCTCCCATTCACTCCCACCCCAACGCCCCAGCCACCGGCATCCGCATCGCCCGGACCGCCGGCCACGCACATCCCACCACCGACGCGCCCACCACCAGCCCCAGCCAGGCGAGGATGCCGTTAGGCTCCGGCACGAAGGTTACCGGCACTCGAAGCATGATCCGGCCGAAGGCCACCGCCAATGCTGCGCTGATCGGCACCGAAATGGGAATCGCCAGGGCCCAGCTCAGCACGGCGATCGTCAATCCTTCGACCTGCACGAGCGCGAAGATCGATTCGTGTCGCGCGCCGATCGCCCGCAGCACGCCGATCTCCCGCCTGCGCTCCAGCACCGCGAGGCTCATGGTCGACGCCAGCCCCATGCCTCCGATCAGCAGCATCAACCACCCTACCGATCCGAGGAAGTCGACCACCAGCAAGAGGTGATCCTCGATGACTCGCCGCGACTCGGCCATCATCTGGCTCGATGCGACGGGCATGCCGGCGTCACCCAACGCGGCCCGTAGTCGCAGGATCACGTCGAGGGTGGGACCATCTCCGTCAGCCGCAGTCGATACCACGAGACTGGTCGCGCGGCCATCAGTCGCCAACGGCGCCACCACCTCTCGCGGGGCGAAGGCCGTGGCGGAAGGGCCGGATTCGGTGATGCCGATGACGGTCCACTCGCTCGGTTGCCCCTGTATGATCACGGTCGCGCGTCTCCCCACCTGCAGCGACGGCTCCGCGCGCAGCAGGGCGCGATTGACCACGAGCACCCGTCCGTCACCCGGAGCGAGCCAGCGACCGGGGTCGGCGACGGGGGACAGCAACGTCGTTGCGGCTGGCGGCGCCGAGATGGGGAACGGGTTGCCGAACACTCCATCACCGTGATCGACCGTGCCGCGCGTACCGGTCCATGACTCGGCGGCGAGGACTCCCGGGACGGCGCGCGCGATCCGCTCGAGCACATCGGGATCCTGCGGATCGGCGAGTCGCAGGGCGATATCGAAGCGCTGTCCGGCGAACATCACGTCCGTCGCTCCTCTCACTGAGGCGCGGAGGTTGCTCGCGCCGAGAAAGACCGCTCCCCCCATCGAGAGTGCGAGCAGCGTCAGGGCAAGGCGCTGCCGGCGGCGGAAGGCGTTACGGAGCGACAAGAGGATCGGACGCGAGAGGCCAGTGATGCGCTGCGGCAGTGAACCGGGATCGGCAGCCGACGAGAGGCCCACATCCCGCAAGGCATCGTTGACGGCGACGCGGCATCCTTGCCAGACCGGCGCGGCGGCCGCCACGAGGGGGAGGAGGAGACCGACGAGGAGCTGCGCGACGATGACCCATGCGGGGACGTGGAAGCGCTGCACCTCGAAGTTGAGCAGATCCCCCTTGAGGATGGCGTACGCGCGTCCGCCGATGAGCGCCACGGGGAGGGCGAGCGCGACGGCGACGGCGCCCAGCAGCACCGCGACGCTGAGGTACATCGCGGCGATCTGCGGCCAGCGCGCACCGATGGCCTTCATCACCCCGATCTCCCTCGTCTGTCCGACCAGCAGCGCCGAGATGAGGTTGACGACGAGGAACGTGCTCAACACCAGCGCCATGACCGCAAACGCGCCCTGGGTGTACAGGAGCGAATCCATCTGCGCCGCGTGCGGGTGTTCACCCGGGACGGGAACGTTGACGTCCCTCACCGGTACGCCCGCCGCCTCGAGATTGCGCCTGACGGCGAAGGCCATCGTGCGGACGTCTTCCTGATTCAGGGAACCGTCGCCGATCACGAGTTGCAGTTCGTTCAATGTCGACGGCGCGTGCAGGCGAGACAGCGTTTCGGCCGTGACGAAGCCATAGATCACATGCTCCATCCAGCCCGGTGCCAGCCCGACGTCCCGCGCGATGCCGCGCACCGTGACGTTGATCGGCGCTCCGTCACCGAACGAAAGGCGCACCTCGTCGCCGATCGAGGCGCCGGACATGTCGAGTGACGAACGCTCGATCACCAACCCGCCGTCCTCTGGAGGCCACGCTCCCGACTCGAGCTTCACCTTGCCGATGCGAATGTCCTGGAAGTCCTGCACCGTGAAGAGCAGCGCCGGAAAGGTCGCGCCGTTCACCTGAACGCGTGCGACGGTCGACCGTCGCGCCTGCGCCAGTCGCACCCCAGGTAGGGAGATCACGCGTGCGACGAGCGCGTCATCGACGCTGTCCACCCGTAGCGTGGCCGATGCCGGATTGCTCGCGCCGAATCCCTCGCGTGTGGCGACCCGCACCAGCGCCCATGCATTGAGGATCACTCCGGCGCCTGCGAGTCCGACGGCCATCGCGAGGATCACCAGCACCGTCCGGCCGCGGTGCAGCCAACTGTCGCGCAGGACCTTCCGCCAGCGCGGACTAAGCATGGACGGCATTTGGCGTGGGCACGTCGATGCGTCCATCGCTGATGGAGATGGCGCGCGAGGCATGGCGCAGTGCACTGGCCTCATGAGTCACCAGCACCAGCGTCCTGCCCCCCTCCACGATACGGGCAAACAGGTCGAGGATCGACTGTGCCGTGCGCGAATCGAGGTTGCCGGTCGGTTCGTCGGCCAGGAGAAGCGGGGGATCGTTGGCGAGCGCGCGGGCAATCGCCACGCGTTGCTGCTGTCCGCCCGACAGTCGCGAGGGAAGCTTGTCGCCCTGGTCGGCAACGCCGAGTGCGTCGAGCAACGCCAGGGCGCGCTCCCGGCGTTCCTTGGGCGGCCAGACGTTGCAGAAGTCCATTGGCAGCATGACGTTTTCGACTGCCGTCAACGTCGGGAGGAGCTGGAAGAACTGGAAGACGATTCCTACACCGCGCCCACGCCAGATTGACATCGCCCGCTCGCTCAGCGTGTGCACGGCGGTACCGTCGACGATGACCTCGCCGCTCGTCACGCGATCGATCCCGCCGATGAGGCTCAGCAACGTCGACTTCCCGCTCCCCGACGAGCCGACGATCGCCACGAAGGCTCCGCGATCGAGAGTGAGCGAGATGTCGCTCAGCGCCGCGAAGCTGCCGGCGGCGGTGGGATAGCGCTTGTTGACGTTCCGCAGCACAATGAGCGGTGTTCCGCGCTCGACCGGTAGGGCTGTCATGAGCTGGCGGGTCCGGAGAGACGAAGCGTGCATCCGCAGGTGGCGCGACGGGTTCGGCCGGGGCTCGGCCCGGTCGACAGATGCAACGTACGGCCGCTGGACGCCGACGAGGGTACCATCCAGCGGCCTCAGGATACCGTTCGGCGAACGAGGGCTCGGAGGCGGCGCGCTGTCGCGATAAGCTCGAGCAGACGTCGCGCACCGCGCGCTCGTCGCGTGTGCCCACGCCGGCACGCCGCTCGAGTGCGCCTTGCGCAACCATACCGCCGCCGCCATACCGCACCCCTGGAGTTCCGTCATGTCGCGTCGACTACTGATCGTCCTTGCCCTCGCCTCGCTCGTTCCATCCCACCTGTTCGCCCAGCACGACGGCGGCGGGAACTTGGCCGCGTCGACAGTTCCCAAGGAAGGCGCGCAGTTCGCCTTCCTCATCGGCCATTGGGACGTCACGGTGACCCCGAAGAACACGAGCCTCGCCGCTCGCATTCACGGGGCGCCCAGCTTCCGCGGGACCTGGAAGGCGTGGAAGGCCTTCGATGGCTTCGGCGTGGAAGACGAGTTGCGCGTCACCGACCGCTCGGGCAACCCGAGCACGCTGCTGCATGCGATGCGCTCCTACGATGCGACCAACGGACGCTGGACGCAGGCCATGCTCGACGTCTATCGTGGGCGGTTCACGAGTGGGGAAGGGCGCTGGACGAATGGAGAAATGACGATGACCAGCACGGTGACCGAGACGGATGGAAAGCCCGCGCTTACGCGGGCGCGTTTCTACGACATCACGCCGACCGCGTTCAAGTACCAGAGCGACCGGTCGAGCGACGGTGGGCGTACCTGGGACTCGGCAGTCCTGCGGATGCACGCCAAGCGGGTGGCGGCCACCGCGCCGCGATGAGCACGACACCTACGGGTCGGGTGTCGCTGGCGTCGGCTCCGCCGCCGGATGCGGCGCGGCGGCCGGCGAGCGACGCTGCCCGTGGTTTGGTGTGGCTGCACCTGTTCATCGCCTGGCTTCCGGTCTGGGTCCTCTACTCGACGCTGATCGCCACCGCGCACGGCGCGGCCATGGGCCAG